>JACSSF010000115.1 GCA_014879375.1 Lysobacteraceae bacterium
GGAGGGATTCGAACCCCCGACCAATGGCTTCGGAAGCCACTACTCTATCCGGCTGAGCTACGGGCGCGTTGTATCGGCAATGGCCGCCGCCTGACAAGCAGACGGGCGGCATTGTCGCATGCCCGCCCGCTTGGCGGGCGTCGTCGGGCAGGACGAATGCGTGCACCTGCTATCTTTGCCGCCGCATGGCACTCACCCTTTCCCCGGACACGCGCATCGCCGTCATCGGCTTGGGTTACGTCGGCTTGCCGCTGGCGGTTGAATTCGGCAAGCGTTACCCGACCACCGGTTACGACATCCAGCTCCGTCGCGTGACCGAGTTGCGCGAAGGTCGCGACGGCACGCTGGAAGTCACGCCGGAAGAGTTGGCCGCAGCCACGCGTCTCGGGTTCACCGACGAGCTGGAATCGATCGCCGGCAGTGACGTGTTCGTGGTGACGGTACCCACGCCCATCGATGCGGACAAGCGCCCGGACCTTGGCCCGCTCGAGCGCGCCTGCCAGGCGGTCGGCAGCGTACTGCGACGCGGCAACCTTGTCGTCTTCGAGAGCACGGTCTATCCGGGCTGCACGGAGGAGATTTGCGTGCCGATCCTCGAGCGCGTCTCCGGTCTGCGTTTCAACCACGACTTCTTCTGCGGCTACAGCCCCGAGCGCATCAACCCGGGCGACCGCACGCATCGCCTCACCGACATTCGCAAGGTCACTTCCGGCTCCACCGGTGAAGTTGCCGATTTCGTCGATGCGCTCTACGCCAGCATCGTCACCGCGGGCACCCATCGCGCGCCCAGCATCAAGGTGGCCGAGGCGGCGAAAGTCATCGAGAACACCCAGCGCGACCTCAACATCGCGTTGGTCAATGACCTGGCGATCCTGTTCGACAAACTCGGCATCGACACCCAGGACGTGCTGGACGCCGCCGCGACCAAGTGGAATTTCATTCCGTTCCGTCCGGGGTTGGTCGGCGGGCACTGCATCAGCGTTGATCCGTACTATCTGACCCACAAGGCGCAGCAGGTCGGCCATCATCCCGATGTGATCCTCGCCGGCCGCCGCACCAACGACGGCATGGGCGGCTATGTCGCCGGGCAGGTGGCCGCGTTGATGGCGGGCAACGGGGTTGATGTCGCGACGGCGCGGGTGCTGGTGCTCGGCCTGGCGTTCAAGGAGAACTGTCCGGATTTGCGCAACACGCGCGTGGTCGATGTGATCGACGTGCTGCGCCAGCGAGGCGCGGCCGTGGACGTGCATGATCCGCGCGTGGACACGGAGGAAGCGTTGCGCGAATACGATCTCGCCTTGATCGATGCGCCTGCAGCGAACACGTACGACGCGATCGTGCTGGCCGTCGCGCATCGCGAATTCCTGGAGGTCGATGTCGACACGTTGCGCGGCTGGGGCAAGCCCGGCGCGGTGCTGTACGACGTCAAATCGGTGCTGCCACGTGACCGGGTGGATGGTCGGCTATGAGCGTATTGGTCACGGGCAGCGCCGGCTTCATCGGCTCGCAGGTCGCGCATCGCTTGCTGGATCGCGGCGAGCGGGTGATCGGCTTCGACAATCTCAACGATTACTACGACGTCAGTCTGAAGGAAGCGCGGCTGGCGCGATTGCAGGCACGGCCGGGTTACACGCACGTCACCGCGGACCTGGCCGATCGCGCGGCGGTGGAGGCGGTGTTCGCGCAGTACCGCCCGCGCAAGGTGGTGCACCTGGCCGCGCAGGCCGGCGTGCGCTACGCGGCGCAGAACCCGCACATCTATATCAGCAGCAACGTCACCGGTTTCCTGCACGTGCTGGAAGGCTGCCGGCATTTTGATGTCGAGCATCTGGTCTATGCCTCGACCAGCTCGGTGTACGGCGCCAACACCGCGATGCCGTTCTCCGAGCATGTCTCGGCCGAGCATCCGTTGACGCTTTACGCCGCCACCAAGAAAGCAAACGAGCAGATGGCGCACAGCTACGCGCATCTGTACGGCTTCCCGTGTACGGGGCTGCGTTTTTTCACCGTGTATGGCCCGTGGGGGCGCCCGGACATGGCGCTGTTCCTGTTCACCCGCGCGATCCTCGCCGGCGAGCCGATCCGCGTGTTCAACCATGGTCGCCACAAACGCAGTTTCACCTACATCGACGACATCGTCGAAGGCGTCATCCGCACCCTGGACCATCCGCCTACGCGCGACCCGGCATGGAGCGGCGAATTGCCCGACCCGGCCACCAGCGGCGTCGCGCCGTTCCGCCTGTACAACATTGGCAACGAGCAGCCGGTCGAGCTGCTGCGTTACATCGAGGTGCTGGAGGATTGCCTGGGTCGCAAGGCGACGCTGGAGATGCTGCCGCTGCAGCCGGGCGACGTGCCGGATACCGAGGCCGATGTCTCCGATCTGATTGCCGATGTCGGCTACCGGCCGCGCGTGCCGGTCGAACAGGGCGTGGCCAACTTCGTGGCTTGGTATCGCGACTACTACCAGGTTTGATTCATTGGCCAAGCCCCGACGCGGCCGCGCCGCGCCGGGGATCTTGCTGCTACTTAGCCCTTGCCGACCACGTCCGGGCCGGTCTCGGGGCAGAGCCACTTGTACAGCCCGCCGCCGATCACCGCGCCGATGAACGGGGCGACCCAGAACAGCCACAGCTGTGAGATCGCGCCGCTGCCGGCGAACAGGGCCACCGCGGTCGAGCGCGCCGGGTTCACCGAGGTATTGGTCACCGGGATGCTGATCAGGTGGATCAGGGTCAGCGCCAGGCCGATCGCGATCGGCGCGAAACCGGCCGGGGCGCGGCTATGGGTGCTGCCCATGATCACCACCAGGAACATCGCGGTCATCACGATCTCGCACACCAGCGCGGCGCCGAGCGCATAACCGCCGGGCGACAGGCTGCCGTAGCCATTGGTGGCGAAGGTGCCCGCGGTCGCCGGATCACCAACCACGGACTGCCCGATCACCGTGCCGTTGCCCGTGGCGATGAAATACAGCAGCGCCGCCGCCGCGATGCCGCCGAGCACCTGGGCGATGAGGTAGCCGGGCAGGTCGCGCGCCGGGAAGCGTCCGCCGGCCCACAGGCCCAGGCTGACCGCCGGGTTGAAGTGGCCGCCCGAGATGTGCCCCAGCGCATACGCCCCGGTCAGCACGGTCAGGCCGAAGGCCAGCGCCACGCCGAGGTGCCCGATGCCGAGCGGATTGGCGTCCCCGCCGAACTTGGCGGCCAGTACGGCGCTGCCGCAACCGCCCAGGACCAGCCAGAAGGTGCCGATGAATTCGGCTGCCCATTTCCTTGATTGCATGTTCCCCCCGACATTAGCTGCGCGCCTGTCTGGCGCCCATGCAGGCTACTCCTGGCCGCCCATGCCTGCACATTTGGCCGGGGCTATGGCCGCCGCATCGGCCGGCCTTTATACTGAGCGGCTGAAACATGGCCGCTTGGGCCGTGCGGGACTTAGCCACGTGAACACACACGACTCGGTATTCCTCAAGAAATTCTCGCTGATCATCCTCTTCCTGTTGACGTTGACAGTGATCCTGATCCTGTTCGCCCGGCACCTGAACCACCTGTTGCCGCACGAACTGACCGCCGAGGCCCAGGCCCAGATCGATGCGCGCATCGCCCCGGTGGGCGCGGTGTTCGCCGGGGACGAGGGCGTCGCCCAGCAGGCCGCCGCCACCGCCGCGCAGCAGGCTGCCGGCGCCGCGGACGCCGCGTATGGCGGCACCCTGGACGGCAAGGTCATCTTCGACCAGCTGTGCACGGCCTGCCATACCGCCGGTGTCGGCGGTGCGCCCAAGCTGGATGCCGCCGGCATCGGTGCACGTGTTGCCCAGCAGGGCCTGGAAGAGCTGGTGCAGAAAGCCACCGAGGGCTTCACCGGCACGACGGGCGTGATGCCCGCGCGTGGCGGCAACCCGGCCATCACTGACGAGCAGATGCAGAAGACCGTCGAGTGGATGGTCGAGCAGAGCAAGTAATCAGCCCTGCCTGATTCCGCACAACGCCGCCTTCGGGCGGCGTTTTCGTTTGCGCAGGCAGATGGCGAGCTCGGGGTGCGCGATGACGCGTCGGCATGAAACACTGTGCGCCTGCCCCCGCCGCCCGACTGCCATGCACATCCGTCGTTCCGCATCGATTCTTGCGCTTGCCCTGACACTGGCCGCCTGCGCCAGCCTCCCGCCCCCGCGCGGGGTGACCCCGATCGGGGCGGTGCAGGGCAATGGCCCGACCAGCCCGATGCTAGGCCGCGAGGTCACCGTGGACGGCATCGTGACCGCCAACTTCGCCCCGGGGCTCGGCCTGTGGGCGCTGCAAGGTGCGCCCGATGGCGATGCGGCGACTTCCGATGCCCTCTTCCTGTCCGGTGTCGGCGGCCCGCTGCTCATCGGCGATCACGTGCGCGTGCAGGGCCGCGTCGCCGAGCTGGGCACCGAGAAGGACTCCACTGTCACCGTGCTGGAAGTCGCCGGGCTGACGCCGCTGGCGCCGATGCCCTTGCCCAAGCCGCAGTCGCTCGCCGCCGTGCCCGTGGATGCATCGGCCTGGGAATCGCTGGAGGCGATGCTGGTGCGGTTTCCACAGGTGCTGACCATCACCGGCACGCAGAACGCCGCGCGCTTCGGCGAGTGGCAGGTGGCGCTGGAGGGTCGCGCCTGGGCGCCCACCGAAATCGCCCTGCCGGGCGATGCGGCGAACACCGTGGGCCGGCAGAACCGCGCCCGCCAGCTGTGGCTGGACGATGGCGACGTGCAAGGCAACGCCGATACCGCGATGCGCCGCGACATCCCGCGCACCGGCAGCACCATGAAAGGCGTGACCGGCATCGTCGATGAACGCTTCGGCCGCTATCGCCTGCAACTGGGCCAGGCACCGGCGGTCGAGGCGAGCCGGGTGCCGTCCGCGCCCGCGCGCATGGGCGATGTGCGCATCGCCGCGATGAACCTGGAAAACCTGTTCAACGGCGATGGCAAGGGCGGCGGTTTCCCGACCGAGCGCGGCGCCAAGAGCGAAGCGGCCTACCTGCACCAGCGCGCCAAGCTGGTCGCCGCGCTTGCCGCGCTGGATGCCGACGTGGTCGCGCTGATGGAGCTGGAAAACGATGGCGCAGGCCCGTTGTCGTCCGAGGCGCAACTGGTCGCGGCGCTCAATGCCGCGCAGGGCGGCGACTGGCGCGCGATATCGATGCCGGACAACGCGAGCACCGATTCGATCCGCGTCGGATTGATCTACCGCGCATCGAAAGTGCAGCCGGTCGATGCATCCGCCACCTTCGAATACGGTCCGTTCACCGATCTCAGCCGCCCGCCGCTGTTGCAGGCCTTCCGCGCGGGATCCGGCCCGGTGTTCACGGTCGTCGCCAATCACTTCAAGTCGAAGGGATGTCGCGACGCGAAGGGCGTGGATATCGACCAGCGTGACGGCCAAGGATGCTGGAACTCCGCGCGCCTTGTCTCGGCCCGATTGGTCGATGGCTGGCTGCGGCAGCGCATCGGCCCGTCGCTCGACGCGCCGGTCGCGATCCTTGGTGATCTCAACGCCTATGCGATGGAAGACCCGCCGCGCTGGCTGCGCGAGAAGGGCTGGCGCGATGCCTTCGTCGACGCCGGCATCATTCATCCCTACTCCTACGTGTACGACGGCCAGGCCGGGCGTCTGGACCATGCGCTGCTGACCCCGGCGATGGCCGCGCGGCTGGCCGGCGCGGCCGAGTGGCACATCAACGCCGATGAGCCGGACGTGCCGGAGCGCCCGGATGCACCGGTCACCCCGTTGCGCAGCTCCGACCACGACCCGTTGGTGATCGACCTGCGCCTGCGCACGCGATGAAGGCCTGTTTGCGCCGCCCGGATAAACTGTGCGGATGGAACAACCCACCTTTCCCCAACAAGACGCCGCACTGACCCTGGCCGGGCCGGTCGGCGCATTGCAGGTCGAAGTCGAATTCCCCGAGGCCGATGTCGCCGCGCAACCGGTCGTCGCCATCGTCTGTCATCCGCTGCCGACCGAAGGCGGCACGATGAACAACAAGGTCGTGACGATGGCCGCGAGTGCGCTGCGCGAGCTTGGCGTCACCACGGTGCGCTTCAACTTCCGCGGCACGGGCGAGTCCGGCGGCACCTTCGACGAGGGCCGCGGCGAGCGCGATGACCTGCGCACGGTCGCCGAGTGGGTGCGCACCTCGCGCCCCGACGCGCTGCTGTGGCTGGTCGGTTTCAGCTTCGGCGCGTATGTCACGATCCAGTCGAGCACCGCGCTGGAACCGGCGGCGTTGATCTCGCTGGCGCCGCCGGCCGGGCGTTGGGACTTCGACCAGGCTGTGCCGCCGATGCCATGGCTGGTCGTGCAGGGCGAGGAAGACGAAATCGTCGACCCGCAGGCCGTCTACGCCTGGCTGGAGAAGTTGCAGCCGGCCGGCCTCACCCTGGTGAAGATGCCGGGCACCACGCACTTCTTCCACCGCAAGCTGGTGGACCTGCGCGGCGCGATCAAGAATACTGCCCGTCACTGGCTGCCCAATCCGCCTGCCGAATGAGCGCCACGCCGTCGCAGATCTACGACGCCGGCATCGCGCGCGGCGAGTGGCAGGATGATCCGGCCCAGCGTGCGGTGCTGGTGGAGCTGGATCGCCTACACGACGCGCTCGAAGCGCCCGCAACGCCGACCGGCTTGTTTGGCCGACTCTTCGGCGGTAGGGACGCCGCATCGGCCACCCATGGCTTGTACCTGTGGGGCGGGGTCGGGCGCGGCAAGACGTTTCTGGTGGATATCTTCTACGACAGTCTCGACTTCCCCGAGAAACGGCGCACGCACTTCCATCGTTTCATGCGCGAAATCCACGCGCGGCTGAAACAACATGCCGGCGAACGCGACCCGATGGCGATCATCGCCAAGGAATGGCGCCGCGACATGCGCGTGCTGGTGCTGGACGAGTTCTTCGTCAGCGACATCGGTGACGCGATGCTGCTAGCGCGTTTGCTCGAACGCTTGTTCGCCGAGGGCGTGGTGCTGGTGACGACTTCCAACACCGCGCCCGCCAACCTCTACAAGGACGGGTTGCAACGCGCGCGCTTCCTGCCCGCGATCGCGTTGATCGAGCAGCACTGCGTGGTGATGGAGATCCAGAGCAGCACCGACTACCGCCTGCGCGAACTGACCCGTTCGCCGGTCTATCGCGTGCCCGCCGACGATGCGGCGGATGCGTGGCTGGCCGAGCGTTGGCAGACGCTGACCCACGCGCCGCTGAAGGCGGGCGAGCTGATGGTCGATGGCCGGCCCATCCGCACCCGCGCGCGTTGCCGGGGATTCGTCTGGTTCGATTTCGATGCACTGTGCGAAGGCCCGCGTGCGGCCGCCGACTACATCGAGATCGCGCATGAATTCCATACCGTGCTGCTGGGCGGCATCCCGCGCTTCGACGGCAGCAACGACGACCCCGCGCGCCGCTTCGTCACCGTCGTCGACGAGTTCTACGATCGCCACGTCAACCTGGTCTGCACGGCCGCGGCGTGGCCCACCGAGCTCTACACCGGCGAGCGCCTCGCCCACGCCTTCGAGCGTACCGCCTCGCGCCTGATCGAGATGCAGAGCGCCGAATACCTCGGGCGCGAGCACCTGACTTGATTTAGGATCGAAGCATCCAACACGGGGATGTCTTGATGCGCAGGCTGCATGGATGGGTGCTGTCGTTCGGGCTGCTGGCCATGCCGGTTTTCGCTGGCACGCCGCTCCCGGATGGGCCGCACGTGGTGGCCAACGGAAGCGGCAAGGTGGTGGTGGCGCCGGACATGGCCGAAATAACGGTTTCAAGCGAGATGAATGATGCTTCCGCATCGCGCGCCAAGCAGAAAGTGGATGCCGCGGTGAATGCATTCCTACTTGCCTTGCATCGGCAAGGCATTTCAGAGGCAGACATCGAGGCATCCGACCTTTCCCTGCGCGAGGATGTCGACACCGATGATGACGGGCGCCGGGTATCCAATGGTTATGACGCTTCGCGCGCCGTGAACTTCAAGCTACGCGATCTCGACAAGCTCAATGCCGTGCTCGATGCCGCCCTAGAATCCGGCATGAATCGCTTTGGCGAAGCCGACTTCAAGTCCTCGTGGGCCGATGGCCTGCGTGCAGAGGCGCGCGCCAAGGCGGCGCATAACGCTACCGAGCGTGCAAAGGAACTTGCCGCGGGTTTCAATGCGCGATTGGGCGCCGTGTACAGCATCAACAGCGCCAATAGCGACTTGTCCCAAAGATTCCGTTACGACGCCAATAGCCTGGGCCGCGTGACCGTCAGTGGCACGCGAACGAACCCCGGGCGGTATCTGAAGCCGGAGATGGAATTCAACGAATCCGTCACCGTGGTGTTTTCCATCCAGCCCTGATCGGAGTATTCGATGCGCAAGATGCTTGCCGCCGCCGTGGTCGCGATGTTGTCCTGCGCGCCGCACGCCAACGCCCAAACCCGCCCCGAAGTCGATGCCGCGGCCAAACGCCTACAAGCCGATGTCATCGCCTGGCGCCGCGACTTCCACCAGAACCCAGAGCTGTCCAATCGCGAAGAGCGCACCGCGGCCAAGGTCGCCGCGCATCTGCGCAAGCTGGGCTTGAAGCCGCAGACGGGCATCGCGCACCACGGCGTGGTGGCGATCATCGAAGGCGGCAGGCCGGGGCCGAAGATCGCGCTGCGCGCCGACATGGACGCGCTGCCGGTGACCGAGAAGACCGACGAGCCGTTCGCCTCGAAGGTGGTGACCGAATTCAACGGCCAGCAGACCGGGGTGATGCATGCCTGCGGCCACGACGCGCATACCGCGATCCTGATGGGCGTGGCCGATGCCTTGGTGGCGATGAGGGCGGACTTGCCCGGACAGGTGATGCTGATCTTCCAGCCGGCCGAAGAGGGCGCGCCGCCGCCGGAAGAAGGCGGCGCACCGCTGATGCTGAAGGAAGGCTTGTTCAAGGACTTCAAGCCCGAGGCCGTGTTCGGCCTGCATGTGTTCTCGACGCTGCCTGCCGGCACGATCGGCTACCGCAAGGGGCCGTTGATGGCGGCCAGCGACTTCTTCAGCGTGCAGGTGGTCGGCCGGCAGACGCACGGTTCGCGGCCATGGGGCGGCATCGACCCGATCGTCGCGAGCGCGGCAGTGATCGACAACCTGCAAAGCGTGGTCAGCCGACGCACCGACATCGCCGCGCTGCCGGCCGTGCTCACCATCGGTTCGATCCACGGCGGCATCCGCAACAACATCATCCCCGACGATGTGAAGATGCTCGGCACGCTGCGCACTTTCGACGACGGCCAGCGCAAGCGCATCGTCGCCGACATGCGCAACGTGATCGAATCCGTCTCGCACGCGCATGGCGCCAAGGGCACGCTCGACATCGGCGAGGAAGCCGGCAACCCGGTGACCTACAACGACCCGGCGCTTACCACCCGCGCGCTGCCCAGCCTGCAGGCGGTGGCCGGCGTGGACAAGGTGGTGGAGATGCCGCTCATCACCGGCGCGGAGGATTTCTCCTGGTACGCGAAGGAAGTGCCGGCGCTGTTCTTCTTCGTTGGCTCGACCGCGCCGGGCATCGATCCGCTGACCGCGCCGTCCAACCATTCGCCGCTGTTCAAGCTGGACGAATCGGCATTGGACCTGGGCCTGCGCGCGATGCTGCAGGCGAGCCTCGATTACTTGGGCGGCGGGACCTGAGCGCCCACTTCGCGCAGCGCCTCGACGATCTCGCCTTCGCCCAGCTGCGCGGCGAACAGCTGCTCCAGTTCGTTGCGTGAATCCTGCGCGGACTGGCGCAGCGCGTCCTCGTCGTCGTAGATCAGGTGCTGCGCTTCGAGCATGCGCTCGTCATGCTCGCGGAAGATCTGGACGGAATGGCGCGCGGCTGATTCCGACATCCCCATTTCCTTGAGCACCTCGAAGCCGGTTTCGAGCGCGGAGCCGAAGGTTTCGCGGATCGGCGTCGCGCCGCAATCCATCAGCTGCCAGGCGTGCATGCGGTCGTGCGCGCGCGCCAGCACGCGGGCATTGGGGTAGCGGCGGCGGATCAGGCGGACGATGCGCAAGGCGACCTTCGGCTCGATCACGGCGATGACGAACACCTTGATGCGGTCGGCGCCGGCGGAGCGCAGCAGGTCCGGCTTGCTCGGATCGCCGTAGTAGATCGGGCTGCCGAACTTGCGGAAGAAATCGACCTGCTCGACATCGGCATCGATGGCGACGAAGCGGATGCGTTGCGCGAACAGCAGGCGCGCGACGATCTGGCCGAAGCGACCGAAGCCGGCGATCATGACCTGCGGGTGGTCGTCCGGAATCTCGTCGAAAGCGCGGCTGGGCGCGGCCACGTGGTTGACCGGCTTGATCAACCGGTCCAGCGCGATCAACAGCAACGGCGTGAGGGCCATCGACAGGCCGACCACCGCGGTCAGGAGGTTGCGTTGTTCGTTGTCGATCAGATGGGCGCGCTGGGCCTCGCCGAACACCACGAAGGCGAATTCGCCGCCCAGCGCCAACACCCCGCCGAGCAGCAAGGCCCCGCGCGTGTCCAGTTTGCCCGGCCCCTTGCCGAGCACGTACAGGATGGCGAACTTGATCATCATCAACAGCAGCACGCCGACCACGATCACGCGAGGATGGTCGATGACATAGCGCAGGTCGATGCTCATGCCCACGGCCATGAAGAACAGGCCGAGCAGCAGGCCCTCGAACGGCTGGATCTGCGTTTCAAGCTCGTGACGGAACTCCGAATCTGCCAACAGCACGCCGGCGATGAACGCGCCGAGGCCGGCGCTCAGTCCCACCAGCTGCAACAGCCACGCGCTGCCCAAAACCACCAGCAAGGCGGTGGCGGTGAAGACCTCGGGCATCTCCAGCCGCGCGATGCGACTGAACAATTCGCGCAACACGAGCCGCCCGCCGATCACCAGCAGCGCGATCGCGCCGACCGCCTTGGCGATCGCCAAGGCCCGGGTACCGTCATCGGATGCCGCTTCACCGCCCAGCAGCGGGATTGCGGCAAGCAACGGGATCGCGGCGAGGTCCTGGAACAAGAGGATCGCGAAGGCCAGGCGCCCGTGTTCGTCGTTGAGCTCCTTGCGCTCGGACAAGAGCTGCAGGCCGACCGCGGTGGAGGACAACGCCAGCGCCGCGCCGATGATGATGGCCGAGCGCCACTGGGCGTCGTAGAAGAAGTACGCCACCGCGCCCAGCGCCGCCGCGCTGAGCAACACCTGCAAGCCGCCGATGCCGAAGACCGAGGTGCGCATCAGCTTCAGGCGCGGCAACGACAGCTCCAGGCCGATGACGAACAGCATCATCACCACGCCGATCTCGCTCGCGGTCAGCACCGGTTCGGGGTTGGGCACCACCTTCAGCGCGTAGGGCCCCAGCACCACGCCAGCAGCGAGGTAACCCAGCACCGCGCCAAGGCCAAAGCGCTTGAACACCGGCACCGCGATCACCGCGGCCAGCAGGAAAACCAACGCCAATTCCAGACCACCACCGTGCATATGATTCTCCCGTGATGCGGAGATTATGCAGGCGGCTTGGCGCCCGAGCGCGGATAATGGGTGGATGATGCATCCCAACACCCCCGCCGACAGCCAGTTGGGCCGCGAGACTGCCTACCCGGCGCACTACGACCCGGCGCTGCTGTTCCCGATCCCGCGCTCGGCCGCGCGCGCCGAGATCGGCATCGCCGGCGATGCCCTGCCGTTCGCCGGCCATGATCGCTGGCATGCCTACGAGATCAGCTGGCTGGATGCACGCGGCAAGCCGGTCGTCGCCACCGCGACCTTCACCGTGCCGGCCGATTCGCCGAACCTGATCGAATCCAAATCCCTCAAGCTCTACCTCAACTCGCTCAACGGCGAGCGGGTCGCGGATGTCGCCTCCTTGCAGGCCCGAATCGAGGCCGATCTTTCCCGCGTGGCGGGCGCACCGGTGGCAATGACCCTCGGCCTGCCGCCAATGGCCGAAGACGACGAAGCGCAATGCATCGACGATATGGAGGTCGATGTCATCGCCTACGGGCCGCCTGATGCCGCGCACCTCGTGGCCGACCCGGCCGACCTCACCGAGGAAGCGCTGTTCACCCGGCTCTTGAAATCCAATTGCCCGGTGACCGGCCAACCGGATTGGGCAACGCTGCACCTGACCTATCGCGGGCCGCGGATCGACCGCGCCGGATTGCTGCGCTACATCGCCAGCTTCCGCGATCATCGCGAGTTCCACGAGCAATGCGTGGAGCGCATCTTCAGCGAGGTCAGCGCGCGTTGCGCCTCGCAGTGGCTGTCGGTCGAGGCGCGTTACACCCGGCGTGGCGGCCTCGACATCAACCCGTGGCGGGCCACACCGGGCACGCCCGCGCCGCCCGCGCGTCGCGATCCGCGCCAGTGAACCGCGGCCAGGCCATTCACCCCGGCGCGATGTTTTCTTAACAGGCGCCGTGCGAGCCTGCACCTTGGCATCACAGGTGTCGGGGGATGACCGGGACACGGTCCGGGACGGGTACTTGTATCCCGGCCACGTCTTTCGACGCATGCCTCAGCCATTCGCCTCACTCAAAAAAGCCACAGGAGTTTCCATGAATCGCAAGCACCTCACGATCGCCTTGGCTTCGGCCCTGGTCGCCACCGTCGGCATCACCGGCTGCAAGAAGAAGGAAGAAGCCGCCGCGCCGCCGCCGGCCGCCGAGGCAGCGCCTACACCGGCGCCGGCGCCTGTCGAAACCGTCGCGGTCGTGGCACCGGTCACCATCGATGCGATCGAGCTCGGCAATGCAGTCGGCGCCGATAACCGAGTGACGACCGTGAGCACGGTGTTCGTGCCGACCGACGCCATCTATGCCGCGGTCAACACCGCCGGTGCTGCCGCGCCCGGCAACAAGCTCAACGTCAAGTGGACCTACCAGGACGGCCAGACCGTCTATACCGAGGACCGCACGATGGACGGCGCCGACACCGTGTATGCGTTCAAGATCGCAAACCCGAAGGGTTGGCCGGCCGGCAAGTACAAGGTCGAGGTGAGCCTCGATGGCGGCCAGCTGCAGACCCGCGAATTCGAGGTCAAGTAATCACTTAGCCCAAGGGCGAGCCGGGCGCGACGCGAGTCGCGCCCTTTTTTTGCCCGCATATTCCTGCCGGGAGCAGGCCAATACGCCCCCGCACTTTGCTAAAGCGTTGCCGCAGCGGCGACAATTCCCGTTTCCCTCACGCGATCGGCCCGGCCGCATCGCCCACGCCCGCGAGGCCGACATGACCGACACGCACAAGATCCTCTACACGCTGACCGACGAAGCGCCGCTGCTGGCCACGCATTCCTTCCTGCCGATCGTGCAGGCCTTCGCCGGCAGCGCGGGGGTCAAGGTGGAAATCCGCGACATCTCGCTGGCCGCGCGCATCCTGGCCCAGTTCCCGGAACTCCTGGGCGACAAGCGCGTCAACGACGACCTCGCCGAACTGGGCGAGCTCGCCAAGATGCCGGAAGCCAACATCATCAAGCTGCCCAACATCAGCGCCTCCGAGCCGCAGCTCAAAGCCGCCATCGCCGAGCTGCAGAAGCAAGGCTTTGCCATTCCCGACTATCCGGAAGACCCGCAGACCGATGCCGAGCGCGACACCAAGGCGCGCTACGACCGGGTCAAGGGCAGCGCGGTCAACCCGGTGCTGCGCGAGGGCAATTCCGATCGCCGCGCACCGTTGTCGGTGAAGAACTACGCACGCAAGCATCCGCATCGCATGGGCAAGTGGGAGGCGACCTCCCGGTCGCACGTCGCCCACATGGACGATGGCGATTTCTATGCCAGCGAACAGTCGGTGACCTTCGACCACGACGGCAAGGTGCAGATCGAATTGCTCGGCACCGATGGCTCGGACGTGATCCTCAAGGCCAAGACCAAGGTGCAGGCGGGCGAGGTGCTCGATAGCGCGGTGATGCACGTCGGCCAGCTGGCCGAATTCATCGATGCCGAGATCGCCGATGCCAAGGCGCAGGGCACGCTGTTCTCGCTGCACCTCAAGGCCACGATGATGAAGGTCAGCGACCCGATCATGTTCGGCATCGTCGTGCAGTGCTACTACAAGAAGCTGTTCGACCGCCACGGCAAGCTGCTCTCGCGGATCGGCTTCGAGCCGGACAACGGCATCGGCGACCTGTACGCGAAGATGGGCGACCTGAACGAGGCCGAGCGCGCCGCGGTCGAGGCGACCCTTGCCGAGATCTATGCCGAGAACCCCGGCCTTGCGATGGTCAACTCCGACAAGGGCATCACCAACCTGCACGTGCCGAGCGACATCATCGTCGATGCCTCGATGCCGGCGATGATCCGCGACTCCGGCCGCATGTGGAACGCGAAGGGCGAGCTGCAGGACACCAAGGCGGTGATCCCCGATCGCAGCTATGCCGGCATCTACCAGGTGGTGATCGATGACAACAAGGCGCACGGCGCGTTCGACCCGGCGACGATGGGCAGCGTGCCCAACGTCGGCCTGATGGCGCAGAAGGCCGAGGAATACGGCAGCCACGACAAGACC
>JACSSF010000051.1 GCA_014879375.1 Lysobacteraceae bacterium
CGGCTATCGATTTTCTGTGAGCATACGCAACGCCAAATCTGGCATCTAACGCCTGAATTAAGCCGCGCCTTGGCGTCGGCTTGAATGAATTGTTAGGGCGCACTACCGGAGAACGACATGGAACAAGGCTACTACAGCGAGATTGCCACCCCGCGCGAGGCGCTCTACGAAGCAGCTTGCGCGATGGATAACCAAGATGTGCCGCTCGAAGACTGGCCGGTGAAGCTGATTGCAGCGCTTGCCCGTGCAGGCTTTGCAGTGGTGCCGGTGGAAATTCCGCACGACGTGCTTGGGAGGGCTGCCATTGCTGGTGTGGCAGAAACTGGGAACCCGAAGCACGCATGGGATTTCCTAATCGCCGCGACCCGTGCGGCCTAACGCCTATTCTATTTTGAATGGTCCGGATAACCCATCCCGGACTGCGAGTGTTTGGCCGTTGTGCGGCTTCATCCTACCCAAAATACGGCATATTCCCTATCCCGCCGTTTCCAAGTCTTCCCGCATAGTACGTGTTAGGTGGCGCGGAGGGGGTGTAATGCAATTAGTACCGCATGATGTGGATGTAATCAGCAAGCTCTGGCGTCGATTGGCCTGGCTTGGCCGGCGGGTCGAGGACAAGCGGGAGCCTTACGGACGACGCCGGAGCCGCAAAGACCAGACAGCAACTTCGCCGCCTGGGAGGCGGCAAACATCCCAGCAGGCTTTGAGGGGCGAGTTGGTTCAGGTGGGCGACCCGACCCGCGCGCGGATGATGCGCGAGGCTGCCGAGTTTCAACCGGAACTCTTCGAGCAGGTTCGCAAGCGGCTGAAAAGACTGAACTACAGTCGCCGCACGGAACAGGCGTATCTGGGTTGGATCCGGCGGTTCATCATCGCCAACAAGCTCACGCACCCACGGCATCTGGACGGTGCGGCGGTCGAGGCTTTCCTGACGGGGCTGGCATCGACCGGGCAGGTGTCGGCATCGACGCAGAACCAGGCCTTGGCCGCATTGTTGTTCCTCTATCGCGACATCCTGGGCGTGGATTTGCCATGGATGGACAAGTTGGTGCGGGCCAAGCGTTCGCGGCGCATTCCGGTGGTGATGTCGACCGATGAGGTGCGTCGGCTGCTGGGCATGCTGGATGGTCAGCCTTGGCTGATGGCGGCTTTGCTATATGGCACGGGGATGCGCTTGATGGAATGTGTCCGTTTGCGCATCAAGGACGTGGACTTTGATCGCAACGAGATCGTGGTGCGGGATGGCAAGGGCGCGAAGGACCGGCGGGTGCCCTTGCCGCAGAAGTTGAAAGAGTCGTTGCATCACGCGATCGAGCGCGCACGATTGCTGCATGTGCATGACGTCGCGCGGGGACTCGGGCGGGTATGGCTGCCTGCAGCGTTGGCGCGCAAGTACCTCAATGCCGAATTGGAGCTGGGTTGGCAATACGTCTTCCCCGCGGCCAGGCCTTCACGCGACCCTGCCAGCGGGATGGTGCGACGGCATCATGTGGACGAGGCGATTCTGCAACGCGCGGTGAAGAATGCGCGGGCGAAGGCGGGCATCCTCAAGCCGGCGACGTGCCATACACTGCGGCATTCGTTTGCCACGCATTTGCTGGAGGCGGGGCATGACATTCGCACCGTGCAGGAATTGCTTGGGCACAAGGACCTGTCGACCACCCAGATCTACACGCATGTGCTGGGGCGGGGTGCGGGCGGCATCCTGAGTCCGCTGGACCGCGCGTTGTGACCGACGCGCGCTGCCGCCGCTGCCGCCTTATTTGGCTTGCAGCAGGGCCAGCAACCCGCGCGCGGTCATCAGCCGCGCATCGGCATCGGGGAGTTCCAGTTCGGTAATGCGCAGCTTGTCGGGACCATCCATCTTGTAATGCCGCGGTTGGCCCTGGATGAGTCGGATGACCGACATCGGATCGACGTTGGGCTGTTTCTCGAACTGGACGCGGCCGCCTTTCTCGCCCAGCTCCAGCTTGCGAATGCCGAGCGCGCTGGCTTCGAGCTTGAGCTCTGCGATCGCGAACAGGTGTTTGGCCGGATCGGGCAGCAGGCCGAAGCGGTCGATCATCTCGACCTGCAATTCACGCAGCGCCTCGGCATCCTTCGCGGAGCTGATGCGCTTGTACAGGGTCAGGCGCGTGTGCACGTCCGGCAGGTAGTCCTCGGGAATCAGGGACGGGACGTGCAATTCGACCTCGGCGCCGCGGTGCTCGGGCGCATCGACATCGGGCAGCTTGCCTTGCTTGATCGACTGCACGGCGCGCTCGAGCAGCTCGGTGTAGAGGCTGAAACCGACTTCGGTCATCTGCCCGCTTTGTTCTTCGCCGAGCAATTCGCCGGCGCCACGGATTTCCAGGTCGTGGGTGGCGAGAGTGAAACCGGCGCCGAGTTCGTCCATCGAGGTGATCGCATCGAGGCGCTTGCGCGCGTCCTCGGTGATGGAGCGACGATCGGGGATGACGAGATAGGCATACGCGCGATGATGCGAGCGCCCCACGCGGCCGCGCAGCTGGTGCAATTGCGCCAGCCCGAACTTGTCGGCACGGTTGATGATGATGGTGTTGGCGTTGGGGATATCGATGCCGGATTCGATGATGGTCGAGGCGAGCAGAACGTTGTAGCGCTGGCGATGGAAGTCGAGCATCACCTGCTCCAGCTCGCGCTCCGGCATCTGGCCGTGGGCGATGCCGATGCGCGCCTCGGGCACCATTTCCTCCAGTTCGCGCTTCATCCTGCCGATGCTTTCGAGGTCGTTGTGCAGGAAGTAGAGCTGGCCGCCGCGCGAGAGTTCGCGCTGGAAGGCTTCGCGCATCAACGCCGGGTCCCACGGTGTCACGAAGGTCTGCACGGCCAGGCGATTGGCGGGCGGCGTCGCGATGATCGACAGGTCGCGCAGACCCGCCATCGCCATGTTGAGCGTGCGCGGGATCGGCGTCGCGGTCAGGGTGAGCAGGTGCACGTTGGCACGCAGCGCTTTCAATGCTTCCTTGTGGCGCACGCCGAAGCGTTGTTCCTCATCGACGATGACCAGGCCCAGATCCTTGAAGCGCACGTCCGGCTGCAGCAGCTTGTGCGTGCCGACGATGACGTCGATCTCGCCGCGTTCCATTCGCTCGAGCGCGGCCTGGGTGTCCTTCTTCGACTTGAAGCGCGACAGCACCTCGACTTTCAGCGGCCAATCGGCGAAGCGGTCACGCAGGGTGCGGTAGTGCTGCTCGGCCAGCAGCGTCGTCGGTACCAGCACGGCGACTTGCTTGCCGGCGGTGGCGGTCACGAAGGCGGCGCGCACGGCGACCTCGGTCTTGCCGAAGCCGACATCGCCGCAGACCACCCGGTCCATCGGCTGCGAGGAGGACAAGTCGCGGATGACGGCTTCGATCGCGGCGTGCTGGTCCGGGGTTTCCTCGAACGGAAAACTGGCAGCGAAGGGTTCGTACATCGCGCGGTCGACGTCGAGCGCGATGCCGGCGCGTGCGCTGCGCTTGGCCTGGATTTCCAGCAATTCCGCGGCGACATCGCGGACCTTTTCCGCGGCTTTCTTCTTCGCCTTGGTCCATTGCTCGCCGCCAAGCGAATGCAGCGGCGCGGTATCCGGCGAGGCGCCCGAGTAGCGCGAGACCAGGTGCAGCTGCGCAACCGGCACGTACAGGCGGTCGCCCTTGGCGTATTCGATGTCGAGGTATTCGCCGCGTTCGCCACCGGCCTCGAGCACGATCAGGCCGCGGTAACGACCGACGCCGTGGTCTTCGTGGACGATAGGCGCGCCTTCGCTCAGCTCGCCCAGGTCGCGGATGATCGCCTCGGGTTCGCGGCCGACGCGCTTGCGGCGACGCGGTTGCGCGGCGCGCTCGGGGAAGAGCTGGCGCTCGGTGAGAATGGCGCGCGCCGGCACATCGGTGGCGAAGCCATCGTCGAGCGGCGCGACGGTGATCGCGAAGGTCGCATCGTTCGCGGCATCCAGTGATGCCGTGACCTGCGGTTTCAGCTCGGCGGCCGCCAGCACTTCCAGCAAGGCCTCGCGGCGGCCAGGGGATTCGGTGGCGATCACCACCTGTCCGGCGAAACTTCGCAGAAACGCCTTGAGCGCGGAACCGGCCTCGGTGTGGTGTTCGCTGAGCGGCAGGTTGGGCACGGGCTGCACGCCCAGTGGCGAGGCATCGGGGTAGCGCGGGTGGCCACTGCCGCAGACCTCGATGCGCTGTCCTTGGTTGAGCGTTTCGCGCAGGGCGACCGGCGTCAGGTACAGCGCTTCGGGCGGCAGCAGCGGGCGCTCGGCATCGTGCCGGCGCTGCTCGTAGCGCTCGCCGGTCTGCAGCCAGAACTTGTCGGCGGCATCAAACACGCCTTCACCGATCAGCGGCAGCGTGCCTTTGGGCAGGTAATCGAACAGGGTCGAGGTGCGCCGGCCTTCACGATCGGGCGCGAAGAACAACGGCAGCCATGCCTCGATGCCGGCGGGGGCATGGCCGTTCTTCAGGTCCTGGTACAGCACCGATTTGCGGGTGTCGATGCCGAAGTCGTCGCGCAGCGCATCCATCGCGCGTTCGCGGGCGGCCTCGTCCATCGGTATTTCGCGACCGGGCAGGAGTTGCACGGCATCGACCTTGTCGGCCGAGCGCTGCGTTTCGGGGTCGAACGCGCGGATCGATTCGATCTCGTCATCGAACAGCTCGATGCGATACGGCGTGTCGATGCCCATCGGATAGACATCCAGCAGGCCGCCGCGCACGCTGAAGTCGCCGGGGTCGAGCACTTGCGGGACGTGGCGATAGCCGGCGGATTCGAGTCGGCGCTTTTCCGCATCGAGGTCGAGGCGGTGACCGACGCGATAATCGAAGCTGCCGCCGACCACGTGCCCCACCGGCGCGAGCCGTTGCAGCAGCGTCTGCACCGGCACGACGACGATGCCGCGCTTCCGCGTGGGCAGCGTGTGCAAGGTGGCGAGGCGCTGGGAGACGATGTCCGGGTGCGGGCTGAAACTGTCGTAGGGCAGCGTTTCCCAGTCCGGGAACGGCAGCAGCGGCAGATCGGCGTCATCGCCCAGCAGGGTGCGCAGGTCGGCTTCGAGCTGGTGCGCCTGCTGGTTGTCGGCGGCGACCAGGAGGATCGGCGCATCGTGCGCGCGAGCGGCCTGCGCGACCGCCCAAGCCAGTCCTGAGCGCGTCCCGGGCGCACGCCACCAAGCCCGGGCATGGCCGGTGCGGGGCAGGAGGGGAGTGAAATCAGGGGTAGGCGACATCAGCCGCCCATTTTACCGCGAGCCGGCGGGATCAGGCTTCGGCTGGCTCGTCGTCGTCCGGATGCGCTTCGCGCAGGTCCAGCACGATGCGGAACAGCCCCGGCGTGTCCTGCTCCTGCTGGCGGGTGAAGCCCAGCGATTCGCACAGCGACAACATCGGCGTGTTCTGGTCGAAGACATCGCCATACAGGCGCTCGACCTTCTGCCCGCGTGCCCAACGCACCAGGCGCAGGATCAAGTGACGGCCCAGGCCCATCGCGCGGATGTACTTGCTGACCAGGATCGAAAACTCGGCATCGCGGGTGCCCGGCAGCAAAAACACGCGACCGACGGCGCCGACCAGGGCTTCGCCGGCCGGGTAGGGCTCGGCCACCACCAGTGCGAATTCGCTGCGCGGGTCGGGATGGGTCAGGCGCTGGACATCCTCGTCCGACAGCTCCTTCACCGTCTGCAGGAAGCGGTTGCGGATTTCGTCCGGTTCCAGCAGCGCGAACGAGGCTTTGAGCGGACCGGCGTCTTCGGGCCGAATGGGGCGGATCAGCACTTCGCGTCCATTCGGCAGGCGAATGGATTCGTGCCAGGGAGGAAGTCGATTGCGGGCGGCCATGTATTTATCCTGCCATGAAAATTATGAACGGGACATTTCAAATGAATGTGGGCAAGGTGCGGAAGCTGGTTTCGGGCTGGCCGGGTGTCGAGGAAGATCTCAAATGGGGATGCGACATCGTGTGGTCCGTGGCGGGCAAGATGTTCTGCGTGCTGCCGGAGGATCAGCGCACCGGCGCCTGTTTCAAGGTCCCCGACGGGGATTTTTTGGCGATGACCGATCGTCCCGGCATCCTCCCAGCCCCGTACCTGGCGCGGGCGAAATGGGTGTTGCTGGAGACGCCCAAGGCGATGCCCGAAGCCGAGCAGCGCGCCGCCATTCGTGGGAGTTACGAGCTGATCCGCGCCAAATTGCCGAAGAAGACCCAGCGCGAACTGGCCGATTGAGCCAGCCGGCAGGCCGGTTCAGTGCACCGCAGCGGGTTTGCCGCGCAGGCGCTGGACGCCGCTGACCACCGCCAGGATGATCGCACCGGCGATCACGCCGACCACCGCATTGGCGAGGTTGGTCCACAGCCAGCCCGGCGGGAAGTGGCCGATCTCCTCCACCCAGTGATGCAAGGCGGGGATGCCATGGACCAGGATGCCGCCGCCGACCAGGAACATCGCCAGGGTGCCGGCCCAGGACAGGAATTTCATGAACTTGGGCGCGAACCACAGGATGCCGCGCCCGATCGCCCGACTGACCGAACCCGCGCCTTCGCGGGTCAGGCGCAGGCCAAGGTCGTCCAGCTTCACGATGCCGCCGACCAGGCCATAGACGCCGACCGTCATGATTGCGGCGATCGCGATCAGCACCGTCAGCTGCCGCCCGAACGGCGCGGCAGCGACGGTGCCGAGGGTGATGACGATGATTTCGGCCGACAGGATGAAGTCGGTGCGGATCGCGCCTTTGATCTTGTCCTTCTCGAACGCGACCATGTCGGTCGATTCATCCTTGACCGCATCGATCAGTTCGGCGTTGTGCGCCGCGGTTTCCCCAGGCTTGTGCAGGAACTTGTGGGCGAGCTTTTCCACCCCCTCGTAACAGAGGAAGGCGCCGCCCAGCATCAAGAGCGGCGTGATCAGCGGGATGTTGATGCCCTGTGCGTGCAGCCATCGTTCGAGCGCCGCGATGGCCAGCGCCGCCGGCACCAGGATCGCCTTGTTGACCATCGAGCCCTTGGCAACCGCCCACACCACCGGCAGTTCGCGGTCGGCCTTCACGCCGGCCACCTGCTGCGCGTTCAGCGCCAGGTCGTCGCCCAGCACGCCGGCGGTCTTCTTGGTGGCGACCTTGGTCATCACCGACACGTCATCGAGCAGGGTGGCGATGTCGTCGAACAGGGCAAAGAAGCTGGAGGGCATGGCGTCGGCAGGCTGGGCGGTGAGCGGCGGATTCTGACACAGGCCCGTGTGGGCGATGTCGTCGCGGATGTCTCAGGCCGGCGGGCGCAGCCAGTCGATGCGGGCCTCGCCGCGGCCGTCTTCGCCCAACGCGCGGGCGAGCGCCTTGAGCGCCGGCGTCATGCTCCGGTCGAACTGCCAGGGCGCGTTCCAGATCACCAGGCCGCTGCCGTTCATCCGCAGCGGCGAATCGTCGGGACGGACTTGCAGCTCGATGCGTAGCGCGGATTTGGCCGGCACCGAAGCCGCGCGGCGATAGAAACGCACCAGTGCGCGCGCCTGCTTGATCGGATACCAGAGCGCGTACGTGCCCTGCGGCCAACGGGTCGCGGCATCGTTCAAGGCATGCAGGGCGATGTCGAACTCGGCCAGTTGCGCTTCGTACGGCGGATCGATCAGGACGATGCCGCGATTGAGCCGGGTCGCGCCATCCTTGGGCGGTAGCAGCGCCCTCATCGCCGTATAACCATCGCGCGCCTGCACGTTGATGCGACGGTCGCGGGCGAAGTTGTGCCGCAGCGCCTCGGCTTCCTCGGGGTTGAGCTCGCACACCGCGATGCGATCCTCCTCGCGCAGCGCATGGGCGAGCAGCCAGGGCGAGCCGGGGTAGGCGGTTTCGCCATTCTCGGCGCGGCAATCGGCGATGGCCTCCAGATAACGGTCGATGGCCGGGTCCAGCCCGCGCGCGAGCTTGCCGACGCCGCCTTCGGCCTCGTCTGTCCGTCGGGCCTGCTCGCCATCCAGCGCGTACAGGCCGCGCCCGGCATGCGTATCCAGCGCGAACAGCGGCGCGGGCTTGGCGGTCAGCGCATCGCACAAGGACAGCAGGGCGACGTGCTTGAGGACGTCGGCATGGTTGCCGGCGTGGAATCCGTGGCGATAGTTCATCGGCACATTCTGGCACCGACTTCGCACCCGCCACACAAATCGGATGCGGCGCGCGGTTAGGATGCGGCCATGCCGACGATATTGATCGCCGAAGACGAAAGCGCCATCGCCCAGACCGTGCTGTATGCGCTGCGGGCGGAAGGCTGGCAGGCCGAGCATGTGCTGCTGGGCGGCGAGGTGTTGCCGCGCCTGCGCCAGGGCGGCATCGACCTGCTGATCCTGGACGTGGGCCTGCCCGATGCCAACGGCTTCGATGTGTGCCGCGCCCTGCGTGCGGAAAGCGCGGTGCCGGTGATCTTCCTGACCGCGCGCGATGGCGAGATGGATCGCGTGCTGGGCCTGGAACTGGGCGGCGATGATTACGTGTCCAAGCCGTTTTCGCCGCGCGAGCTGGTGGCGCGGGTGCGGGCGCGCCTGCGTCGGGTGGTGCCCATCGTCGATGGCGGCTGGCGCGTGCACGGGCGCTTCGGCATCGACGAGGCAGGGCACCGGATCCGCTTCGATGATCGCGTGCTGGACCTGACTCGTTACGAATACGGTCTGCTTGCGGCGCTGTTGGTGCGACCCGGTGCGGTGTTGACGCGCGCGCAATTGATGGATCGCGTGTGGGGCGATGCGCTGGACAGCGGAGACCGCACGGTGGACACGCACGTCAAGACCGTGCGCGCGAAACTGCGTGAGGTGGATGCAGGCGCCGATCTCATCCATACCCATCGCGGCCTGGGTTATTCGGTGGATGTCGGCGCGACATGAGGGTCGGCCTGCGCGTGCTGCTGGGCTACTTCGCCATCGTCGCATTGACCGGGGTGTTGCTGGCGCAGGTATTCGTGCAGCAGATCAAGCCGGGTGTGCGCCAGGCGATGGAAGACACGTTGATCGACACGGCGAACCTGCTGGCCGAGCTCGCCGCCGACGACATGAAAGCGGGGCACCTGGCTGATGGGCGCTTCGCTGCCGCGGTGGCTGCCACGCAGCATCGTGATGTCGGCGCCGACATCTACGGCTTCGACAAGTTGCGCACGTCCTATCGCATCACCGTGACCGATGCGCGCGGCATCGTTGTCTACGACAGCGAAGGCCGCGATGTCGGGCGCGACAACTCGCGCTGGAACGACGTCGCGCGCACGCTGGCCGGCGAGTACGGCGCGCGCTCCAGCCCGGAAACGCCGGGCGACACCACCAACACCGTCATGCATGTCGCCGCGCCGATCTTCGACCAGGGCAAGATCATCGGCGTGCTGACGGTCGCCAAGCCCAACCGCACCGTCGCGCCCTTCATCGAGCGCAGCCAGCGCAAGGTCCGCGATGCGGGCATCGCCTTGCTCATCGCTGCATTGGTCGTGGGCATCGCGGTGGCGTGGTGGATATCCAGTCAGCTCTCGCGTCTGCGCCGCTATGCCGATGCTGTGACGCGCGGCGAGCGCGCCGACGTGCCCGAAGCGCATGGCGAGTTCGGCGTGCTGGGGCAGGCGCTCGCGACGATGCGCGAGAAACTGGAAGGCAAACAATATGTCGAGGCCTACGTGCATGCGTTGACGCATGAGCTCAAGAGCCCGCTTGCGGCGATCCGCGGCGGCGCCGAATTGCTGGACGACGATGCGGAGCGAATGACGCCGGCCGAGCGCGCGCGTTTCATCGCGATCATCCGCGAGCAGGGTGATCGGCTGGCGCAGATGGTGGACAAGCTGCTGGCGCTGGCCTCGGTCGAGCACCGCCAGAGCATCGAAACACCCGAGAAAATGTCGGTGGCGGACCTGCTGGATGCAGCGGTGGCGGACCTGTCACCGCGCGCGCGGTCGGCGAACGTCACGCTGGATGTCGCCGCAGTCGATCCCGGCCTGATGGTGACGGGCGATGGCTTCATGTTGCGCCAAGCGATTGGCAACTTCATCGACAATGCCATCGACTTCTCTCCTGACGGCGGCCACGTGGCCATTGCCGCCGACAAAGATGGCGACCGCATCCTGATCCACGTGCGCGATGCCGGCCCTGGCGTGCCGGAATACGCCCGGACCCGCGTGTTCGAGCGGTTCTACTCATTGGCACGACCCGATGGCGGCAGTCGCAGCAGTGGCCTTGGCCTGCCGTTCGTCGCGGAAGTCGCCGAACTGCACGGCGGCGAGGCTGCGCTGGA
The DNA here is from genome assembly GCA_014879375.1 of Lysobacteraceae bacterium. Taxonomy (GTDB): domain Bacteria; phylum Pseudomonadota; class Gammaproteobacteria; order Xanthomonadales; family Xanthomonadaceae; genus Solilutibacter. The sequence goes on from JACSSF010000051.1 coordinate 10,251, forward strand.
CAACATCGAAGGCGGTGGCGCGCAGGCCAGGCTGTCGCTGCCGGCCGCCTGATCGCCGCACTTCACCGACGCTTCACCGACGCCGCATCCTGTCGCCATCCGTTCCCCACACGCTGTCCGTGACTTCACTGGGAACGGGGGTGCGAGATGCGGTTATGGATCAAGATCGCGATGGTGATGGTGATGACGTTGGCCATCCTGATTCCGCTGGCGATGGTGCGCGGGGTGATCAGCGAGCGTCAGCGGTACCGCGACGAGGCGGTGGCGAGCATCGCCTCGGACATCGGACGGGCGCAGGTGCTGGCGGGGCCGGTGCTGGTGGTGCCGTATGTCGAGACGGTCACCCGGCAGGTGCAGGATGCCGATGGTGGCAAACGCCAGGTCAGCGAGCGGCGAGAAAGCCGCTGGTATTTCTTCCCCGACCGATTGAAGGTCGCGGGCGAGCTGTCCCCCGACATCCGCAAGCGTGGCCTGCATGCGGTGCGCATCTACGAGTGGAAAGGCGACGTGCGTGCGAGCTTCGATGCGCGCATTCCCGATGATGCGCCGGCCGGGAGCGAACGCAGCATCGGCCAGCCGTTCCTGTCATGGGGGATCAGCGACGTGCGGGGATTGCGTGGCACGCCGTTGGTCGAGGTCGCAGGCAAGCCGGTGCGCGCGCAACAGGGCAGTGGCGTGGCAGGCGGGATGATCCAGGGGAATCCCGCGGAGGAAAGCGCCGCGCGCGCCGCAGCGAAAGCGGTGGCGGAAGCCTCGGCATCGGGTTCGGGGCTGCACGTGCAACTGCAGCCGGTGAAAGCAGGCGAGGCACTCCGCTTCGACACGCGTCTCGCGTTGACCTTGGCCGGCTCCGAGCGTTTCGGCGTGTTGCCGCTCGGTGGCAGTAACGACCTGCAATTGAAGTCGCCGTGGCCGCATCCGGGCTTCAGCGGCTTGTTGCCCAAGCACGACATCCGACCGGATGGCTTCAGCGCGCAATGGCAGATCGATGCGCTGGCCACCAATGCGCAGCAACGCTGGCTGGACGGCATCTGGCAGGCGGATGAAAGCGATGTCGCGCGGGTATCGCTGGTCGATCCGGTGAACCCCTACCTGCAGGCGGATCGTGCGACCAAGTACGGCGTGTTGTTCGTGGTGCTGACCTTCGTCGGCTTCTTCATGTTCGAGCTGATCAAGCAGGTGCCGGTGCATCCGATCCAGTACGCGCTGGTGGGCCTTGCGATCGCGATCTTCTTCCTGCTGCTGGTCAGCCTGTCGGAACACATCGCCTTCGGCTGGGCCTACATCATCGCGGCCATCGCCTGCATCGGGCTGATCGGCTTCTATCTCAGCGCCGTGCTGCACAGCCGGGTGCGCGGCATGGGCTTTGCGGCGATGCTGGCCACACTCTACGCCGCGTTGTATGGCCTGCTGGTGCTGGAGGACAACGCTCTGGTGGTGGGCGCGGGGCTGCTGTTCGTGATCCTCGCGGCGATCATGGTCGTGACCCGCAAAGTGGACTGGTACGCGCTGGGTGGCGGCAGGATGTCGCTGCCTTTCACCAAGCCCGCGGAGTGAACGCCATGCGGCGGCCGGGTCGGTCCGGTCGCCGCATCCGATGGTCCTCACTAGAATTGTTCCGCACACAGGCAAGCCCCATGAACGAAAACGGCCCCATCATCCTGAAGTCGCTGCACGGGCGGGACATCGAGGACCATCTCGATGACATCGCGCGCCTGCGTATCCAAGTCTTCCGCGAATGGCCCTATCTATATGACGGCGATGCCGCCTACGAGGCCGGATACCTGCGGACCTATACCCAGGCGTCGCGCAGCATCGCGGTGCTGGCGCTGGAGGGCGACCGCGTGGTTGGTGCATCCACCGGCCTGCCGATGGAAGACGAAACCGAGGCGTTCCGCTTGCCCTTGCAGGCGGCAGGCATCGACCCGGCCACGCTGTTCTATTGCGGCGAATCCGTGTTGCTGCCCGGGTATCGCGGTCGCGGCATCGGTCATGCGTTCTTCGATGCGCGCGAGACCCATGCACGCCGACTGGGTGGTTTTGAATGGTGCGCGTTCGCCGCGGTGGATCGCGACCGGGATGATCCGCGCCGTCCGGACGGGCACCGGGACAACGACGTGTTCTGGCACAAGCGTGGCTATCGCCGGAGCGACATCACCCTGCAACTGCCGTGGAAAGAAACAGGGCGCGGCGAAACCGCGCATGCGCTCACGTTCTGGCTGCATCCGCTGGAGGCCATCAAATGAAAGTCGCTGCCGCCAAATATCCGATCGATGCGCCGCGTGATTTCGCCGCGTTCGCCGAAAAGCAGGCCAATTTCCTGGCCGAGGCCCAATCCGCCGGCGCCGAACTGGCGGTGTTGCCGGAATACCTCGCGCTGGAGCTCGGCGCGACCTTCGATGCTGCCACCCGCGCCGACCTGCATGCGTCGCTCGCCGCGTTGCAACCGCTGCATGGGGAATGGATGGCGCTGTACGCCAACCTGGCGCAGGCGCTCGGGCTGCACATCAACGCCGGCAGCTTCCTGCTGGATGTGGGCGGTGGCCGGTATCGCAATCGCAGCTACCTGTTCGCGCCCGATGGCCGTCATCTGTGGCAGGACAAATTGCGCTTGACCGGTTTCGAAAAGAAGGCTGGCGTGATCGTGTCCGGCGATGCGCTGAAGGTGTTCGAGGTCGATGGCGTGCGTGCGGGCATCGCGGTCTGCTACGACAGCGAGTTCCCGCTGCCGGTGCGGGCGCAGTGCGAGGCCGGCGCGCGGCTGCTGCTGGTGCCGAGCTGCACCGACACGCAGGCGGGCGCGACCCGCGTGCGCGTGGGCTGCCTGGCGCGAGCGCTGGAGAACCGGTGCTTCGTCGCCCAGTCGGTGACCGCGGGCGAGGCGCCGTGGTCGCCGGCGCTCGACGTGAACACCGGCGAGGCGGCCTTGATCGCGCCGATGGATGTCGGCCTGCCGCATGACGGAATGATCGTCGAGACGCGCGGCGACAAGCATTGGGCCATCGCCGATCTGGACTTCGGGGCGCTGGAGGCCAGCCGCGCCCATGCACAGGTGGCGAACGACCGGGACTGGGCCTCCCAATACTTCCCGACCATCCAGCGGGCCCGGCTGGTGTCGGCTGCGGAGGCAGGCCAACGCGCGGCCTGAATCACGGTTGACATGACTGATGGCCTAGGAGCGGGTACCCCGGGCACGGCTAGACTCCGGGATCAACATTTTCGGGGTCGAAGCATGAAGCGATGGGGATGGATGCTGGCGGTGGCCGTGGGCACCGGCATGTGTGGCCTGGTGCAGGCGCAGGACGTGGACCTCGACATGACCGGCCGCATCCGCGCCGAGGCACTGCAGCGCTCGCAGGTGATGGCGACGCTCGATCACATGACCGATCACATCGGCCCGCGCCTGACCAACTCGCCCTCGATGCTGAAGGCCAGCGAGTGGACGCGTGGCCAGCTGTCATCGTGGGGCTTGGCCAACGTGCGCGAGGAAATGGTCGATGATCTCGGCCGTGGCTGGGAGTTCGACAACGCCTCCGTGCTGATGCTTGGCCCGCGCCCGATGCCGCTGCACGCGCTGCCCAAGGCGTGGACGCCAGGCACGAATGGCCCCGTTGAAGGCGACGCCATCTACGCCAAGCTCGAATCGAAGGCGGACCTGGAGAAGTGGAAGGGCAAGCTGCGCGGCAAGGTGGTGTTCACCGATGTGCTGCGTCCCTACAAGCCGGGCGAGCAGCCGGACTTCCATCGCCATGACGAAAAGAGCCTGGAAGACCTGATCGCCTTCCCGGTGCCGCGCCAGCGCAGCGCGACCGAGCGCGCCGAGGATGCCCAGAAATTCAAGGAGCGCATGGCTTTCGCACCGCTGCTCAACCAGTTCCTCGTCGATGAGGGCGTGTTGGCCACGGTCGGCATCAGCAGCTGGGACAACGGCATCGTCCGGGTGATGGGCGGCGGCTCGCGTAAGGGCACCGAGTCCGACGGCGCGCCCGCGTTCGTGATGATCGCCGAGCACTACAACACGGTGATGCGTGCGCTGGACCGCAAGGCGCCGGTACGCCTGCGTCTGAGCAGCGACGCGCACTTCACCACGCCGACCAGCGGGCCGGGCTACAACGTCATCGCGGAGATCCCGGGCACCGGGCCGCAAAAGAACGAGATCGTGATGATCGGCGCGCACCTGGACAGCTGGCACACCGGCTCCGGCGCGAACGACAACGGCGCGGGCGTGGCGGTGATGATGGAGGCGATGCGCAT
>JACSSF010000223.1 GCA_014879375.1 Lysobacteraceae bacterium
CGGCGCATCGGTGCCGTGTTGGGAGAGGCTGCGCACGCAATCGTTGAGCAGTTCCGCCGGCAGGTTGTCGACGCAGTAATAGCCGCTGTCCTCCAGCATCTTCAGCGCAATCGACTTGCCCGATCCGGACATGCCGGTGACCAACAACAAGGTGGTGGGCGTATCAGTCATGCTCGGCCTCCGCGGCGCCGGAGGCCTCGAGGAAGTGCGAATGACGCGCCATGAACGCGGCGGCGGGGTCCGCACCCTTCGAGCGCAGGATGTGCAGGCGCGCGGCGGCCTCGGTCAGCACCGCGAGGTTGCGGCCCGGCATCACCGGCAGGGTGATCAGCGGGACGTCCAGATCCAGCACCCGGCGCGTGCCGAGGTCGCCGATGATGCGCTCCATTCCCGCCGGCTGCGGCTCGAGCTGCGGGCGGGTCAGGTGGACGATCAGGCGCAGGTATTTGTTCCGCTTCACTGCGGTGTCGCCAAACATGTCGCGCACGTTGAGGATGCCGAGGCCGCGCACTTCCAGCAGGTCCTGCAGCAGTTCCGGGCAGGTGCCGTCGAGTACGTCGGGCGCGATCTGGGTGAACTCCGGCGCATCGTCGGCCACCAGCCGGTGGCCACGCGACATCAGCTCCAGCGCCAGCTCGCTCTTGCCGGCGCCGGCCTCGCCGGTGATCAGCACGCCGATGGAGTAGATCTCCATGAACACGCCATGCAGCGTGGTGCGCGGCGCCAACTGGCGGGCAAGGTGGTACTGCAGGTGGTTGAGTAGCTCGTGGCCGCGGCGCGGTGACACCCACAACGGCGTCGCGGATTCCTCGGCGGCCGCGCGCAGGTCCTCGGGCGCCGACTGCGATTTGCTGATGACCAGCGCCAGCGGCCGCGCCTGCATGATCTTCTCGATCACTTCCCAGCGCGCGCGCGCGTCGAGGCCATCGAGCCAGGTTAGCTCCTCGGTGCCGAGGATCTGCACTTTGTTGGGATAGATGATGTTGAGATAGCCGGCCAGCGACGGTCGGCGGGCATTGGTTTGGCCGGCGATCAGCACGCGCTCGCCCATTTGCGGACCGGCCAGCCAGCGCAGCGACAGGCGTTCGCGCATCTGCTCGAAGAGCTGGATGGCGCTGATGTCCTGGTTCACGTCGTGTCCCCGACCAACAGCGCGTGCAACGCCGCCGCATCGGGCGCGACGCGCAGCGCGGCGCGGAAGTCGGCATCGGAGAAACGCTCGGCGATCTCGGCCAGCAGCTGCAGGTGTTGATGGGTGAAGTGTGTCGGCACCGACAGCGCCAGCAGCAAGTCGACGTCCTCGTTGTCCATCGCCTCGAAGTCGACCGGTTCGCGCACGCGCACGAAGGCGGCGCGCGCCTCCTCGAACACGTCGTTGCGACCATGCGGCAGTGCCACGCCGTGGCCGATCGCGGTGCTGCCCATGCGCTCGCGTTGGCGCAGGCTGTCGGCGATGGCAGCGCGCGCGACATCGCCGCGGCCCTCGTCCAGCAGGCCGGCAAGCGTGTCGATGAGGTCGTCGGGACCCGAGGCTCGATCCAGCACGGCGATGCGTGAAGGCGACAAGATGGAACGTAGGCTCATGCCGGTCGGATGTCCGGTGTATCGCGGGCCCAAAAGCATAGCAGCCCGCACGTGGCGGGCTGCTGGCGGGCGGGAATGGCGGGCTTAACCGAAGGTGCCATCGCGCACCGGGTTCTCGCCGCGGTGGTGGTTGACCATCTTCTCCTTGTGCTTGACCAGCAGGCGATCGAGCTTGTCGGTCAGCAGATCGATCGCGGCATACATCGTGTCCGCGGTCGCATCCGCGTAAAGATCACGGCCCGCCACCAGCACGTTGCCCTCGGCGCAGAACTTGGGCTTGTCCACCGACAACTGCACGCGCAGTTCGATCGGGTGCTCGAAGTGGCGATCAAGCCGTTGCATCTTCTCCTCGGTGTAGCTGCGAAGCGCATCGGTGATTTCCATGTGCTGGCCGTAGACTTCGATCTGCATGGGCGCCTCCTTGGGGCTGCTCGGTGGGTCACCCACAGCATCGCGCAAACCCGGCCGTTTGGGGTGAAGCCGGAGTTAAAAATTCGCGAGTCGGCCAGGATGGCTTGACCCCGGTCAGGCTCAGACCAGGCGCACGCGCTGGCCGGAGGCGGGGATGTGCATGGCCTCGCGGTACTTGGCCACCGTGCGCCGCGCCACCGGGATGCCGGCCTGCTTCAGCTTGTCGGCCAGTGCCGCGTCCGAGAGCGGTTTGCGCGGGTTCTCGGCGTCGATCAGGTCGCGGATCATCGACTGGATCGCGATGCTGGAGGCCTCGCCCGCGCCGGTGTCGATGCCGGAGGCGAAGAAATCACGCAGCGCGATGGTCCCGCGCGGCGTGCGCACGTACTTGCGGGCGATCGCGCGGGAAATGGTGGATTCGTGCAATTCCAGCTGGATGGCGACCTCGCGCAGGGTCAGTGGCCGCAACGCTTGCTGGCCGAACTCGAGGAAGCCCGATTGCTCGCGGATCAGGCAGTTGACCACTCGCAGCAGGGTCTCGCCGCGCTGCTCGATGTTCTTCAGCAACCAGCGCGCCTCCTGCAGGCAGCCCTTCAAGTACTGGCCATCCTGCCCGCTGGTGGAGCCCGCCATGTGCGCGTACTCCTGGTTGATCATCACCCGCGGTCGCGCGTGGCCGGCGAGCGCCGCCTGCCACAGGCCGCGCTGGCGCCAGATCACCGCATCGGGCACCACATAGGTGTCATGCGCGATGCCGCCGATCTGCGAGCCCGGGCGCGGGTCCAGCGTGCGCAGCAGGGCGACCGCCTGCTCGGCCTCGGCCGGTCGGCAACCGAACTGGCGGGCGACGCCGTCGATGCCGATCTTCGGCAGGCGTTCGATCGCCTCCTCGGCAATGCGCCGGGCGAGCGCCGCGCCCGGCGTCTCGTCGGGCAGGCGTCGCAGCTGGATGGACAGGCATTCGCCGAGCGAACTGCCGCCGCATCCGACCGGATCGAACTGCTGGACCAGGTGCAGGACCGCCGTCAGCTCGTCCTCGTTGACGGTGATGTCCGGCGCCAGCGAGGCGACGATCGCCTCCAGCGTCTCGCGCAGGTAGCCGTCGTCGTCGATAGCGTCGATCAAGGCAAGGCCCAGCTCCTGGTCGCGGTCGGAGAGCGTGGTCAGGCCGAGCTGCCAGCGCAGGTGGTCTTGCAGGGATTCCTCGGCGACCTGGCGCTCGGCCGGGTTGTCGTCATCGTCATCGCGCGCGCCGCCGGGGCGGTTCCAGTCCTCGCCGGATTCGCGCCATTCGTCGCGCACGTCCTCGCTGTTCCAGTTCTCGTCGTCACCCGGCGCGGCGCTCGTGGCGCCCTCGGCCGGATCATTGCGCACGTTGGCGTCGGCGAGCTCCAGCGGGCGGGCATCCTCGGCCCATTCCAGCAAGGGGTTGGATTCGACCGCGCTGGCGAGTTCGGTTTCCAGTTCGGTCGCCGACATCTGCAACACGGCCAACGCCTGCCGCAACTGGGGCGTCAGCGCCAGCTGCTGCGTCTGGGTGGCAGTGAGATGTTGCTTCATAACGCCCCGGTTCCCATGCAGGTTTCCCCGCACGCGAGGCGATTACAGGCGGAATGTCTCGCCCAGGTAAACGCGACGCACGTCGGGGTTGGCCAGCAGCGCGTCCGGAGCCCCCTGAGCGAGAACGCTGCCTTCGTTCAGGATATACGCTCGGTCGCAGATTCCCAAGGTCTCGCGGACATTGTGGTCAGTGATGAGCACGCCGATGCCGCGGTTCTTGAGGTGGGTGATGATGCGCTGGATCTCGCCGACCGAGATCGGGTCCACGCCGGCGAAGGGTTCGTCCAGCAGCATCAGGCGCGGTTTGGCGGCCAGCGCGCGGGCGATTTCGACCCGGCGGCGCTCGCCGCCGGACAGGCTGGCGCCCATCTGGTCGGCCACGTGGGTGACCTGCAGCTCTTCCATCAGGCTTTGCAGCTCGCGCTGGCGGCCGGCCTTGTCGAGATCGTCGCGCAGCTCCAGCACCAGGCGGATATTGTCCGCCACGGTCAGCTTGCGGAATACCGAGGGCTCCTGCGGCAGGTAGCCCACGCCCAGCTTGGCGCGGTCGTACATCGGTTCGTCGGTGATGTCCTGGCCGTCCAGCACGATCTTGCCGGCATCGGCCGGGACCAGCCCGACGATCATGTAGAAACAGGTGGTCTTGCCGGCGCCGTTGGGGCCGAGCAGGCCGACGACCTCGCCGGCATCGAGCGTCAGCCCGAAGTCCTTGACGACCTCGCGCGACTTGTAGCGCTTGCGCAGCCCCTCGGCGATCAGCATCAGTTGCCGCCTGTCTTCGGCTGGATGGTCATGCGCACGCGGCCGTTGCCCTGGCCGCCGCTCTGCACCTGGCCGGTGCGCATGTTGTAGACCACGCGCTCGCCGCGCAGGTTGCCGCGCGGCTGGTTGACTACAACGCTCCCTGTGAGGGTCACGATTTCGGTCTTCAAGTCGTAATCCACGCGGGACGCGGTGATGTTGAGCGGCGTGCCGTCGTCCATTAGCTGCGACATGCGAACCGGCGAACCCGCCAAAATGGTTCGGCTAATGTCGCCGCTGCGTTGGTATACATCGGCCTTGCCGGCGTTGATTTTCAGCGTGCCCTGCGTGATTAAGACATTGCCAGTCAGTACAGTCGGAGTATTGTCGTTGTTGGCGTTATAAGTCGTCGTATCGGCCTCAATGTTCATCGTCTGATTGCGATCAGACGATTTAGCCAGCGCCACGCCGCTGGCAGTGACCAAGACGGCGGCGATGAGAAGAGCGTTACTGGATCGACGGCGCATATTGGGCTCTTACCTCGGATTTCAGAGTGACACGCTGCGTGTCGAGTTGGGCCTCCAGCCCGCGGCCGCGAATTGTAGCGCCGGGCTGGGTAATGGTGACCTGATCGGGGGTGGTCGCGCGGTCGGCATCGGGGAAGACATCCAGCGACTGGGTTTCCACCCGCATGCCCTTGTCGCCGCCGGGGTTGTCGAGGATCACGTTGCCGCGCAGGCGCACCTCGCTGCCCTCCCCATTGACCCAGCCGGTCGCTGAGCGCGAACGCCAGCGGTCGCCGTTCTTGTCCGGGAACAGGAAGGTCGGCTGTTCGATATTCATCTCGTGGTTGCCGGCGGTACGGGCCAACTTAGGCGCCTGCAGGGTGAAGCCCTCGGTGCCGTCCTTTTGCAGGGTGATGATCTGGAAGTCGTGGAGGACGTAATCCGGACGCGCATCGGCCGGTCCGGTCGCGCGCAGGTCGGCGCGCTGGCGGATGATCGCCCAGCCGGCAGCGATCGCGATGGCGAGCAAGACCAAGGTCAGGACACCGCGCCAGTTCACGCCGTCACCCCCGCCGCGGCCAGGATGGCCGGTCGCTTGCCCTGCGCCTCGAGCAACAGGTCCGACAGGTCGCGGGCGGCGCCGAAGCCACCCTTACGCGGGGTGATCCAGTGCGCATGCGGCGTGACCCAGCGATGCGCATCGGCTGGCGCGACGGCCAACCCGACGTGCGCGAACACGCCGAGGTCCACCAGATCGTCGCCCATGAAGGCGACTTCCTCCATCGACACGCCCAGCTTGTCGGCGATCTCGCGGGTCATCGCCAATTTGTCGTGGGTGGCGGTGTGTACTTCGGTCAGGCCGAGTTCGGCGCCGCGGATCTCGGTCACCCGGCTCTTGCGCGCGGTGATCAGCGCGACCTCGATGCCGTGCTTGCGCAGCATCGTGAGGCCCAGCCCGTCCTGGGCGTGGAAAGCCTTGTGCTCGCGGCCCTCGTCATCGAAATGCAGGCGGCCATCGGTCAGGGTGCCGTCCACGTCGAAACACGCCAAGCGGATGCGGGTGGCGCGGGCAGTGACTTCGGGGGCGGGCGGCGTCATCGACATGAATGCGAATCAGACCACGCGCGCGCGCAACAGGTCGTGAATATTGAGCGCGCCGACCACCTGCCGGTCGGCGTTGACCACGAGCAGGGCGTTGATCTGGTGGTCTTCCATCAAGCGGGCGGCTTCCACGGCCAGCGCCTCTTCGTCGATGGTCTTGGGATTGGATGTCATGACATCCACGATGCGGGTGCCGCGCACGTCGGTGCCGGCATCCAGGGTGCGGCGCAGGTCGCCGTCGGTGAAGAGACCCGCGAGGCGCCCATCCGCATCGACCACCGCGGTCATGCCGAGGCGCTTGCGGCTCATCTCCATCAGCGCATCGCCAACCGTCGCGGTGTCCGGCACGCTGGGGATGTCGTCGCCCGAATGCATCACGTCGCGGATGTGCAGCAGCAGGCGGCGGCCGAGGCTGCCAGCCGGGTGCGAGCGGGCGAAGTCATCGGCGGTGAAACCGCGCGCTTCAAGCAAGGCGACCGCCATCGCATCGCCCAGGACCAGGGCGGCCGTGGTGCTGCTGGTCGGGGCGAGGTCGAGCGGGCAGGCCTCAGCGGGCACGCTGGCATCGATATGGGCATCGGCCTGGCGGGCCAGGGTGGAGCCGGGCCGGCCGGTGATCGCGATCAGCTTGTTGCCTTGGCGGGCGAGCACCGGCAACAGGGTCAGCAGCTCGTCGGTCTCGCCGGAATTGGACAGCGCCAGCACGATGTCGGCGTCGGTGACCATGCCGAGGTCGCCGTGGCCGGCTTCGCCCGGATGCACGTAGAACGCCGGGGTGCCGGTGGAGGCGAACGTCGCGGCGATCTTGCGCGCGATGTGCCCGGACTTGCCCATGCCGGTGCAGACCACGCGGCCGCGGGTATCGAGGATCAGCTGGCAGGCGCGGGCGAAATCACCGCCCAGACGCGCGCCCACGGCCTCAAGCGCCGTGGTCTCGACATCGAACACGCGTCGCGCGGTGGCGAGCAAGGCATCAGGCGAAGTATTGCGGGAATCCATGCGGGGCCCGGGTTATGTCAGGACAAGTTCGCTAAACTAATCCGTTCATTTTACGCCTTCGGAGGCGGCCGCGATGAACCCAGGCACCATCAAGCAACTCATCGAGGCCGGGCTGCCCGGCGCGCAGGTGGAGGTCATGGGCGATGACGGCGTGCATTTCGAGGCGCGGGTGGTCACGGACGCCTTCGCCGGCAAGCTGCCGCTCGCCCGCCACCGCATGGTCTACGCGACCCTGGGCGACAAGATGGGCGGCGAAATCCATGCGTTGGCGTTGAAGACGCTGACAGTTGAGGAAGCTGCACGGTGAGGTTGTGCGGGTGGGCCACGGCATTCATGCTGGTTGTGTTCAGCGCCATGCCTGCAAGCGCGCAATCCAACAAGAAATACAAACTTCCCTTGCCCGATGAGCGCGTCGACGCCAGCCGCTTTGAGGATTTCAAGTCGCCTTGGCGCGAACACCTGCTTCGTGTGCGTGAGGTGCTCAAGATCGAGGATCCCCTGCAGCGCTGCCTGGCTTGGCCTGATTTGCCTGGTAGTCAGTGGCCCGCGGGACATGCAGCTTCCCATTGTCGCCACTACCATGACGATTCGGTCGGGATATACACGCTGGATTGGCTGGAGAGCCTTCTGAGCCAGGGTGATCTTGCCGCGATCAATGCGGCATTGAATAAACGGCTTGAATTGCATTTCAAGCCTGAGCCGGGTTTCCATGAGGCCATCCATTTTCTCTTCGACAAGATCGAGGCGGATGATCGTTCGGATGCACTGACCTCGCGTTGGCTGCGTGCCGCTCCGGATGACGCCTATGCACTGCTGGCACGGGCAACCTTTTATCGCAAGGAAGCCTGGAAGGCGCGTGGGGCAAGATATGCGGCCAAAACCCCTGCAAGCCAGATGAGCCGCATGTCGGAACTGGCCGAACGCTCGGTGCCTTTGTATCGGAAGGCGATTGCCATCAATCCACGTCTCATGCCGGCCTATGAGGGGATGCTCAACGTGGCCACGGCGGATTCGCTGGACGCGGTGGCCGAGGAGGCTATAAAGGGTGCACAGAAGCAAGACCCAGCCTGCCCGGCAATTGCCAGAGAGCGCATGCGGGCCATGCAGCCTCGCTGGGGCGGTTCATACGAGGCCATGGACGCCTATGCTACCGAACTAGATCGCCTGACCGTTTCGCGTCCGCTGCTGGCCTTGTATGTGGGGGCGCCGTTTGCCGATGCCTCTGACATGGCCGGTGATCAGGAGGGTAGAGAGGCCGAAGAACTGGCTGTGAAGCTTAGTCAGGAGGCGATCAGGCGAGGCAGTAATTTGACCGATCTTTCTGATGCTGCGAGCCGTGCAAATATCTTGCATAGGCGCAACAAGCTCAGTCATGAAGGTATCGGCGACAGTGTCGCGATGGCGCTGCAGTACGAAAGGTTCCACGGTCGTCCGCCTAGCTGGACGTTGAACTGGCTGGCACATGTGTTCGTACGGAGGGATCCTGCCATGGCGTTGCGATACGCGGACATGGCGATTGGAGAAGAGCCCGAGAGCACCAACAATCAGTACATTCTGGCAGCGTCCTTGTACAACACGGGCCAACCCGAGCCTGCGGACTATTACTATCGTTTGGCGATGGAAGACAAGAATCCGGACATGCGCCTGACCGCATTGCGGGAAGTGGCGCAGATGTGGATCGGCTCTCCGGATGTTTCCAATGAAGTCGCCGTCACACGCGGTGCACCTTACGTTGCGGTACTGGAAAAGGAGTATCCCAAGGAGGGGCGGGCGGGGTTCCTGCGCTTGGCCTTGGAACACCGCCGCAACGGTCGTGTAGAGGTGGACAGCATGCGCAAGGCATTGGCCGGGCACGATGCTTCCGATCACTGGCAGGCCGAAAAAGCCGAGGACCTGCGCAAGACGCTGGAATCAGCTCCCCAAGTTCCCTGACGGCGCCGGCCAGGCGCCATCATTTGATAGTTCGCAGTCGAGGACAACATGCAAAAGATCGTGGTCGAAGGGGGCGCCGTCCTGAGCGGCGAAGTACCGATTTCCGGCGCCAAGAATGCGGTGCTGCCGATCCTGTGCGCCACGCTGCTGGCCGACGAGCCGGTCGAGATCAGCAACGTCCCGCACCTGCACGACGTGGTGACGACGACCAAGCTGCTGGCGGGTCTGGGAGCGGGCATCACCATCGACCAGGGCACCATCGGCAAGGGCGGCGAGAGCGGCGTGGTGGTCGATCCGCGCACGGTCGATTCGCACGTCGCCCCGTACGAGCTGGTCAAGACGATGCGCGCGTCGGTGCTGGTGCTGGGGCCACTGCTGGCGAAATTCGGTGATGCCGAAGTTTCGTTGCCCGGCGGTTGCGCGATCGGCTCGCGTCCGGTCGATCTGCACATCAAGGGCATGCAGGCGCTGGGCGCCGATGTCAGCGTCGATCACGGCTTCATCAAGGCGAGCGTCAACGGCCGCCTGCGTGGTGGCCGCGTCACCTTCGACATGGTGAGCGTGGGTGCAACCGAGAACGTGTTGATGGCCGCATGCCTCGCGCAAGGCGAGAGCGTGCTGGAGAACGCGGCGATGGAGCCGGAGATCGTCGATCTTGCCGATTGCCTGATCGCGATGGGCGCGAAGATCGAGGGCGCAGGCGGCGGCCGCATCCTCGTGCAGGGCGTCGAGCGCCTGCACGGCGCGCACCATGCGGTGCTGGCCGATCGCATCGAGGCCGGCACGTTCCTGGTCGCCGCGGCGATGACCGGTGGCCGCGTCACCTTGCGCAACGCGCATCCGGCGTCGATGGATGCGGTGCTGGCCAAGCTGGTCGAAGCAGGCGCGGAGGTGATCGTCGAGGGTGATCGCATCACCCTCGACATGCATGGCAAGCGTCCGCGTGCGGTGGACATCAACACCGCGCCGCACCCCGGATTCCCGACCGACATGCAGGCGCAGTTCATGGCGATGAACTGCATCGCGGAGGGCGTCGGCGTGATTCGCGAGACGATCTTCGAGAACCGCTACATGCACGTGCAGGAGCTGCAGCGCCTGGGCGCCGACATCAAGGTCGATGGCCATACCGCAATCGTGCGCGGCGTCGCCCGGCTGACCGGCGCGCCGGTAATGGCGACCGACCTGCGCGCCTCGGCGTCGTTGATCCTGGCAGGCTTGGTAGCCGATGGTGAAACGGTCATCGATCGCATTTATCACCTCGATCGTGGTTACGAGAACATCGAGGAAAAGTTCGCCGGCCTCGGCGCGACCATTCGCCGCATCGACTAAGCGAAGCGACATCACCCACGACGAAAAGCCCCGCAAACGCGGGGCTTCTTGTTGCCACAAACAAATGCCGCATCACCCCATCGTCGCGGTATCGATGACGAAGCGGTACTTCACGTCGCTGCGCGCCATCCGCTCGTAGGCGGTGTCGATGCCGTCCGCGTCCACCATCTCGATATCGGCGACGATGCCGTGCTCGGCGCAGAAATCCAGCATCTCCTGCGTTTCGGCGATGCCGCCGATCAGCGAGCCGGCGATCGAGCGGCGACCGAAGATCAGCACGCCGATGTTGGGCGAGGGATGCGCATGCTCGGGCACACCGACCAGCACCATCGTGCCGTCGCGCTTGAGCAGGCTGGTGTAGGCGTCGAGATTGTGGCTGGCGGCGACGGTATTGAGGATGAAATCGAAACTGTTCGCGTGCGCCTTCATCTCGTCCGGGTTGCGCGAGACGATCACTTCATCCGCGCCCAGGTCCAGCGCGGCCTGCCGCTTGCTGTCGGAGGTGGTGAAGGCGACCACGTGCGCGCCCATTGCATGCGCGATCTTGACGCCCATGTGGCCCAGGCCGCCGATGCCGACCACGCCGACCTTCTGCCCGGGCCCGACCTTCCAGTGGCGCAGCGGCGAGTAGGTGGTGATGCCGGCGCACAGCAGCGGCGCGACGGCGGCAAGCTGCGCTTCCGGATGCTTCACCTGCAGCACGAAATCCTGATCGACCACGATGCGTTGCGCATAGCCGCCCAAGGTGTGGCCGGGTGTATCTTTCGTCGCACCGTTGTAGGTGCCGACGAAGCCGTTCTGGCAATACTGCTCCAGGCCTTCGTCACAGGCGGGGCATTGCCTGCAGCTATCGACCATGCAGCCGACGCCGACCATGTCGCCCACCTTGAAGCGGCTGACATCGCCGCCGATCGCGCTGACCTTGCCGACGATCTCGTGGCCCGGCACGCAGGGATACAGGGTGCCCGCCCATTCCGAGCGCGCGGTGTGCAGGTCCGAATGGCAGATGCCGCAGTAGGCGATGTCGATCTGGACATCGTTCGGGCCGGGGTCGCGGCGCTCGATGGTCAGGGCTTCGAAGGATTTGTCGGCGGCATGGGTGCCGCGAGCGAGGGTGGCGGACATGGGGGTTCCTGCAATGCGGGGGAGGGATGCCGGCAAGCTAGCAGCCGGGGCATGAAGCCGATGTTGCGCCGCCGGCCGGACATGAAAAAGCCCCGCGCGGGGCGGGGCTTTCGATGTGCTTGTTGCAGGTCAGTCCACCGACTGCAGGCGCAGGTCGATGGTGTCGCCATCGTCGTCCTGCTGCTGGATGCGTACCGGCACCGGGATGCCATCGACCACCCATAGCGTCATTCGGCTGTCGCCATCGTTGCCGGTGACCTTGACCGCCTGCATCGCCTTGCCATCGACGGTCACGTTTTCCTTGCCGGCGCTGGTGAAGGCGAGCGGCTTGGCCTTGCCGTTCTCGATCAGGCGATAGCGCATCGACTTGCCGGCCAGCGCATCGCGCACGATGGCGAGGTTGAGCGTCAGGCCATCGACGTCGCCAGCCTGCAATTTCACCGGTCCGCGGCGGTCCGCCTTGACGTCGCCACTCCAGGTGGCCTGCCCGCTCGACCAGTCGAAGCTGGCCTGCTTGGCCCGCTTCTTGATCAGCATGTTGATGGTCTCGCGGTTGCCGACCGGGCGCAGCTGGCTGCCCGAGGCATCCACCGTGGACGAGCGATTGAGCTGCACCAGCGCGTTCTGCACGCTCATGTTGTAGGTCCAGCGGTTGGCGCCGGCCGGGGCCAGCGACATCGTCGCGTTGGCCGCCATGTTGTTGTAGCTGGCGCGATAGCTGGCGTTGAAGGGTTTGAGCTCGGCCGCCTGCGCGGCGGGCAGCATCGCCAGCGCCAGTAGCAGGCCGGCCGTCATGCCGGTCTTGTCACGAAGGTTCATGGTCAGACTCCCTTGTATTGGATCAGCATCAGGTCGAGCGGCGCGTCGTCGCCATCCTTCATGTGGATGCGCACCGGCAGCGGCACTTCGGGGGTGAACCACACGGTGGTGCGATCCTCGCCCGCGTTGGTGCGGTCGATGCGCATCGCGTCGTAGCTTATCTCGCCGATGTTGACGGTTTCGGTAGCCGGCGCCACCGCGTAAGTCTGCACCCGCATGCGTGAATCGTCGACGAAGCGGTATTGCAGCGCCGCGCCGGGCTGGGCATCGCGCATCACCGCCAGATTGATCAGCAAGCCGCTCATGTCACCCGCCTGCAGCGGAATGACGCGACCGCGGCGCGACTTCTTCACGTCGCCGCTCCACGCGGCCTGCTTGGTGTTCCAGTTGTACACGCCGACCGTCTTGCGGGTGGCGAACAGCGCGTGGCGCACGGTGCTCTGCGAGAGCGGGCGATACTCGTCGCCGGCTTCATCGAACACCGTGCTTTGCTGGATGTTGACGCCGGCCGCGCCTGCCAAGCCTTGGGTGCCGATGATGTTGAGGTCGATCCGCCAGCGTCCGCCGCCGGTGTTGACCAGTCTCATGGTCGCCTGGCCGAGCGGCTTTTCGCCGCGGAACACCTGGTAGGTGCCGGAGAATGGGCGCATCACGTACGGGGTGAGCGTGGTCGTGGATTCCACCACCGTCGGTGCCGGCTGCTGGGCAGGCGTCACCTGCGCGCTGGCATAAGCAGGCACGGTCAGCAAGGCGGCAAGGGCGATGGCGCGAAGGGCGGACATGCAGAGGAATCCCTAGTATTCAGGTTGGGCAATGTAGCGGCCCGCCGGTAAACGCAGGATGACCACTCGATATCCGCGTCGGCGCGATTCAGGCGCCGCGGGGCGGCGACAGGCGACCGGCGACTGCCTTGCGCAATACCGACAGCAGCAGCGCGTGCTCGGCCGGCAGCAGGCGGGCGGCGAGCGCTGCCGCATCGTCGCCGGGCAGGACCGGGATGCGCACCTGCGCGATGACCGGTCCGGCGTCGAGTTCGGGGATCACCCAGTGCACGCTGGCGCCGTGCTCGGCGTCGCCCGCGTCCAGCGCGCGCTGGTGGGTGCGCAGGCCCGGGTGCCTGGGCAGCAGCGAGGGATGGATGTTGATCAACCGGTCGCCGAAACGGCGCACGAAGCCATTGTCGAGGATGCGCAGGTAGCCGGCGCAGACCACCCAGTCCGGATCGCATGCGGCGATGGCATCGCCCAGTTCGGCATCGAAGGCGGCGCGGTCCGCGTACGACTTGGCATCGCGCGACCAGCGCAGGCGGGCGGGCACACGGGTCAGCGCAGTGCAGTCGGGCTTGTCGGAGAACACGCCGGCGATGTCGGCATCCAACCCGCCTTGGGCGATGGCGTCGAGGATCGCCTGCAGGTTGCTGCCGCGGCCCGACACCAGCACCGCCAGTCGCGGCCGCTCTGATCCGGTGGCTTCAGCCAATCTGCACCCGCTCGCCTTCACCGGCCGGGACGACGCGGCCGATCGTGCGCGGCTCCAGATCCATGCGATCGAGCTCGGCCGTCACTGCATCCACTGCGACTGCCGGCACCACGAACACGAAGCCGATACCGCAGTTGAAGGTGCGCCACATCTCGGCATCGGCCACCGCGCCTTCCTTCTGCAGCCACTGGAACACTGCCGGCAACTTGATGCTGGCAGCCTCGATGTCCAGCCCCAGTCCGTCCGGGATGACGCGGATGATGTTCTCGGTCAGGCCGCCGCCGGTGATGTGCGCCATCGCGTGGATGTCGGCGCCATGCGGGCCGCGCAGCAGTTCCAGCACCGGCTTGACGTAGATGCGGGTCGGCGCCATCAGCGCGTCTTCGAGCGACTGGCCGCCGAGGTCGTAGCCCATCGGCGCGTCGAGCCGGGTCAGGATCTTGCGGATCAGTGAGTAGCCGTTGGAATGCGGGCCGCTGGAGGCGACGCCGATCAGGACATCGCCCGCCTGCACGCGCGCGCCATCGCGGATCTCGCTTTTCTCCACGCCTGCCACGCAGAAACCGGCGAGGTCGTATTCGCCCGGCGGGTACATGTCGGGCATCTCGGCGGTCTCGCCGCCGATCAGCGCGCAACCGGCCTGGATGCAGCCCTGCGCGATGCCGCCAACCACGGCCGCCGCGGTATCGACGTCCAGCTTGCCGGTGGCGAAATAGTCGAGGAAGAACAGCGGCTCGGCGCCCTGCACCAGCACGTCG
>JACSSF010000047.1 GCA_014879375.1 Lysobacteraceae bacterium
CGTCGGCAACTACACCGCGTTCGAGCGCCAGCGCGCCGAGCACCTGCGCCAGCAGCAGATCGCGCACGACAAGGAACAGGCGGAGCGCGCGCACCTGCAGAAGTTCATCGACCGCTTCAAGGCCAAGGCGAGCAAGGCCAAGCAGGCGCAGTCGCGCATGAAGCGTTTGGCGAAGCTGGCCGGCACCGAGGCCGTGCGCGTGGAGCGTGGCGTGCACATCGATCTGCCCGAACCGCTGAAGATGCCCAACTCGCTGCTGTCGCTGCGCCATGTCGATGCCGGCTACGGCCAGGACGCAAAAATCCTGGACAATGTCGGCTTCGGGTTGGAGGCAGGCGACCGCATCGGCTTGCTCGGCCCCAACGGCGCGGGTAAATCCACGCTGGTGAAAACATTGGTGGGCGAGTTGGCACCGATGTCGGGCGAGCGCGTCGCGCATCCGGACCTCGTCATCGGCTACTTCGCCCAGCACACGGTGGAATCGCTGGTGGCGGGCACCTCGCCCATCGATCATCTCAAGGAGCTTTCGCCGAATACCGCGACGCTCGATTTCCGCAACTTCCTCGGCCGCTGGCAGTTCGCCGGAGACCGCGCGTTCGAGCCGATCGATAATTTTTCCGGTGGCGAGAAGGCGCGTCTCGCCTTGGCGTTGATCGCCTGGCGCAAGCCCAACCTGCTGCTGCTGGACGAGCCGACCAACCACCTCGACCTCGACATGCGCGAGGCACTGGCCGAGGCGCTGTCCGATTTCGATGGCGCGATCGTCATGGTCAGCCATGACCGGCATCTCATCGGCCTGGTCTGCGACGAATACTGGCGCGTGCACGATGGCGTGGTCGAGCCGTTCAACGGCGATCTGGACGATTACGCCGCCTGGTTGCGTTCGCGCCCTGCGCCGGGCGAGGAAAAGACGCCGAAGGTCCCCGTCAATGGGGTTGAACCTGTCGCACCGCCCGCACCGAAGAAGCCGGCGAACAAGATCAACCCGCACAAGCTGGAGAAAGCCGAGGCCCGCGTCGCGCGGTTGGAGGAAAAGCTGGCCGAGTGCGATGCGCAGATGACCGATCCGGCTGTGTATTCGGACGCGGGTCGTGTTGCCGACCTTGGTCGCACGCAAATGCAGTTGCGCGAGGAATTGGCCGGCGCCGAGGCAGACTTGCTCGCCCTCTACGACGCTTGATCGCACGCGGCATCACCCACGCATCCTCGCGATGATTTGCCGTGTCCGCAGCGAACGGCTAGGGTGCGGGCATGAACATGTCCAAGACTGCATCGGTCGTCACACTCGCCATCGCGTTGGCGGGTTGCGCTTCGACACCTGCCGCGCCCACTTCGCCTGAAGACGCCTTTCTGGCCGCCATCGCCGCGCACTGCGGACAGGCGTTCGAAGGCCGGATCGTCGCCAACGAGCCCAAACCGACGACGCCCGATGCCTTTGAAGGCAAGCGGCTGGTGATGCATGTACGGGGTTGTGATGCGCCGACCGAACGCATCGAGATTCCCTTCCATGTCGGCGATGACCATTCGCGCACGTGGATACTGACCCGCACCGCGAGCGGCCTGCGCCTCAAGCACGACCATCGCCACGAGGATGGCAGCTTTGATGACATGACGATGTACGGCGGCGACACCCGCGATATCGGCACGCGCGAGCGGCAGGCGTTCCCCGTCGATGCTGAATCCATCGCGATGTTCGAGCGCGGCGGGCTGAATGCCTCGGTCGAGAACACCTGGGCGATGGAAATCCACCCGCGCACGTTCGTCTACGAACTTGCACGCCCGAATGGCCGCTTGTTCAAGGTGGAATTCGACCTGACCCGGCCAGTGGCGCTGCCGCCGACGCCGTGGGGTTGGTGATGCGACAAACTCGGCGGTAAAAGCAATCAGGTCGTTGAAGTCGGGTAAATCAAGGCGACCATGATCAGCAAGGTGACGATGAGGCCGCCGAACAAGCCGGTGAGGTACACCAACGATGCCCGCAGCGGCCGATAGCCGCCTTCGTCCATCAAGGCTTTTGCCGTGACCCACGAATACCAGGCCAGCAGCAATGCGATGGCGATGCCGCAGGTGGCGCGCAGCACTGGCCATGCGGTCAGGGCGTACAGCGCGATCAGCAGCGGCAGCAGCAAGGCCACCGGGGATATGCGCCAGGCGTTGGCATAGAAGGGTGCGCGCAGGCAGTCACGGCGGATCTTGCCGCCACGGTGCAGCACGGTCCTAGCGGCATAGATCAACGGCAGCAGAGAAGAGATCCCCGCGCTGAACAGCCAGTCGTTGTAGGCGCTGTTGCCAATGAACTGGCCGAGCGCATTCAAGCCTTCCACATTTTCCATGTCGCCGGCCGTCATCGCGCTGCCGATGCCGACCGAGATCAGCAGGGTCATCGGCGGGGAGATCACGTCATCGAAGCGCAGGTCATCGGCCTGGGTCAGTTCCTCGCTGACCTTGGCGTGCAGCTGGCCGGGATGGCGCAGGATCAACCAGATCGTGCGCGGATACAGCAACAGCCACATCATCACTTCATAGAGTGCCTCCTCGGCTGAACGCAGGATCTTGAGAAAATCCATGCCGACGATCCTTCAGTGGCGATACGTTTCGCGGCTCAGTCCTTGAGGAAATACTCGACCGTGGTGACCACGCGGATCTTCTTGATCTGCGGACTGCCGGCATCGCGGTTCTCGATGCTGATGACGCCCTGGTTGGCGTTGCGGATGCCGCCGATGCGTGCGCCGGAGTCCTTCGCGAACTGCTCGGCCGACTTGCGCGCGTTCGCGGTGGCTTCGGCGATCAAGCCGGGCTTCACTTCGTTGAGCTGGGTGTAGTCGAAGTCAGGGCCGCCGCCTTCATCGGTATTGAGCATCACGCCCTTGGCCACGATGTCGCCGCTGCGGCGCAACGCGGCCAGCGCCTGAGACACCTTGCCGGTGCGCAGGGTCACGGTGTTGGAGTACCGATAGCGCTCCGGCGGGCGGTTGTCGCCGTACGAATACGCCCAGCGATCTTCCAGGCGCGGCGGGCTGACCACGATCTCGTCGTCCTTGAAGCCGGCGGAAGTGAGGAAGCCGCGAATGGTCTGGGTGTTGGCATCGAGCTGCGCCTGCACCGCGCCCAGTTCGTTCCCGCCGACGGTCTGCGACAGCGGCCAGACCACCAGGTCGGCATCGACGATCTTCTCGGCCGAGCCCTTGACCGTCACGTAGCGGTCGGCGGTGCGCAGCTTGGTCATGCCTTGCGAGGCGAACCAGCCGGCCCCCAGCAGGCCGATGGAGACAAGGGCGGCAGCGATGACGGGGCGGGTTTCCATGCGGATCATCCTTGGGAGCGAGGCATCAATATAGCCATACTCGCCGGCGCGGGCTTGAAAGCGCGGCGATAATCCCCAGAATCACGGCCAGTCCAGAGAAATGTCGCCATGCCGATCTATGCCTTCACCTGCGATGCCTGTGGCCATGCCTTCGACCGCTTGCAGAAACTCTCCGATGCCGATCCCGTCACATGCCCTGCCTGTGGCGTCGAGGGCAAGGTGCGGCGCCAGCTGACCGCCCCGACGTTCCGTCTGGCCGGCGGCGGCTGGTACGAGACTGATTTCAAGAAGGACGGCGACAAGAAGCGCAATCTGGCCGGGGAAGGGGGCGAAGGCGCGAAGAAGGCTGCGGATGTCGCCAAGCCCGACACCAAGCCCAAGGGCGACGCGGCCGGCTGAGCCTCAACTGTCGGCCGGCAGCGCAGCCGACCAGGGCACGATGCGGTTGCGTCCCTGACGCTTGGCTTCCAGCAGCGCGAGATCGGCGCGATGGAGGAGGTCGGAGAGTGACTCGCCCGGCTGCCATTCGGCCACGCCGACGCTTGCGGTGAGCGCGAAGCCTTCGACCTTGATCGCGGCGATCCGGTCACGCAATCCCTCCGCCAGCACGATCGCCCGCGTGAGGGTGACGCCCGGCAGCAGCAGGGCGAACTCGTCGCCGCCCAGGCGTCCGGCCAGATGCTCCTGGTTTTCCACGGCCTGCAGCTGGCGCGCGGTTTCGACCAGCATCTGGTCGCCGATGCGATGGCTGCCCTCGTCGTTGGATCGCTTGAAATCGTCCAGGTCCACGAAGCACGCCGTCATCGTGCCGTGGTCGTCCATGTGCTCGACCAGCAGCTCGCCCGCCCCGATGAAATGACGGCGATTCAGCAGCGAGGTGAGCGCATCGATCTGCGCGAACTGCTCCAGCTTCAAGGTGGCGACGAAGTGGCCGCGCCGCGCCTGGTCCACGATCATCCGCGAAAAAAGCGCCACCACCGCGCCGGCGGCCGCCTGCATCAGGTAGGCGATCCAGACCGTGCTGCTGGCGTCGGTGCGTACCAGCGCGACCATGCCGGCAAGGTAGCAGAGCAGGATCATCGCGATCACTGGCCGCAGGCGTGCCCAGAACGGGGATACCACCAGCGGCGAGGCGATGAAGAGCGGCAGTATGAGGGCGATGGTGTCGCGTGAATCTGGGAGCGTCATCAACGCACACGCTAGGCAATAGAACGCCATCAAGGCGACGCCGGACCATGCGAACACGGCCGCGCGGGTGACGCCTCGCATCCACAGGCCGACCACGAGCAGCATCGCCAGGAGTGCGTAAAGGAGTGGATTGGCGAACCAGATGCCGAGCGGGATGCCGCTCAGCAGGCTTTGCAGGCAGATGAACAAGAGCAGCATCGGGGCCGGGAACATCACCAGTACGCGCAACAACCCGCGCTGGCGGTTGAAGGTGATGGTGCGATAGGCGGCTTCGCGCTCGGGCGTGAATCGCATGGCTATCCCGGAGCCACTGGATGAAAGGCAGTGTGCGCCCGCTTCCGGCGGCCTGGCAACCGTTCCGGGCGACCGGCCGGATGTCCGGGCCGAATCATCGCCCGGCGGGCTAAAATGACAGGCTAGCTGCCGACACCGATGCCGGCGGATGTGCCACCGGAGCCCCCATGCGTACCCAATTCTGCGGCCTGATCGACGAGTCGATGATCGGCCAGACCGTCACCCTTTGCGGCTGGGTCAACACCAACCGCGTCCAGAGCCACACGGTGTTCACCGACGTGCGCGACCACGAGGGCGTGGCGCAGATCGTGGTGGATTCGGACATGGGCGAGCTGTTCCAGACCGCCAAGGACCTGTCGCTGGAAAGCTGCCTGCAGGTCACCGGCACGGTGCGTGCGCGACAGGCGGTCAACGACAAGATCCGCACCGGCAAGGTGGAAGTGCTGGCCAGCAAGATCGACGTGTTGAACAAGGCCGAGCCGCTGCCGTTCCACCTGCACGAGAATCCGGGCGAGGACATCCGCCTGACCTATCGCTACCTGGACCTGCGCAGCCCGGAGATGCAGCGCAAGATGCGGACGCGGACGAAGTTGGTCAGCGCGTTGCGCCAGTGGCTGGACGCGCGCGATTTCCAGGACATCGAGACGCCGATCCTGACCAAGGCGACGCCGGAGGGCGCCCGCGACTTCCTGGTGCCGGCCCGCATGCATGCGGGCGAGTTCTACGCGCTCCCGCAGAGCCCGCAGCTGTTCAAGCAGATCCTGATGATGGCGGGCTTCGATCGCTACTACCAGATTGCGCGCTGCTTCCGCGACGAAGCCCTGCGCGCCGACCGCCAGCTGGAATTCACCCAGCTCGACATGGAATTCGCCTGGGTCACCGAGCGCGACGTGCAGGACACCGTGGAAAACATGATTCGTGACGTGTTCCGCGATGTTGCCGGCGTGGAGCTCGCCGCCGAGTTCCCGCGCATGACCTACGCCGAGGCGATGCGTCGCTACGGCTCGGACAAGCCGGACCTGCGCATCGAGCTGGAGCTGACTGATGTGGCCGATGTGGTGAAGGACAGCGCATTCCCGGTGTTTGCCAGCGCCGCCAACGACCCCGATGGCCGCGTCGCCGCGCTGTGCATCCCCGGTGGCGCGGCGCTCAGCCGCAAGCAGATCGACGAATACGCCGCGCATGCCGCCAAGTACGGCGCCAAGGGCTTGGCCTACGTCAAGCTGGACGAGGCCGGCGCGGTCAACTCGCCGATTGCCAAGTTCTTCGATGACGCGTCGTTCAAGGCGCTGCTGGAAATGGCGGGCGTGCACAAGGGTGACATCGCGTTCTTCGGCGCGGGTGACTACAAGACCGTCAGCGATTTCATGGGCGCGCTGCGCCTGAAGGCCGGCAAGGATTTCAACCTGGTGCAGGAAGGCTGGAAGCCGCTGTGGATCACCGACTTCCCGATGTTCGAGTGGGACGAGGAAGCAGGCCGCCACGTCGCCTTGCATCACCCGTTCACCGCGCCGGCGGTGGATTCCATCGACGACCTGCGCGCGAACGCGAAGACCGCGGTCAGCCGCGGCTACGACATGGTGCTGAACGGCAACGAGATCGGCGGCGGTTCGATCCGCATCCACAACTCACAAATGCAGAGCGCGGTGTTCGAGCTGCTCGGTATCGGCGCGGAAGAAGCCGAAGCCAAGTTCGGCTTCCTGCTGGACGCGTTGAAGTACGGCGCACCGCCGCACGGCGGCATCGCCTTCGGCATCGACCGCATCGCCGCGCTGATGGCCGGCAGCGAATCGATCCGCGACGTCATCGCCTTCCCCAAGACCACCGGCGCGCAATGCCTGATGACCGGCGCGCCCTCGCCGATCCCCGATGCGCAGCTGGCCGAGGTGCATATCCAGGTCCGCGAGGCGAAGGCGAAGGACTGATGCCGATGTTGATCCGTCGCGCGGGTGCGAATGATGCCGAGGCGTTGTCGGCGATCTCGCGCGACACTTTCGTCGAAACTTTCGGCCATCTGTACACGCCCGAAGACCTCGCCTGGCACCTCGATTTCGCCTACACGCCGGAGAAATACCGTGACGCGCTGGACGAACAGGGCTACGTGGCCTGGTTGCTGGAAGACGAGGCCGGCAGCGTGCAGGGCTACGCCTTCGCCGGCCCCTGCGGCCTGCCGCATGCCGAAGTGCAGCCGGGCGACCTGGAGTTGAAGCGTCTGTACCTGCGCCGTTCGCAGCAGAACGGCGGTTGGGGCGCGAAGCTGTTTGCCGAGGCCGAAGACTGGATGCGCCGCAACGGTCCGGCCGCGATCTGGATCGGCGTGTGGAGCGGGAACGAGGGCGCGCAGCGTTTCTACGCGCGCCACGGCTACCTGAAAGCGGGCGAATACTTGTACCCGGTCGGCGAAGCGCGCGACCTGGAGTTCATCCTGAGGAAATCGCTGGCCTGAAGGCGCATCGGAGCGTGATGCCGGTTTTCAGTCCTCGCGCGGCGGCGCCCCGGGGAATTCGCGCAGCGGCACGCGGCTGCCGTCCAGCAGACCGCGACTGAGCTTGCCATCCTCGATGAACAGCAGTTCGCCGGATTCGCCGCGTTTGATCCCGTTGTCGATCGCGATGACGCGACCGCCATGCAGGCTGCTGATGTGGTTGAGCGTGGTGTGTCCCACGACGATGCGCGCCACGCCGAGGCGATTCGTCAGCGCCAGCACGTCTTCCGTTTCCAGCTGACCATCGAAGTAGCCGCGATACCAGATCGGGCTGCGCTTGCCATCAAACAGTCGCGCGGTCACCGGGTTCGCGCGTACGTCGTCGCGCGACTTGCCCAACGATGAACGATAGGTCGCGTTGGTGTCGTCGATGTCGAGCGCGAGCTCGAGGTTCTCCGGCGAAATCCCGCCGTGCATGAACACCGTGTCGCCCAGCCTCAACAGCACCGGGCGCAGGTACAGCCATTCGCCGATCACCGTGTCGCGCCCGTACAGGCCATTCACGCTGCGCTTGAGCCGCTTGGCGATCTCCACGTATTTCGGGTTGACGTAACGGGTATCCCCGTAGAGCACCATCGTTTCGTGGTTGCCGAGCAGGTAATGCACGTCGCCGCCTGCCGCGCGCGCCTGTGCCTGCAATTGCAGCAACAGCCAGACGGATTCGGTCACCTGCGGACCGCGGTCGAACACGTCGCCGGCAATCACCAGATGGGCATTGCCGGCGCGCCACCGGCCCTGGTCGTCGATGACGCCATTCGCGCGCAGCAGGCGTACCAGCAGCCCGAATTGCCCGTGGATGTCGGACACCGCGATGATCCGCTCGCCGTGGTAGGGCATGGCGACGTCGGTCAACGCCGGCGCGGGGACCATGAGCGGATAAGGATAGCCGCAGCGAGGTGAAATCAGTTGATGTCGCGTCACCGCCTCGCGCGCGACTTCGCCCTCGCAAACCCAGGCGGCCTCCAGCTTGCCTTGATCGTTGAAGATGTAGGGGCCGTCGTTCAACGCAGGCAGCTCTGGCGTGGCCTGTTGCGGGCGGGCAAACGCCGCCTGCGCGAACACGCAAGCCAGCCCTGCGGCAACCAACAACGTCGCGCCGAGGCACGAGGCTCCATGTCGCCGGTCCTTGCCGTCGCTGCGAGGCGAGAGGGTCGCTGGGGATGACGTCACTGTTTTCGTCCTGACCTGATGGAACCATTGAAGGTAAGGCGACGACTCGTTGCGGGCAAATCCCGAAGGTCATGCCA
The DNA here is from genome assembly GCA_014879375.1 of Lysobacteraceae bacterium. Lineage (GTDB taxonomy): Bacteria > Pseudomonadota > Gammaproteobacteria > Xanthomonadales > Xanthomonadaceae > Solilutibacter. The sequence goes on from JACSSF010000047.1 coordinate 8,519, forward strand.
TCCGCGCGATCCTCATCTGTATGCGGCAAACTTGCGCCATGCGAAAACAACGCCCGAGCGAAGGCCGCGTCATCCTGCTCCACGGTCTGTGGATGCATGCACCGGCGATGCGCTGGTTCGCCACCCGCCTCAAGAGCCGCGGCTTCGATGCGAGCGCGCTGGGTTATTACAGCGTGCTGGAGGACAGCGAACGCGCGGTCACGCGCGTGGCCGATGCGCTATGCAAATCGCCCGGCAGCCATGTGGTCGCGCACAGCCTGGGCGGATTGATGGCGCTGGAGGCCGCGCGCCGGCTGGTCCCGGATGAGATCGGGCGCATCGTTTGCCTCGGCACGCCGCTGGCCGGCAGCAGTGCCGCCGACGGCGTGATCCAGCGGTTTCCCGCCGGTCGCCACTTGCTGGGCCAGCATGTGCCGATGTTGCTGGCCGGGGCCGGCAGCCTGCCGGGCGGGGTGGAGATCGGCGTGGTTGCCGGCAGTCGCCGCCGCGGCCTGGGCGGGATGCTGACCCATTTCAGCGACGACCACGACGGCACCGTGGCGGTGTCCGAGACCCGGCTCGATGGCCTGGCCGACCACATCGTCCTGCCGGCCAGCCACAGTGGCCTGATCTTCTCGGATGCCGCGCTGGAGCAGTCGGTCGCGTTCCTGCGCTCCGGCCGTTTCGACCACGGCGTCGGCGAGACCGTGGCCGGCGCCAGCATCGCGTAAAATCAATACTTTCCAGCCAGAACACACATCATGGGACGTGGTCCTTCGATCGAAGCCCGCAAGAATGCGGTCGATGCCCAGCGCGGCAAGATTTTCACCAAGATCATTCGCGAGATTTCCGTGGCCGCGCGCACCAGCGGCGGCGACCCGGCCAGCAATCCGCGCCTGCGCAGCGCCATCGACAAGGGCCTGTCGGTCAACATGACCAAGGACGTGATCGAGCGCGCGATCAAGAAGGCGACCGGCGAGCTCGAAGGCGTCGAGTACGAGGAAATCCGCTACGAAGGCTATGCGCCCGGCGGTGTCGCGGTGATCGCCGACTGCCTGACCGACAACCGCGTGCGCACCGTGGCCGAGGTGCGCCATGCCTTCGGCAAGCACGGCGGCAACATGGGCGCGGAAGGCTCGGTCGCCTTCATGTTCAAAAAGCTGGGCGTGCTGAGCTATGACGCCGGCGCCGACGAGGACGCCATCACCGAAGCCGCCATCGAGGCGGGGGCCGAAGACATCATGGTGTACGACGATGGCGCGATCGACGTGATCACTGCGCCGGAAAGCTTCGGTGACGTGAAAGCGGCGATGGAAGCGGCCAATCTGGCCCCCGGCTTTGCCGAAGTCACCCTGCGCGCCGACAACGACATCGCGGTGGAAGGCGAGACCGCCGAGCAGGTGCTGAAGCTGCTCGACCGTCTCAACGAGCTGGACGACGTGCAGGCGGTCTACAGCAACGCCGAGCTGCCGGCCTGAGATCGCATTGACCACCATCCGCATCCTCGGCATTGATCCCGGCTCCCAACGCACCGGCGTCGGCGTGATCGACGTCGCCGCGGATGGCCGCATGGTGCACATCCACCATGCGCCGCTGTCGTTGATGAAGGCCGAAGACTTCCCGCAGCGCTTGCGCTTGCTGCTGGATGGGTTGTGGGCCTTGATCGAAGAGCACCAGCCGCATGAAGTCGCGATCGAGCAGGTGTTCCTGTCCAACAACGCGATGAGTGCGTTGAAGCTGGGGCAGGCGCGCGGCGCGGCGATCGCGGCGTGCGTCGCGCGGGACCTGAAGGTGGCCGAATACGCGGCCAAGGAAGTGAAGCTGGCCCTGGTTGGCAAGGGCGGCGCGGACAAGGCGCAGGTGCAGCATATGGTTGGCGTGATGTTGAACCTGAAAGGCAAGTTGCAGGCCGATGCCGCCGACGCCCTGGCCGTGGCGATCACCCATGCGCATGTGCGCGCGAGTGCCGCGCGACTGGGCGTGGGCGTGCGGCAGGCATGGGGCAGGAGATAGGCATGATCGGACGACTCAAGGGCACGCTCATCCACAAGCAGCCGCCGTGGCTGGTGATCGACGTCAACGGCGTCGGCTACGAGCTGGAGGCGCCGATGAGCACCTTCTACGACTTGCCCGAAGTGGGACGCGAAGTGTCGCTGTTCACCCACTATGCGCAAAAGGAAGACAGCGTGTCGCTGTACGGTTTCCTGAACGAGGCCGAGCGCCGCCTGTTCCGTGACGTGCAGAAGGTCAGCGGCATCGGCGCCAAGATCGCCTTGGCGGTGCTCTCGGGCGTGTCGGTGGATGAATTCGCGCGGCTGGTGCAGACCTCGGATGTGACGGCGCTCACGCGCATCCCCGGCATCGGCAAGAAGACCGCCGAGCGCATGGTGGTGGAACTGCGTGATCGTGCCGCGAATCTGGCCGGTGGCGCCATCGCCCCGCAACCCGGGCAGCGGCTGGATCCGCTGTCGGAGGCGATCATCGCCCTGCAGCAACTGGGCTACAAACCTGCCGAAGCCGAGCGCATGGCGAAGAAGGCGGCGGGCGAGGGCGATGCGCCCGAGGCGATCATCCGCAAGGCCCTGCAGCAGGCGCTGCGCTAGAGGCGTACCATGCGCGGCTTGATCCCCGGGGCCCTTCCATGAGCTCAGCTTTCAACACCGACCCGACGCCCGCGCGGCCAGAGGGCGGTAACGGTCACGGTCATGCCACCACCGGCATGGCGGCGCTGGTGGCTGGCGCGGTCGGCGTGGTGTTCGGCGACATCGGCACCAGCCCGCTGTACACGATCAAGGAGATGTTCCATCCACATTTCGGGCTGACTCCCGATGCGGCGACGGTCAAGGGATTGCTCTCGCTCGGCTTCTGGTCGCTGATCCTGGTGGTGACGCTGAAATACGTCATCGTCATCATGCGCGCCGACAACGAGGGCGAGGGCGGCATCATGGCGTTGACGGCGCTGGCCCAGCGCAGCCTGAAGATGGGCTCGCGGCTCAGTTACGCGGTGGGCATCCTCGGCATCTTCGGCGCGGCGCTGTTCTTCGGCGACGGCATGATCACGCCGCCGATCACCGTGCTGGGCGCGGTGGAAGGCCTGGAGGTGATCTCGCCGCTGTTCAAGCAATGGGTGGTGCCGATCAGCCTGGTGATGCTGACTGGGCTGTTCGCGTTCCAGCGTTTCGGCACGGCCAAGGTCGGCAAGTTGTTCGGCCCGGTGATGATCACCTGGTTCGTGGTGATCGCGGGTTTCGGGCTGGTCAACATCGCCAGCAATCCCATCGTGCTGCGCGCGCTGAACCCGTATTGGGCGTGGAACTTCTTCACCACCCACGACTGGCACGCGGTGCTGATCCTGGGCGCGGTGGTGTTGATCGTGACCGGCGGCGAGGCGCTGTACGCGGACATGGGCCACTTCGGCAAGAAGCCGATCCGCTGGGCCTGGTTCGGCTTCGTGCTGCCGGCGCTGGTGCTGAACTACTACGGGCAGGGCGCGGTGTTGTTGCGCGACCCGGGCGCCGTCGCCAATCCGTTCTACATGTCGATCCCGGACTGGGCGCAGGTGCCGATGCTGGTGCTGGCGACCGCCGCGGCGATGGTCGCCTCGCAGGCGGTGATCACCGGCGCGTTCTCGGTCACACGGCAGGCGATCCAGCTGGGCTACCTGCCGCGCCTGCGGATCGTCTACACCTCGCGCGACACCATGGGCCAGGTCTACGTGCCTTCGATCAACTGGATGCTGTTCGGCGCGGTGGTGGTGCTGGTGCTCTCCTTCCGCAGCTCCGGCGCGCTGGCCACTGCTTATGGCCTGTCGGTGACCGGCACGATGTTGATCGACACCTTGCTACTGGCCATCGTCGCCTACACGCGCTGGCCGGACACCCGCAAATGGGTGTTGCCGCTATGCGTGATGTTCCTGTTCATCGACCTGGCGTTCCTGGTCGCCAACGGGGCCAAGCTGTTCTCGGGCATCGGCGCGTGGGTGCCGCTGTTCATCGGCATCAGCGCGTTCATCCTGATGCGCACCTGGCGTCGCGGTCGCGAGCTGTTGCGCGATGCGGTGCAGAACGAGGGCATCCAGCTCGAGACCTTCCTCGACGGCCTGATGCTCTCGCCGCCGGTGCGCGTGCCGGGCACGGCGATCTTCCTGACCGCCGACAAGGGTGTGGTGCCGCAGGCGCTGATGCACAACCTCAAGCACAACAAGGTCCTGCACGAGCGCAACATCTTCCTGACCGTGGACACGCTGAAGGTGCCCTACGCGCCGAGGTTCGAGCGCCTGCGCATCACCACCATCGGCGACAACTTCTACCGGGTGGTGATCAAGTTCGGCTTCATGGAAGACCCCGACGTGCCGCAAGCCCTGATGCAGACCGCCGATTGCAGCGAAATCTGCGTGGACCCGATGGACACCACCTATTTCGCCAGCCGCGAGACGGTGCTGGCCAGCGCGCATCGCAACATGCCGGTGTGGCGCGACAAGCTGTTTGCGCTGATGCATCGCAACGCGGCGCCGGCGACCGGGTTCTTCCACATCCCGGGTAACCGCATCGTCGAATTGGGGACGCAGGTCCAGCTCTAGCCGCACGGACTGAATGACGTCGTCGCCGGGGCTTGAATCAAGGCGTTTCCGGCGTCATCTACACGGGATGAACGACATCCCGTATTCCCTGCTGGACCTCGCCCCGGTCACCGAGGGCAGCACGCCCGCGCAGGCGTTTTCCAACAGCCTGGATCTGGCGCGCCACGCCGAGTCGCTCGGCTATACCCGTTACTGGCTGGCCGAGCACCACAACATGCCGGGCATCGCCAGTGCTGCCACTGCGGTGCTGATCGGCCATCTGGCCGGCGGTACCTCGCGCATCCGCGTCGGTGCGGGCGGGGTGATGTTGCCCAATGCCGCGCCGCTGCAAGTGGCCGAGCAATTCGGCACGCTGGCCTCGCTGTATCCGGGCCGGATCGACCTCGGCCTGGGCCGCGCACCGGGCACCGACCAGGCCACCGCGCGCGCCCTGCGCCGTTACTACGACAGCGCCGACGCCTTCCCGCAGGATGTGCAGGAGTTGCTGCATTACTTCGAGCCGGTGCAACCCGGGCAGGCGGTGCAGGCCGTGCCGGGCGCGGGCCTGGACGTACCGGTGTGGATCCTCGGCTCCAGCCTGTTCGGCGCGCGCCTAGCCGCCGCGCTGGGCCTGCCGTATGCGTTCGCCTCGCATTTCGCCCCGGGTGCGCTCACCGAGGCGCTGGCCCTCTACCATCGCGACTTCAAGCCTTCCGCGCGTCTCAGGCAGCCGCATGCGATGTTGGCGCTCAACGTGATCGGCGCCGATACCCGCGCGCAGGCACAGCATCTGTTCACCACCCAGCAGCAGGCCTTCGTGCGCCTGCGCCGCGGCGAACCGGGCCTGGTGCCGCCGCCGATCGACGACATCGAATCGTTCTGGACGCCGGCGGAGAAAGCGATGGTCGGCGAGGCCCTGTCCTGCAGCGTGGTGGGCGATGCGAACGACCTGCGTGAAGGCATCGCCGCGTTCATCGACCGCCACCGCCCGGACGAGTTGATGATGACCGGCAATATCTTCGACCACGAGGCGCGCAAGCACTCGCTCACCTTGGCCAGCCTTGCCATGGTGGGCGATTCGGTGGCTCGATAACCCGGCACAGGCCGCCGGACCGTGCGGCCGGACGCGGCGGCATGCGAACATAGCCGCATGGATGAAGACCGCCTGATCGCGCCCGATGCCACCCGCGAAGACGATGCCGTCGATGCCAGCCTGCGCCCCAAGCGGCTGGCCGATTACCTTGGCCAGCAGCCGGTC
>JACSSF010000225.1 GCA_014879375.1 Lysobacteraceae bacterium
TCGTCGGCGTCTCGGCCGATTCGAACAATTCGGCCCGCAGCCTCGTCTCGGCTTGCGGCGAGCGCATCACGTTCGCGGGTGGCGGTGGCAGCGTCGGACAGACGCTGGGTTTCACAGCCCGCCCATTCGCGGCGCAGCCGGAGATTGCCATCGCGCAGGTCAGCAGCAACGGCAGCAGGTACGGTTTCCGCATCGCGGCGGTCCTCTTCGTGTTGGGCGCCGATGTCGGCGAGGGTCCGTGCCTTGACCCGCTCGGCATTGATGGTCTCGACAAGCGCGTCGTTGGCATCGCTGGCGTATTGCAGGTCGGCCCGGAGCTTTTTGATATCGGCGCTGCGGTCCCGGTACTCCCAGCCGAGCCAGGCGGCTCCCAGGGTCCACAGGACGAACAGCACGATGGCGACGGCGATGCGGTTCACCTCAGCCATCCGCCCTGGTGAAGTCTGCGTAGTACTTCTGACCGGCATCGAACTGACCGAAAAGCGCCGGATTGGCGATGTAGATGGTCAGGTCCGCCGATGGGGTGAACTTGGCGAACGAGTTGTCCTCGTCGCTGCCGTCCTCCGGATAGGTGCCTGACCTGCCAACGGCATGGAAGGAGATGCGCTCGCCGGTCTCCAGCTTCTCGACCTGGGCGACAGCGAACTTGGCACGCATAGTGGTCTTGCTCATCGGGGCTCCTCTGCCTTCCAGCACGGTCCTGGTTTCCAGGTCATCCGGCGGGCCTTGATCGTCCGCTTGCCGGTGGCGATAGCTTTCAGGACGCGGTGACGGCCGTCAGCGATGCAACCGTTCCAGTCCAGCAGGATCGGGCAGCTCAGGTCCGCCTCCATGCACTTCTTCACGTGGAACGCGAGGTAGAACAGGCTGTCGCCATCCCACGGTCGGCCGGTCAGGTCCAGCGCCGCCAGCGGCACCTCGAACACCGGCAGATCCTTGGCGTCATCGACCAGCCGCGCCACCGACCAGCGGTTGCCGTCACGGTCCTGGTAGTAGTCCTGTAGTGGGTCGATGGCCCGGAACTTCACCCGCGGCGGCAGGCTCACGTACCACCCCATAGGGCGCGTCCCTCGCACAGGGCGCGCTCATCATCCCGGCGCAGGACCAGCCCCTTCAGCTGGCGCCCACCCGCCTTGTCCCAGCGGGAAAGCTCTGCGCAGGCGCCCGGCCAGTCGTTGGCCCCGGCCTTGCGCTGTAGGGTCGAGCCGCACACGACCTGCGGCCCGAGGTTGAATACCGCACTGGTCAGCGAAGCCTCGACCTGGCGCAACATCGGCACCCCGATGCACTGGCGCACGTAGCCGTTGGCCTCGGCCATGTCGGCCGCCAGCAGGGCGTCACACTCGGCCTTGGTATACCGCTTGCCAGATTGGACGGTCTTGGTGTGCCCGTAGCAGACCGTCAGCACGCCCACGCTGTCCCGGTAGGGCTCGTACCGCACACCCTCCCAGCGCTGGATGATCGGAGCCGCCAGCGCCAGCGCACCCGCCAACGCGACGGCCGCGATCCCGCCGCCGACCGCCTTGGTGTTGATCGGCTTGTCAGTCACGGTCACGTCTCGCCTCGCGCCGCCAGCGCCACAGTAGGTACGCCGCTTGTAGCGCGATGAACGCCCCGCCCATCAGGGCCACGCCCTTCTCAATCGTCAGCCCAGACGCCCAAATCAGGATCGCGCCCACTGACGGGACGCTCTTGAGCAGTCCGATGCTGACGTCGGCGGCATGGTCTTTCACGGTGTCCCCTGTGGTGCAAAAAGAACCCCGCCGGACCAGCGCCGGCCAGGCGGGGAGCTTGAGAAAAGGTGCCCGCCACCGCAGCCGGCTGGCTGAGTGGGTTCGGTCCGGTGAGGGTTGGCGGGCGGGAAGGTTGCAGCCCCAGGTTCGAGGATCCGGGCCTTTCGGCTTGACGCCCAAGGGGCGACCTCTACAAACCCTGCGCTTGCTGCAATTTGGTCTGGGCATCCGGCTCTCTGCCGGAACTCGCCTAGGGGGCCGTTCGCCTCCCCAACCCAGGAAATATGAACGCCCAGCGGTTAGGCCGGGCGACTGTAGACTTTCTACCCCACAGACTGCGGCTGTGTCACTGCCGCACCCTCCATCAATGCCGCCACGGTCTCTCGGGCCGCCTGCTGCTCCGCGTCCCATAGGTGCGCGTGCAACCATTCATAGGCATGGCGCCAGTGCCGGCGGTAGACGGATTCGTTCTTCCCGATGGCCTGCGCTCGCTTCCTGTCACTCATCGGGACCACGCCCCGGCTGTTGCAGGCCGCGCATGGGGTCAGTAGGTCACCCACCAGCACCTGCCCCCTGCCCTCGCAGCACGCGCAATGGTTCTTGAGGGCAATCTCCCGCACCGCCGCCACCGTCAGCGCCGGCAGGCTTTCCAGCGTCGTCCGGGGCCACGCCTGGGCCCGTAGCGCACCCAGCCTGCCCCGCGCCCGGTCAACCGCCATCCGCTGCTCCGGCTTGGGTGCCCGGCTCCATGCCAGCGCAGCCTCGGCCAGTTGCACGTCCAGGTGAGCCTCGACCAGTTGCTTGGTCTGCCGGCCGATCTCGGGCAGCACCAACTCCACCACGGCCTCATGCAGCTTCCCGCG
>JACSSF010000110.1 GCA_014879375.1 Lysobacteraceae bacterium
CATGAAGGCGCCGATGATGAACATGATGAAGCTGAACACCAGATACAGCGTGCCGATGTCCTTGTGGTTGGTCGAGAAGAACCAACGCTCCACGAAGCTCTGCTTGTGACCGTGGTGGTCGTCGTGGTGGTGATCGGCTGCGGTGGGATGGGTGGCGGACATGCGCTGGACCTCGAATGCTTTGTTACGGATCGCCGGACGGATCAGCCCGCCGAGGCGGGGGCAATGGCGGCGGCGGCTTCGTCAGACGTTTCTGGCGGGCTGTCGATGGTGTCTTCCGGTGGCGCTGGGGCGACTTCGGCCGAGCCGTTGGCGGCGGCCTTCTGCTGGGCCAGCCACGCGGCGTACTCGGCCTTGGGCACGGCCTTGACCACGATCGGCATGAAGCCGTGGTCCTTGCCGCACAGCTCGGCGCACTGGCCGCGGTAGATGCCGGGCTGGTCGATCTGCGTCCAGGCCTCGTTGATGATCCCGGGGATCGCGTCCTGCTTCCAGCCCAGCGCCGGCACCCACCAGGCGTGGATGACGTCGTCGGCGGTGATCACGAAGCGGATCTTGGTGTTGGTCGGCAGGACCAGCGCGTTGTCCACGTCCAGCAGGTAATGCGGATAGTCGGCGTCGCGCGCGTTCATGCCGCTCTGGCGGATCTCGTCGCTCCTGCTGTCCAAACGGCTGGTGAGGGCGACATCCTCGCCCAGGTATTCGTACATCCACATCCACTGGAAGCCTGTGACCTTGACGGTCATCTCGGCGTTGCGGGTGTCGTACATCTTGATCAGGTTCTTGGTGGCCGGGAAGGCCAGCACGATCAGGATCACCACCGGGATCACCGTCCAGATCAATTCGGCGGTGGTGTTGTGGCTGAAGGTGGCGGCGACCGCGCCCTTGGAGCGGCGGAACTTGAAGATGGCGTAGGCCATCGCACCGAACACGATCAGGCCGATCACCACGCAGATCCAGAGCACCCACATGTGGGCCTCGTAGGCGGCATGCGAGGTCGGGGTGACGCCCCGGCCCATGTTGAGCTGCCAGCGATGCGGGTCGGCGGCCTGTGCCCATGCCATCGTCGGCAGGCACGCCAGCAGCGTCCCCATTGCCATCGCCTTGCCGGCGCGTGCGAGTTGCACCATGTCTGAAGGATCCCAAGTGCGTGCGAGCCGCCCCAGGCGACATCGCGTGACAAGTACACCGGCAGGAGGCCGGCCCAATCTATGAAATGGTAGCGGGGGCAGGCCCTATGCGGCAAGCCGGCCGCTTTTTTTGTGCATGTGTGCCCCGTTGGCGGCGGCATATAATCGCCGGCTAACCCCGTCGCATCGAGCCTTACGCCCGTGAGCGCCCCCCTGCTCTCCCATGTCGCCCCGCCCCCCGATTCCCCCCTGCGCGCCGCGATTACGCGCGCCTGGGTGGTCGATGAGACCCTCCACGTCCATGAATTGCTGGCCCAGGCGCGGCAGTCGGACGCCGATCGCGCGGCCGTGCGCGCGACCGCCGCAGACCTGGTCCGCCGGGTGCGTGCCCGCGCCGGCGACGCCAGCCTGGTCGAGTCCTTCATGCGCCAATACGACCTTGGCAGCGAGGAAGGCGTGCTGATGATGTGCGTGGCCGAGGCACTGTTGCGCATTCCGGACCAGGACACGGCCGATGCGCTGATCCGCGACAAGCTGGGCGAGGCCAACTGGCGCCGCCACCTGGGCCAGAGTGATTCGCTGCTGGTCAACGCCTCGACCTGGGGGCTGCTCTTGACCGGCAAGCTGGTGAACCTGTCCGACGACACCCAGCGCGATGCAGTCGGCGCCTTCGGTCGCCTGGTTGGCAAGCTCGGCGAGCCGGTGATCCGTGGCGCCACGCGCCAGGCGATGAAGATCATGGGCCACCAGTTCGTCATGGGGCGCACCATCAACGAGGCGCTGGAGCGCTCGCGCAAGGGTGCGAATGCCGCGTACCGCTATTCCTTCGACATGCTGGGCGAAGGCGCACTGACCTCCAATGACGCCGCGCGCTACCTGGAGGCCTACCGCCAGGCCATCCACGCGATCGGCGCGACCGGCCCGTTCATTGATGTGTTCGCCGCGCCCAGTATTTCGGTGAAATTGTCCGCTTTGCACCCTCGCTACGAGCATGCCAAGCGCGAGCGCGTGCTGGCCGAACTCGGCCCCGGCCTGCTGGAACTCTCGCAGCTGGCCAAGCGCTACGGCATCGGCCTCACCATCGACGCCGAGGAAACCGATCGCCTCGAACTCTCGCTCGACCTCATCTTCGCCGTGCTGGCCGATGCATCGCTGCGCGACTGGAACGGCTTCGGCATCGTCGTGCAGGCCTACCAGAAGCGCGCACCGTACGTGATCGACTACATCGCGGCGCAGGCGCGCGAGCTGGGTCGCCGCATCCCGGTGCGACTGGTCAAGGGCGCTTATTGGGATGCCGAGGTCAAGCGTGCGCAGATGGATGGCCAGCCCGGTTATCCGCTGTTCTCGCGCAAGCCCAATACCGATGTCAGCTACCAGGCCAACGCACGCCGGCTGCTGCAGAACATCGATGCGATCTACCCGATGTTCGCCACCCACAACGCGCAGACGATTGCGGCCATCCACCAGATGGCGAAGACCGAGCTGGGCGGCGGCGCGCGCGAAGGAAACGGCTTCCGCTACGAGTTCCAGAAACTGCACGGCATGGGCGACGACTTGTATGCCGAAGTCATCCCGGCGGATCGCCTGGACGTGCCCTGCCGCGTGTACGCACCGGTCGGCAGCCACGAGGACCTGCTGCCCTACCTCGTGCGCCGCTTGCTGGAAAACGGCGCCAATTCCAGCTTCGTCAATCGCATCACCGACGAGGCGATCCCGGTCGACGACCTGGTCCGCGACCCGGTCGAGGTCGTCGCCGGCTTCGAGCAGATTCCGCATCCCCGCATCCCGCTGCCGGTCAACCTGTACCGCAGCCAGCACCAGCCACGAGACAATTCCATGGGCATCAACATCGCCAACGACGACGCGCTGCGCCACCTCGCCGCCGAGATCAACAACGCCGGCAGCGGCAGCTGGACCGCCGCGCCGCTGGTGCCGGGCGCGCATACCCACAGCGAGCACATCGATGTCACCAACCCGGCCGATCGCCGCGAAGTCGTCGGCCACTGGCAGCCCGCCGATGCCGCCACGGTCGAGCGCGCGATGGAGAACGCACTGGCTGCGCAGCCCGCATGGGACGCGACCCCGGTGGATGCACGCGCCGCGATGCTGGAGAAGGCCGCCGAACTGATGGAAGGCCACATCGCCTCGTTGATGGCGATGTGCACCAAGGAAGCCGGCAAGACCATTCCCGACGGCATCGCCGAGGTGCGCGAGGCGGTCGATTTCCTGCGCTATTACGCGATCGAGGCGCGCAAGGCGTTCACCGTCGAGGCGCTGCCCGGCCCGACCGGCGAGTCCAACACGCTGCAACTCTCCGGGCGCGGCGTGTTCGTTTGCATCAGCCCGTGGAACTTCCCGCTGGCGATCTTCACCGGCCAGATCGCCGCCGCGCTTGCGGCAGGCAATGCGGTGATCGCCAAGCCGGCGGAGCAGACCAACCTGATCGGCTACGCCGCGGTGAAGTTGATGCACGAAGCCGGCATCCCCAAGGACGTCCTGCAGTTCGTGCCGGGTGATGGCGCGACGGTCGGCGCCGCACTGACGCGCGACCCGCGCGTGGCCGGCGTGTGCTTCACCGGCTCCACCGACACCGCGCGCATGATCAACCGCGCACTGGCCGCGCGCGACACCGGCATGATCGCCACGCTGATCGCCGAGACCGGCGGCCAGAACGCGATGATCGCCGACAGCTCGTCGCTGCCGGAACAGGTGGTCAAGGACGCCCTGGGCAGCGCGTTCACCTCGGCCGGACAGCGTTGCTCGGCCGCGCGCGTGCTGATGGTGCAGGACGACATCGCCGACAAGGTGATCGGCATGCTGGCCGGCGCGATGGCGGAGCTGAAAGTGGGTGACCCGGGTCAGCTCGCCACTGACGTCGGCCCGGTGATCGATGCCGACGCCAAGGCGCAGCTCGACCACCACGCCGAGCGCATGCAGCGCGAGGCCAAGCCGATCGCCGCCGCCACGCTGTCGGAGGAAGCCGCGCACGGCACCTTCGTCGCGCCGATGGCGTGGGAGCTGCATTCCATCGACCAGCTCACCCGCGAGAACTTCGGCCCGGCATTGCACGTGGTGCGCTGGAAGGCGGATGAACTCGATCAGGTGGTGGACGCGATCAACGCGACCGGCTTCGGCCTGACCCTCGGCATCCACTCGCGCATCGACGAGACGGTGGACCGCATCGTGCAGCGCGCGAAGGTCGGCAACATCTACGTCAACCGCAACCAGATCGGCGCGGTGGTCGGCGTGCAGCCCTTCGGCGGCCAGGGCATGAGCGGCACAGGCCCGAAGGCGGGCGGTCCGCACTACCTGCCGCGCTTCGCCACCGAGAAGACCGTGACGGTCAACACCACGGCAGCGGGCGGCAATGCAAGCCTGCTGACGCTCGGCGAATAACCCGAAGCCAGGCATCGCCGCGTGTATCGGGTGCCCGGATCAATCCGGGGCTTTCGATGCAGGTCGCATCAGCCGCGGGCGGCAACGCGAGCCTGCTGTCGGGATGCAGCCTTGCGACGCTTGCTTGGTAGCGGTGAAATCTCGCCGCGACATGAAGACCCGCGGCGATTCCGTGTGAGAGCTTGAGCCTCCATCCAGCACTTGGTCCGCCGTGACCGGAGAGCCTGCATGAATGCCAGCGCCGCATCACACGACGCATCATCCGCCTCGAGCAAGGTGCCCGAGATCGTCCTGGGGTTCTGGATCATCAAGATCCTGGCGACCACCCTTGGCGAGATCGGCGGCGACGCCGTGACCATGTCGATGAACCTCGGCTACCTGGTCGGCACGCTGATCTTCGCCGCCGTTTTCATTGCCTTCGTGTTCGCGCAGATACGCTCGCCCCAGTTCAACCCATGGCTGTACTGGGGCACGATCATCGCCTCGACCACGGTCGGCACCACCCTGGCCGATTTCGTGGATCGCTCGCTGGGCATTGGCTACACCGGCGGCAGCGCCTTGCTGCTGATGCTGCTGCTTGGCTCGCTCTTCCTGTGGTATCGCACTACCGGGGCGATCTCCGTGGCCAGCGTGCGTGATGCGCGTTCGGAGTGGTTCTACTGGCTCACCATCACTTTTTCGCAGACCTTGGGCACGGCGCTGGGCGATTGGGTCGCCGATACGCGCGGCATGGGCTATACCGGCGGCATGCTGATCTTCGGCGGGCTGCTGGCCTTGATCCTGGTGCTTTACCTGACCACCAAGATCAACCGCACCGCGCTGTTCTGGGCGGCCTTCGTGCTGACGCGGCCATTGGGTGCAGTGGTCGGTGATTTCCTCGACAAGCCCGTCGCCAGTGGCGGCCTGGCCTTGTCCCGCTATACCGGTTCGCTCGTGTTACTGGTGGCGATCGTGGTGCTCATCTTGGTGTTGCCACAGCGTCCGGCAAGGCAGCCGCACTGAGATGCTGGAAACCTTGGTGCGGCGTTGAAGCTGGAAAACTCAATGGCACCGACGCTGGTCGTATTCCTGAACCTGCATTTGCCCAGCCCAATGTTCCTGCACAAGAAAAAACCCCGCAAAAGCGGGGTTTTTCATTCAACGCAAGTCCGACCGAAATCAGAACTTGTAGGTCGCACCCACGCCGAATACGTTGGCGTTGCCGTCGACTTGACCTGTCAGGCGGGTGCCGGTCGCCGAGGTCGAGTTGATCGGCGAGTCCTTCAGCTCCACGCGCATGTAGGCCGCATCGATGCTGAGGTTCGGCATCGCATTCCAGGTGAGGCCGATGCTGTACAGGTTGCGGTCGTTGTCGGGCAGACGCGGCGAACGGTTGACGTCATGCGTCGGCGTGTTGTCGCGACCGATGCCGCCACGCAGGGTGAACGCATCATTGAGGTCGTATTCGGCGCCCAGCGCATACAGGCTGGAGTTGCTCCAGTGGTAGTCCTCGTTGCCGACCACGGCGCCATCGGCGCGCTGGATGGTCACCACGTCCAGCGACGACCAGTTGGTGATCTGCGCCTCACCGAACATGCGGAAGCGCTCGTTGACGTCGTAACGCGCGGAGAACGTATGCGTGCTCGGCGTGGTCAGCTTGGCGCCACCCTTGCCATCGGCGAAGCGGGTGCTCATGCCCGGCAGCGCCATCACGTTGGCGGGAATGGTGAAATCGATGTTGCCATCAAGCTCGTGGTCGATCTCGGACTTGTAGTTGTAACCGACGGTCAGTTTCTCGATCGGGCTCCACTGCATGCCGAGCGTCCAGCCGAAATTGTTGTCGGCACCCGTCACCGAGAAGAAGCCGTCGTTCTGGGTCGGCTTGTACGGCGCGGTCGGGGCAAGGCAGAGGTTGGTGAGCGCCGTCACGCCAGCCGGGGTGGTGGCGCCAGCCGCCAGCTGTGAGCACACGGCGGTGCCGAGGTCGAGTGCATTGGTCAAGGTCACGTCGGCGCGCTGGAACACGAAGCCCACGCCCACCGAGAACTGGTCGCTCGCCTTCCAGGCGGCCGACAGCGTGGCATCGATCACCTTCACGTCGGACTTGACGGAGTTGTAACGGCCCATCCAGTTCGCATCCCAATCGGTCACCAGGCCGTACGGTGCATTGACGCCGAAGCCCAGCCAAAGGTTCTCGAAGCTGCCGCTGAGCGGCATCACCACGCTGAAGGACGGGACCAGCTCAAGATCGCCGGGATCACCGCCATTGCTGCCGCCGGCCGGACGCGCGAGCGCACTGATGGCGGCATTGTTGCTGGCAGCGAACGGCGCGCCGGCGATCGCGGTGCCGGTGAAGTCGCCATTGAGGTCGATCGCGCTGACGTTGACCGACACCGTGGTCTTGTCGATGTTGACCATCGCGGCCGGGTTGGTGATGGCGACGGTTGCATCATCCTTGGCCACTGTGGTGCCGGTCAGGGCACGGCCCTGCGCCTTGATGCTGTTTTCGCGGATCTGGAAGCCGGACGCCGCGGCGTTGCCGACTGCCAGAACGCCGACGATCGCAACTGCCAGAGCCGACAGTCGCGCGGGGGTGGAAGCATGCTGCATGTGTTCTCTCCGTATGCTCGGTAGTTTTCGTGATGATTGGTGGCCTGCGACGCCTTAAGCGTGCGCCAGGAAGCTTCCCGGCATACGGCACCGTCTGCACTATAGCGATATTAACTTCAACGTAACATCTCGCAGTGCAACGAATCACCGTATGTTGTTCAGCTAACAGGAGCCCTGCTTGTTCGTCGCCATCCCGCCCCGCCAGAAGCGCCACCCTCGCTGGGTCACTCCGACCCTGGTAGTCCTGCTGTGCGCGGCCTTCGTCTGGACCCAGATGCTGCCTCCCCTCGTGCGCGATGCCGTCCTGCAGGACTGGGGCGCCGTGGGTGGCCTGGGCAGTGACCCCGGCAGCCTGTCCGATCCCTGGCGCTGGGCGCGCCTGTTCACCGCGCTGTTCCTGCACGGCGACTGGGCCCACCTGCTCGGCAACCTGGTGTTCCTGATGATCTTCGGCTTCCCTGCCGAGCGCCTGCTGGGCTCGCTACGCTTCCTCGTCGTATTCCTCCTCGGCGGCGCGGTGGCCAATTTCGCCGCGTCGGTGTCGGTCGCCGACAACCAGGTGGTGATTGGCGCGAGCGGCGCGGTCTCGGCGGTGATCGGCGCATGGCTGGCCCTGTTCCCGAAGGCGCGCCTCGGCGTGGTGCTGCCGCTCGGCCTGTTCCTCGAATTCGTGCGTGCACCCGCGATGCTGCTGATCGGCCTGTGGATCGTCCTGCAGGTGCTGTTCGCCTACATCGGCCCGGCCTACGGGCAGGTGGCCTGGGTCGCGCACGTCGCCGGCTTCGGCGCGGGCGGCCTGCTGGCGTTGCTGTCACGCGGCGCGATCGCGCGGCGGATGCGCAAGGAACACGGCTACTGAGCGGATGCCCGCCGGTCGCGGCCTATAATCGGCCGATGTCGAAGCCGCTCTACCGCCTGCATTTCCAGCATCAGGACAAGCTCTACGTCGTGTATGCGCGCCGCGTGGCCAGCAGCAACATCTGGGGGTTCATCGAAGTGGGCGAGTTCGACTTCGACACCCGCCAGGGCGTGCTGGTCGATCCGGCCGAAGAGCGCCTGCGCGAGGAGTTCGCCGATACCCGCACCCTGCATCTGCCGATGCACAACGTGCTGCGTATCGAGGAAGTCGAACGTCGCGGCGCCGCGGCGATCCGCGATGCCCACGACGCGGGGCGCGTGGTGACGCCCTTCCCGATGCCGCGCCAGAGCTGACGCGGCATCCCTTCATCCGCCGGGCTTCGCTTCCACCGGCGTCGGCGGCACTGCCGGCTTGACGGTGACCGGCGGCACCTTGCCGGCCGGCAACGGCGGCGCCTCGCCCGTCATGCGCTTGAGCTCCGCCAACGCGTCACGCACGGGGGCTTCGCCAGGCAACACCGCACCGGCGTTCTCGCCCGCCATCGATTCGCCCTCTTCCTCGCCGCGCAGGTGGCCCGGCAACGCGGCTTCGTTGATGCGCGCGATCTCGTCGGCGCTGGCGCCTTCCGGATGCAGCACCAGGTCGGGCGCGATGCCCACGCCTTGGATCGAGCGGCCGCTCGGCGTGTAGTAACGCGCGGTGGTCAGCTTCACCGCATCGCCGTTGTCGAGCGGCAACAGGGTCTGCACCGAACCCTTGCCGAAGGTGCGGCTGCCGACGATGCGCGCGCGCTTGTGGTCGCGCAGCGCGCCGGCCAACACTTCCGACGCACTGGCCGAGCCGGCATCGACCACCACCACCACCGGCGCGCCCGACACCAGGTCGCCACGGGTCGCGCTGAAGCTGGTGTCGCCACCCTTCAGGCGGCCGCGCGTGGTGACGATGACGCCGCTGTCGAGCAGGTCATCCGCCATCTGCACCGCACCGGTCAGCAATCCACCGGGATTGCTGCGCAGGTCGATGACCAATCCCTTCAGCTTGCCGCCCGCTTCGGTCTTGAGCGCCGTCACCGCCTTGGCGAAATCCTCGGCGGTGCCGGTCTGGAAGCTGGACACGCGCACATAGCCGTAACCCGGCTCCAGCATGCGCTGGCGCACGCTTTGCAGGCGGATGCGCTCGCGCGTCAGGCTGACGTCGAAGGGCTTGTCCTTGCCTTCACGGTAGATCGTGACCTTCACCGTCGTTCCGGCCTCGCCGCGCAGCGGCGTGCTGCCGTCCGCGTCACTGATCGGCTTGCCGTCGATCGCGGTGATGATGTCGCCCGACCTCAGCCCCGCGCGGTCGCCCGGCCCGCCTTCGATCGGCGCGATGATCTTCAGCACCGGCCCGGGCTGCTGCTGCAATTCCAGGCCGACGCCGTCGTAGGCGCCGTTCGCATCCTGGTTGAAGTCGCGCGCGGCGTCCTTGTCGAAATAGACGCTGTGCGGATCGAGGTCGAGCAGCAGGCCGCGCAGCGCCGAGTGCATCAGCTTTTCGTCGGCGACCGGCTCGACATAGGCCTCGCGGATCGCGTTGTAGACGCTGACGAAGCGGCGGATTTCCGCCAACGGCACTTGCCGGGACACGCTTTCCGCGCCATCGGGATCGTCCACCGCGGCGATGTCCTGCCCCTGCTGCGCCGGGGTGTCGGCCTGTTGCTGCGCGTGGGCCTGCCCGGCCAGCAGCAACGCAAGGACAAGGGAAAGCGGGCGAAGACGCATCGGGCACTCCATCAACCGGATGAATGCGTCCAGTATGCACGCCACGCGCGGCTGTCGGTTGAGCGGACGATGAAGACCGGGCGAGGGTTCAGCGACGCAGCCAGACGCTCGGGTTGACCGGCTTGCCGTCGCGCCGCAGCTCGAAATACAGGGCCGGCCGGCCCTGTCCGCCGGAGTTGCCGACGCTGCCCACCGCATCGCCGCGCTTCACGTTGCTGCCGACGTCCTTCATCAATGCATCGTTGTGTGCGTACAGGCTCATGTAGCCGTTGCCGTGATCGACGATGCACAAGAGGCCGTAGCCGCTCATCCACTCCGCGAACACCACCTGCCCGTCGGCCACCGCACGTACCGGCGTGCCGGCGGCGGCGCCGATCAACATGCCCGAGCTCGCGCTGCCGTCCGGCATGGTGCCGCCGAAACCCGCCAACAGGCTGCCACTGAGCGGCCAGCCGGCGCCGCCGACCGCGACCGGCACGGCAGTCGCCACGCGGGTCGGTCGCGGGGCGCGCGCAGGCGTGCCGCCGGGACGCGAAGGTTGCGCCGATCCACCGCTGTCGGCGGCTTCGCGACGTGCGCGTGCCTCGGCCGCGGCGCGATCACGCGCGGCTTTCGCGGCGGCCGCGCGCAATTGCGCCAGCACGCGCTCCAGCGCCTTCGCATCCCGCCCCAGTGCTTTCTCGCGGCTGGCCTTGTCACGGTACTTGGCATCGACCTGGGCCAGCGCCATCGCGCGCTGCTTGCGCTGCACGGCGACCTCGGCCAGTTCCGCCTGCTGCTTTTCGCGCGCGGCGGCCAGCAGGACACGCTTCTGGCCGATCTCGGTTTCGACGGCGTCAAGCTCGGCCAGGCGACCGGTGATGTCGCGGATGCGCGCGGCGCGATCGCGCTGCAACGCGCCGTAGTAGGCGAGCTCGCGATTGGCCTTGGCGACCTGGTCCTGCGAGAGCATCACCTTGAGCGGTGCATCGCGGCCGGTCATGTAGGCGGCGCGCACCAGGGTCGCCAGCATGTCGCGCTGACCGACCAGTGATGCCGCCAACGCATCGCGCTGCGCCTGCAGGCCGCCCAGCGCCTGCTGCTCGCGCGCGATCGCGGCCTGCGTCTGGTTGAGTTCGCGCGCGCTGCGCCCGACCGCTTCATCGGCTTCGCGCACCGCGCGGTTGGCATCGCCGCGCTGGCCTTCCAGCTTGCGGCGCTCGCTGCCGATCTGTTTCAGCTCCTTGCGCAACTCCCGCAGCTTGCGTTCGGTGTCACTGGTGTTCTGCGCGGCGGCGATGCCCGCCAGCAGCGTCATCGCCACCGCGAGCAGGGCGGCGCGGGCACGCATCGGCCTCATCCGGCAAGCAGGCTCCGGCCGCTCATCTCGGCGGGTGGATCGATGCCGAGCAAGTCCAGCAGCGTCGGCGCGACATCGCGCAATGCGCCACCTTCGCGCAAGGTCGCGCCGGTGCGCGTGCCGACGTAGATCAGCGGCACCGGACCGACCGTATGCGCGGTATGCGGCTGGTCGGTGTCGGGGTCGCGCATCATTTCCAGGTTGCCGTGGTCGGCGGTGACGAGCAGCGCGCCGCCGACCGCTTCCACCGCCGCCGCGACCTCACCCACCGCCACGTCCACCGCTTCGGCGGCCTTCACCGCGGCGGCCATCACCCCGGTGTGGCCGACCATGTCGGGGTTGGCGATGTTGCAAATGATGACGTCGTAGGCCTGCGTGCGGATCGCCTCGACCAGCTTGGCGGTCAGTTCCGGGCAGCTCATTTCCGGCTGCAGGTCGTAGGTGGCGACCTTGGGGCTCGGGATCAGCGTCCGCGCCTCGCCTTCGTACAGGTCCTCGCGGCCGCCGCTGAAGAAGAAGGTGACGTGTGCGTACTTCTCGGTTTCGGCGATGCGCAGCTGGGTGAGGTGGTGCGCGGCCAGCACTTCGCCCAGCGTGTTGATGAGGTGATCCGGCGGATAGGCGAGCGTCGCCGGCAGCTTGGCATCGTATTCGGTCAGGCAAACGAAGTCGGACAGCAGCGGGCGACGCGCGCTGAACCCGTCGAAGCCCGGCTGCACGAAAGCGGCGGTGAGCTGGCGCGCGCGGTCGGCGCGGAAGTTCATGAACACCACCGCATCGCCATCCTCGACCTTGGCACCGTGGCCGATCACGGTCGGCTGCACGAACTCGTCATTCTCGCCGCGCCCGTAGGCGGCATCGAGCGCATCCAGCTCGGTATGGGCGTGATGCATGCCGTTCGCATCGACGATGGCCTTCCATGCGGCTTCGACGCGATCCCAGCGCTGGTCGCGATCCATCGCGTAATAGCGCCCGCAGACCGTGGCGATGTGCGCATTGCCCAGCTTGTCGCACAGCCGCTGCAGGGACACCAAGCTGTCGTGCGCGGAGCGCGGCGGCGTGTCGCGGCCGTCCAGGAACGCATGCACGGCCACCCGCGGCACGCCTTGGCGCGCGGCCAGCTCCAGCATCGAGAAGATATGCGTCTCGTGGCTGTGCACGCCGCCCGGCGAGAGCAACCCCATCACGTGCAGGGTACGCCCCGGAGCCTTGGCGTCCTCGCAGGCGCGCACCAGCGCCGGGTTGCTGAAGAAGCTGCCGTCTTCGATCGCCGCGTCGATCCGGGTCAGGTCCTGGTAGACGATGCGGCCGGCGCCGAGATTCATGTGGCCGACCTCGGAATTGCCCATCTGTCCGTCCGGCAGGCCGACATGGCGGCCCTCGGTGTGGACCAGGGTGTGCGGGCGGGTGGCCCACAGCCGGTGCCAGTTGGGGATATCGGCCAGGGCCAGCGCGTTGTCGCGTGGGTCCTCCCGGTAGCCCCAGCCATCGAGGATCAGCAGGACGACAGGTTTCGGGCGCGAGGCGGCTTCATGCATGACTTGGGGACCAGTGACTTCAGGCAGGTGCCCGCGTGGGGGCGTTGTGGAATTGTAGTCCGCAGGCGATCCGCTTCCCGAATCGCGGACAAACAAGCAAAGGAGCCCCCCATGGCGATGAATCCCCCCCTGCTGCTGGCGTTGGCGCTGACCCTCGCCACCCCCGCCGCGATGGCCGCGCAGGACCAGAGCAAGATCAGCGATGACATCCGCATCGCTGCCCGGGCCGCGGTCGGCAACGTGGACACGGTCAGTGGTGACATCGAGATCGCCGCCGGCGCGCGCGCGGGCAGCGTGAGCACGGTCAGCGGCGACATCGAGATCGGCACGGGCGTGACCGCCGGAGCCACCGAAAGCGTCAGCGGCGACATCGACGGCGATGCCGACGTGCAGCTGGGCGATGTCGAGAGCGTCAGCGGCGACATCGAGCTGGGCGCGCGTGCACGCACCGGCCATGTGGAATCGGTCAGCGGCGACATCGACTTCGAGGCCGGCGGCCGTCTCGCCAGCGCGGAAACCGTGAGCGGCGACGTGTTCATCGATCGCGGCGGCCGGGTGGCTGGCGGCATCCAGACGGTCAGCGGCTCGATCGGCCTGGTCGCCACCGAAGTCGGCGGCGACCTGCTCACCTACACGGGCGACGTGACCGTCGGCATCGGCTCGCACGTGCGCGGCGGCCTCAGCGTGCGCAAGCCGAAGAACAACGGCATCAGCATCATGAACCTGCGGGTCAAGCAGGATCCGCCGCGCATCATCATCGGGCCGAACGCGCGGGTGGACGGCGCGCTGACCTTCGAGCACGAGGTGAAGTTGTATGTGCATCGCAGCGCGCGCATCGGCAAGGTCTCGGGCGCGACGCCGGTGATCTTCGACACCCCGCGTGCGCCAGCGAACTGAGCCGCACGCCACATCGCGCTAACATCGGGACTTCATCCATCGTGGAGTCCCCATGCGCCACCATCCGCTGATCCTGGGCCTGGCCACCGCCGCCCTGCTGGCTGCCTGCAAGCCTTCCGAGCCCGCCGCACCGGCCGCGCAAGCGCCTGCTGCGCCGCCGGCCGCCACCCACGCATTCAATGCCGACATCAACGAGGCCGATTACGCCGAGTTGGTGAAGACGCTGGCCTCGGACGAGTTTGAAGGCCGCGGTCCCGGCACCGTGGGCGAAGACAAGACCGTCGATTACATCAAGGCGCAGTTCGAGCGCCTGGGCCTCAAGCCTGGCAACAACGGCGACTGGTTCCAGACCGTGCCGATGGTGGTGACCGAGGCGGATCCCGCCACGACCATGACCATCGATGTCGCAGGCAAGCCGCATGCGCTGAAGTTCGGCCCGGACATGGTGGTCGGCACGCGCACCGGCGAGAAGGAAGTGAAGATCGACGGCAGCGAGCTGGTCTTCGTCGGCTACGGCGTGGACGCGCCGGAACAAAACTGGAACGACTACGCGGGCGTCGACGTGAAGGGCAAGACCGTGGTCATGCTGATCAACGACCCCGGCTTCCACGCGCAGGACGAGAAGCTGTTCGAAGGCAAGCGCATGACCTATTACGGGCGCTGGACCTACAAGTTCGAGGAAGCCGCGCGCAAGGGCGCCGCCGCCGCGATCATCATCCAT
>JACSSF010000089.1 GCA_014879375.1 Lysobacteraceae bacterium
GCCTTTGCCGAGCGTGACTGGGTGGTGGTCGGCGACATGCGCAACCTGACCGGCGATCCGCGCCTGGACGAATCGTTGGAACAGGCTTTCCGCATCAGCTTGGAGCAATCGCGCTACGTCAACGTGTTGTCAGATCTCAAGGCGCGCGAAACCTTGCAGCGGATGCAGAAGCCCGAGAACACGGCGCTGGATCGCGGTATCGCGTCCGAGATCGCGCTGCGCGACGGTGCACGCGCGGTCATCCTGCCCACCGTGTCGGAAGTAGGCGGGCGCCTGCGCGTGAGCGCGGAAGTGGTGGACCCGAACACGCAAGCCACGGTCTATTCGGAAACGGCGGATGGTCGCGGGATTGGGTCGGCGCTCGATTCGGTGGATGAGGTGACCGGCGCCTTGCGCGTGAAGCTGGGCGAGGCGATGGCATCGATCCAGAGGGATTCCAAGCCGTTGCCACAGGTGACGACCGGCAACATCGATGCATTGAAGGCATATGCGCTGGGGCAGCAGGCTTTTGAGACGGGGGACTACGAAAAAGCCAAGCGCCTGTTCGATACTGCCATCAGCCTGGACTCGTCGTTCGCCATGGCGTATCTGGGTGGACTTAAGGCGCTGAATGCGCAAGGCCTGTTGACTGAAGGTGAGCCCTATCTGCGCAAGGCGGTTGCACTTTCTTCGCGGTTGCCGGCACGTGACAAACTCCATATCGAGGCATGGGCGACCAGGCTCGACAACCCCGAGGAGGAGCTTGAGGCCTGGCAGAAGTTCGCGGAGGTATATCCAGACCATTTTCCGGCACTGATCAACGTCGGATATGTTCTTCTGGAGGACAACCGATTCGCGGAATCGCTGCAATATGCCAAGCAGGCAATGAAAGTGCAAAATCCGAGCATGAGCCAAGTATTGCAGCTGGTTGGACTGAACCAGCTGAATCTGAATCAGCCGAAAGAATCACTCAAAACCTACCAGCAGGCACAAAAACTGGGTTTGCCGGCATCGATGATCGGCATTGCAAGAAGCAATGCAGCGCTTCGCAATTTCGAACAGGCAGAACGTGACTATCAATCGGCCAATGTGCGTATGGATGATGGCGTCACGTTCGAAGATGTCTCCATCGCGCTCGACAGGGGCGACAACAGGGCAGCACTGGATCGTGCGCGGGCCATCAGTCGATCCAAGGCTTTAAGCCGTTCCCGTAGGCAGGCGGCGATGTTCGTACATTCGGTTGCTGCCACTGCAGCGGGAGAAACGTCCGAAGCGCGTATGGCATTGAAGGAAATGTTGGGGCTCAGCTTCCCCAAGAAAGGCGGTGCCGCCGCAACCAGGGCCGAAATTTCTGAAAATTGTTATGTGGCACTGCAGGCAGGCATCTTCTTCGGGTTGACTGGAGATTTGGATTCGGCACAGGCAGTAAAAAGAGAAACGGATACTGCTTGCTTGGTTAATGGTGAATTCTTCTTGCCAGAGCTGAACAAAGCCCTTGCCGGTATCTTGGGGCTTTCACCGCTTCCCAGTCAGTTTGCGGCCAATGCGCCATATTCAGTGCAGATTGCATCCCGCTCCTGGAAAGCCAGCTCAAACAAACCTCGCAATCATCAATTAAGCAGGAACCGCGGCAGAGCCTATGGAGAGCAGGGTTGTGGCTGGTGCCAGCAACCCGCTTATGTTTATCTCCAAAGCCACGCAGAACGGTTGCCTGTCCGACATGTAGCTCAATAGCCGTTATAGCTGATGTTACTTAGCGAGTTTTCGTGCATTGGCTTCAGCAGAAAGCGCGATGGGCGACTGACTCATTCCCAAGGTCAGCCCGGCCTTGAGTTGAGATCGCGCTGCAGTGATCTGCGCTTTCGGTGCGATCCGGTCAATGTTGCAGCACATCCAAGGCGGCGCCAACACATTCGGTGGCAATGGCGGACGCTTGCCCCTGACCGGTGGCAGCTTCAACCACGCCGCCAATTCCTTCGACGGCTTGTAGCCCGCCTGGATGAACGCCGCCTGCGGGTCTTTCTTGATCAGGCGGCGGAACTCGTTGTCCGTGCTGAGCAGGTCCAGTAGCCGGTCGGCTACCTTCGGGCTGAGCGGCTCGGATTGCTTCCCCTTCATCGTTGCCATGCGCTTTCCCCATGTGGCCCGGCGGGCCGTTGGACTGACTGTAGTTATGTGAAACTGCACACGCAACCATGAAGATGCGGGTCACGCGGGGGATGTGATGCAGCTGAGACGATGCGCCGTGCTCTACATCGAGCCACGTGAAACCCTGGATTTCGACCTCGGTAGCCTGTTGTCCGGCGGCGATGGCCTGTCCGCACAGCGCCGGTGGGTCGCGCTTGCCCCGCATGTAGGTGAGGAAGTGGAGGTCGATGCCGCCGCTTGCACGCTGCTCGGCGAGATCAGTGCCCATGCCTGGACCGACACGAAGGACCTGCCAGAATCCGCTCGCCCTGTCTGGCGCCGCTTGCTCAAGCAGGGATTGTTGATCGGCAAGGGCCCCACGCATGCCCACTGGCGCGCGCGTGACGAGCACGTACGCAGCCTGCATTGGCATCCGCTGGGCGCCACCTTGCAGGCGTTCACCCGCTGGCAGGACAACGATGCGGTGCAGGCGATGAAGGACGTCGGCGCGGAGACCGTGCCCGAGATGCGTCAGGTGCTGGGGGCGCCTCCATCCGAGGCTTATGTCGATGGTGATGACGAAGCCGGCATCGACCTGCCTTGGGCGCAGGGCAACGGTTTCGACGACCTGTTGCTGTCGCGGGTCACGTGCCGGAACTTCGATGCCGCGCGTCCGTTGCCGTTCACCATGTTCTCGCAGTTGATGCAGCGCGTGTTCGCCGCGCAGGACAAGATCGAGGGCGCGCCCGATACCACCTTCCTCAAGAAGACCAGCCCATCCGGTGGCGGCCTGCATCCGGTCGAGGCGTATTGC
The DNA here is from genome assembly GCA_014879375.1 of Lysobacteraceae bacterium. GTDB lineage: Bacteria > Pseudomonadota > Gammaproteobacteria > Xanthomonadales > Xanthomonadaceae > Solilutibacter. The sequence goes on from JACSSF010000089.1 coordinate 2,921, forward strand.
CTGTTGCAACACGTCGAGGGCATTGCGCCCGGCCTGTATCACTACGATTGCGTGCGCCATCGCTTGGCACCGCTGCCCGATCCCGCCATGCCGCTGGACGAATTGGCCAGCGTGGGCGTGGCGTACCAGCATTGGTTCTCCAATGCGCATGCCATGGTGATGCTGGTGCCGCGCTTTGACCGCACGTTCTGGAAATACCGGCAGCACATGAAGGGCTACCGCGTGATCGCGCTGGAAAGCGGGCACCTGTCGCAGACGCTTTACCTGGCGGCGACCGAGGCCGGCCTTGGCGCGTTCATCACCGCGGCGGTCAACGAAAAGCCGTTGGAGGAAGCTTTCGGTCTGCAACCGATGTCACAGGGCGTGATGGCGATTTGCGGCTTCGGTTGGCGCGGCGAGGTGATGGACACCACCGAGCTCGACCCGCAGAACCGCATCTGGCAGCCGGCCGATGCGGATGCCTAGTTCTGCGGCTTGCCGCCGCTGATCAGGCGCTCGCCCAGGCTGACCAGCTCCAGCCCCACTTGCGCGACGCGCTCGTCCTTCATCGCGCGCACGATCAGCGTGGCCGGTCCGAGGCCGAGGCGGTCGCCGATCTGCGGTTGTTCGTCGAAGCGTTCATCAAACAATTGCGCGGCAGTTTGCTCGGCGTAACGCTTGGGTAATTGCAGGCCGTAGAACTGCGCCAGCTCCCCCAGCGCGACGTTGCCCGGCAAGACGAAGCTGCCGAAGTTGCCCTGCTCGGGACCTTTGCCATCGTGCCCGACGAACAGCCAGTCCAGTCGCCGCGCGGAGTTGGGCGGGGCCAGCATGTAGGCGTAGTCCTCGGGTTTCAGTGCGCCGGCTTCTTCTGCGGTCAGCACCTTGCCGTCGCGCACGGCCATCATCAGGCGGGTGTTGAGTGGCCAGGTCTTGGCATCCAGCGCCTTGCTGCCGACGGGCACGCGATAGCCGAGCAGGTCGTAATCCAGCGTGCCGGGCAGGTCCAGTTGCACGCGGCGGGTATCGGGATCGCTGCGCGGCACCGCGACACCGAACAATTTCGCGGCGCGCGTGAGCGTCCAGCCCTGCACCAGCAGCGAGGTCAGCACCACGACGAACGCCACGTTGAAGTACAGCCAAGCGTTGGGCAGCCGGGCAAGCAGCGGAATGGAGGCAAGGAAGATACCGACCGCGCCGCGCAACCCGACCCAGGCGATGAAACCGATCTCGCCCGCGCGATAGCGGAAAGGCAGCAGGCAGGCGGCGACCGTGACCGGGCGGGCGACGAACATCAGGAACGCCGCCACGCCGAGCGCCGGCCACAGCACTTCCAGCAGGCGGCTGGGCGTGGCCAGCAAGCCGAGCAGCAGGAACATCATCAGCTGCGCGAACCAAGTGGCGGCATCCTGCACCGACATCATCTCGTGGCGGGCGCGTACCGGGCGGTTGGCGATGACGATGCCGGCCAGGTACACGGCGAGGTAACCGCTGCCGCCCAGGTAGTTGGTCAGTGCGAATATCGACACGGCGCCAGCCATCGCCAGCCACGGGTGCAGGCCCGAGGGCAGGCTGAAGCGGTTGAGCGCCCAGACCAGCGCCCGGCCGCCCGCGTAGCCGAGCGAGACACCGGCGACGATCGCCCAGACGACCTGCACGACCATCATCGTCACCGTCGGTGCATTGCCGGCCAGCCAGCCGGTCAATGCGATGGTGAGGAACACGGCCACCGGATCGTTGGCGCCGGATTCGAGTTCCAGCGTGCTGCCGGTGCGGCGCTCCAGGCGCAGGCCACCCGCGCGCAGCAGGAAGAACACCGCGGCCGCATCGGTGGATGCGACCACCGTGCCCAGCAGCATCGCGCGCAGCGGCTGCAGCCCCAGCAGGTAATGCGCGGCCACGGCGGTGAGCGTGGCAGTGGCGACCACGCCAACCGTCGCCAGCAGCAGGGAGGGCGCGACGCTGCCCTTCACCTGCGATGCGCGTGTCTGCAGGCCACCGTCGAACAGGATCAGCGCCAGTGCAAGCGAGCCGACCAGATAGGTGAATTGCGTGTCGTCATAGCGGATGCCGCCGATGCCATCCACGCCAAGCAGCAGGCCGAGCACCAGGAACACCAGCAACAGGGGCGCGCCGAACCGCCTTGCCAGCAGCGACGAGGCGATGCCGGCCAGCACCATGATGGCGCCGCCGAGCAGTCTCAAGTCGATGGCGTGCAGTATTTCCAAGAGAGCCTGGGCATTCGGGGGATGAATGCAGTCTAGCGGGTGGCCATGGAAAGTTTGCCGTCGGATGCAATGAATGCAGCGATCAGAGCACCGACACGCTGAGGATTTTCTTCAGGCAGCGATGGCGGATGCCGGTGTGTGAGCTTCCAGCGTGCGATAGCCGATGGCTTCGGCAAGGTGCGGGGTATCGATGTCCCGGCTGTCGGCCAGGTCCGCGATGCTGCGTGCCACCCGCAGGATGCGATGCACGCCGCGCGCCGAGAGTTGCAGGCGGGTGATCGCCTGCTCCAACAGATGTTGGTCCGACGTTGCAAGGCGGCAATCGCGGGTGAGTTCGCTTTGCCCGAGCAGCGCATTGGGGTTGCCTGCGCGGACGAGTTGGCGTTCGCGTGCAGCCACCACGCGCTGGCGGACATGGGCGCTGGATTCACCTGGCGGCGCGTCGGCGGCCAGCAGGCCCGGCGGCAGCCGCTGCATCGTCAATTGCAGGTCGATGCGGTCGATCAACGGCCCCGAGATGCGGCTGCGGTATCGCGCGATCACATCCGGGCTGCAGCGGCATCGCCCCGAGGCATCTCCCGCCCAGCCACACGGGCACGGGTTCATCGCCGCGACCAACTGGAAGCGCGCGGGGAAATCGCATTGTCGCGCTGCCCGTGACACGGTGACGGTGCCGGATTCCAGCGGCTGGCGCAGCACTTCCAGTGCGGTACGACTCCATTCCGGTTGGAAGGTTCTAGAGATCTAGCTTACGGGTTGAGTGACGACACGCTGCAAGCGCGTCACGGGTTCAGCTTCAAGCGCTTTGGTCTTGGATCCGGACCGAGCCATTCCTCTTCTGGTAGTGGTAGAGACATAAGTGATATCTCCTCTGCCACCAGACCGCAAGTGGTCACGGAATACGCCAGGGTGGCGCTCCTTGTGGCGGCTGCGGGCATCTTGCCAACAGCCGCAGGCTTCATCCTCGGCCTGGCCACCATTTACGAGCCGGTTTTGGCCGTTGGATTGGGCGTGCTTCTGGCCGGGACGATCTTCACGGCTGGCGTGCACGAGTACCGGTCAAGCACGCTTGGCAATGAGCAAAGCCAGCAATCGCCCGTCCATGTCTTGGCAGGAATGCTGTTCGTCCTGAGTGGACTACTGGGTTACGGAACTGCATTGGCTTACGCCGCCGACTTCGGCTTGCAACTAGACGCCATAACCATAGGAGTAGCCACTTCCGCCTTAGCTTGCATGGTTGTTAGTCGAAAACAAGTAGTGAGAGGAGGAGCCTGAAATGGGGACGTCAGAACTCGCCACCGGTGTTACAAGAGCTGAAACGGCAAAAAGACAGACACCACTGAGTGACAGTGAGCTCGTGCTCACGATAGATGGACATACGTACAACGATGGATTCTGCAGAGAATTCGTTATAAACGTCGCCAAAGAAGCACTTGAAGTGCTGCAGGATTTCACTACATGTTCTATCGAACTCAATGTCTATTCTGCGCCATGGGAGGAAGAAGATGCTCCTCAAGGGCAGGTAACATTGCGTCTATTGAAAGAAGGAAAGAGCGCGGAGCTCGGACTCGTTTTCGGCGCGCCAGAAGAAGCGCGTGGATTGCCGTACAGGAGAGGATTTGATTGTGAGTCGTTCAAGTTAAGCCCAATGAACCCGCATTCTTGCGGCATATTTTTGGGGTCGTTCGATGAATGCTGGTCGCTGGTATGCCGCCTTGTCTCAGGCTTGCATGCAAGGCAAGTCTTTCTTTCATTTGGGGCCTAACTTCACATGCCCCGGTTCAACCCAGATGTGATTTACAGAAGCGGGTTCAATCACCAAGGCAGTGTTCGGACCATTTGGAGCGAATGCTGCAAGCACATAGAGTGTTGCTGCAGATTTTGACTCAAGCAGATCGCATACCGTGAGTGGCAACTCCTCTCCCGCGAGTTGTCTTTGGATGTAGCAGTTGAGATAGCGTCCGGATCGATCTTTTACTCCGAACAAGACTTTGTACCCGGATGTCTTTTCTTCAACTTTCTCAACGTGAAACCAGTAGATGTATCTGTTTCTAGGAACATTTCCGTCATGGAGAAAGTTTGAAACGCATCTAAAAACAGTCGCATAGGTATTTCCAGGGCATCCCGAGATCTTAAGCTCATGGTCTCTTAGAGATTGCGGATCAGCGTGCCAAACTGTTGCGATGCTCCGCAGATTATTGACGCTTGTTCCGCTTCTTGAATGTCCTGTTCTCTTGATTCGCTTATGGGATTCGTTGGAAGTTTCAAGAAAAGCGTGATTGTCGATGGATTTCCTGATGCTCGGCTTATCAGACGTCTCGATAAACTTTGTAGGGGCTTTTGCCCGAATGGGGTGTGCGTTGGCCCTTGGCTCATCTTCAGAGGTGTTTGAAGTCTCTTCTCTTGGTGCGAAAGGGCAAGATTCGTCATGGTGGCTCGATGCTCGAAAGTATGCTCGAGGTGAGAGCTTCCTGCCGGGCTTGGTTGGAAGAGGGAATACAGGTTTCATGGCAACGCTACACTTCTTGCATACGAATTGGCTTCTCTCAGCCTCTTCAACGAAACCGTTCTTCTCTATCCAAAGTATGTTTACAGGCTGTCGCTCTTTTGAACTAAGTGGTCCACTCACGCAGATCGCATCAAGCATGGAATCCCTCCCGTCGTAGTAACGATGTCCGGCAAGCTGTGAGGATGATAAAAGGCTTGGTGGGGCCAACGCAGCTCAGCGACCGCCATACCGGCGTCCGCCTGCTTGATGAACCCGATGATCTGCTCGGTGGTAAATCGACTCTACATGTCCGTCCTATTGGGTTACGGACTTAAAGTTTCACGTGGTAAGGCTCAGTGGGGAAGGTCAGTCATCATCCGTGGCAGGTTGCTGCAAATGGGAGTTGATCTGTGCAGGCATCCGGAAGTCCTCGGCACTGAGAGCACGGTTAGTGAAAGGGAGCCCCATATTTTCCAGCTCCTCGAAGTCTTCGGGAGTCGAGTCCTTTATCAGTTCAGTAAGGGTAGGAATTTTCATCAAGCGAACCAACTTAAGCTTTCATGAGATCCTGCGTAACACTAACGCGAGTGGAGGGTTTATTCCACGCGTGGAGACCCATGTGGCCTCAAAAAAGGCGACACGGTTAGGTGAGCAGGTAGAGAGCCGTGCGCTAATCAGCAGCTCCCGACCTAGACCGACAAAATCCTCTAAATCATTGATTTCCAAGTCTTATCGAATCTTGATAATTGGTGATAAGTCGTGACCGATGGAGACCCTGGGCAGTCATTCATGCTGCATCGAAGCTCACAGTTGGAACCTAGAGATTGATAATGTGGACATGAGGGTACCGAGGAGTAGTAATGGCTGAGAGGCAAGCTACGAAGTTAGTTGCACCGGTCTTGTCCGGCACATTGGTCGATCCCAAGCTGATCGAACTTATGAAGGACATCCCAGAGTTCACTCCAGAACAGTGGGCGTTGATAATGGCTAGGGCTGCGCGTAATGAGCAGGACTACAAGCCAATGTCTTCATTGTTCGACGGCGTTTAGATGCCGGCTCCGGAGCCTTGAGCTGGTCAGTGCCCGCTGGCTCCTCTCGACCCATAGTGGTCAACCGCATTGGTTTCAAGAGGAGGACGCTCCTCCTATAAGTGGTGACAACAGATACTTATTCGCGCAAGATCATTCAAATATTTACAGGCTTTGGTGAGCTCTGGTGAAGAAATCTGATGCGAAGCGTAGGGAAAAATTAAAGGCTCGCCGCAAAAATGCGGAAGCGCATCTAGTTCGATTGGCTTCCACGCAAGCAAAGGTAGCTGAGTGGATTGCTGCTCACGATGCTGAGCCCAATGTCATTGCGGAGCTTGTGGACGAGAATGGTACTGCTCTCGCCCACGTCGAAGGGAGCAGTGACGACACATGGGTGGTCGTGGTGGGCGACGACCCGGTTGCTGGGGCAACTGATGTGCTCGTTGCACTTGGCCTGTTTATGGTTGCTGCAGTGGATGATCAGGCAGCCGGCAACAAATCTTACATTCAGTTCTCTCAATGGCTTATAGAAGAGATCGAAGCGCAGTGCGAGACTGAGAATCTCGAGGTGGAGGGTTATCTGCGATCAATCTTGCCAGTCGAAAAAAAAATGCTGGCGCTACCTCCACATCGTGCTCTTTGATCCAGTAGTTCCTTCATGGCGAACAGCCAGATTGCAGCCGCAAGAAGGGTTTAGTTTTTTTCGATTTAGTAAGAGAAGAAGAGTTTCGCCACGCGCTGGTCCGCTGCCGCAGCGATGCGAATTACCTCGAGGGCGGCGTTCACGAGATGCTGGTCATGCCCTTCGTAGCGTTGCTGGAGCGCATGCTCCTTTCCCCCATGCACTGTTATTCCGTACTCGACGGGCCGCGTCCATCAACCGGTCGCTGGTCGGACCATGGAGGGGCGCAACTTCAAAATCCACGGTCCCGTCCGCGACAACAACCATCCTTTTGGGCGGAGGGTCGTTCTGGTGCGTTCCAAGAAGCACATCGCGGGATGGCCGCGACGTGCCTTTGGCAACGACCCGCCGAGCAATCGGGTAGTACGCAGTCCATTGCGTCTCTGGCAAATCCCCGGGCTGTCCGTTGACGAACTCGGGAAATCTCTTCAGCGCGAACTCAAAGCGGGCAAAACCGCGAATCAAATCGAGGTCGCTACGATCATCGACATTCATGCCAGTAGAACCTCCCGTTTAACGACCTCGAGGCGGTACGCGCCTTAAGCACCTTGTTAGGCTTCAATTTTGTCCCACTCCCAGGGACGTCTTTCGTCGGGAGTTTCGACGATCCAGAGGCTGGCATCGTAGTTGGGCATATCCGCACCGGATACTCGCAACACCTCCCCAAGTCGTGCTTTCGCCTCGATGCCAAATAGTCTTCGCGTGTCGTGCGATTCAGGGTCGTCACATGGCAGTAGCGCGGAAGGCCATGCCTGCCCTCGTTTCATCCGCCACCGGAACCGACTTGTGGGCCACCACCATCGCACCTGCCCGGAAGTGACATAGGCAAGGGCAAATGATTTAGAGGATGACTCCCGAAGCCGAAGGGCTGTAGCAGTCAGCGATGTCCCATACCTCATCGCCAGGCGCTTGGCCATGGAGATCGTAGGAACACCCGTACCTGCTTGCTCCCTGATGTCGTCCATAGGCATCAGCAAGGTCATCGCAAACTCATTGGCTTCCTGCTCAATATTTTCAGGATGTGGGGCAGTGTCGACGAGGTCTTCAAAGGAGCAGCGTAGCTCTGCACGATCGCGATGCAGGGAGTAGTGACCTAGCTCATGCGCCGCCGTGAATGATCGGCGACCTAACTCTCGTATCCGTGAATTAATTACGATTGCGCTCTTCTTTCCTGAGCACAGCATCGCGCCTTCGATGCCAGTTCCAAGGTCCTCTTCATGGACCTGGACCCCAAACTCTTGTGCAATCGTCAAGGGATCCACCGGAAACCATTTGTCTTGCGGCAGAGCCAGCCTAAGTGCTTTGGTGATCTGATTTGCTGCCGCCCGTGGTTGCACTAATCGTCCTTCAATAGTTTCAGGATGCCTTGCAGCTTTGTCTTAGTAGGCTCATCGAGATTCTGATACGAGCGGAAGAAGGCTGCATCCTCGGGGACCTTTTCCGCGTCACCTCGCATCAAGAACTCCACCGTAGTCTCCACGGCTTCGGCGAGTTTCATGACCAAGTCTGCCGAAGGGCGAATTTCGGGGTTTGTCTCGAGCTCTGAGATGTAGCCCTTGGATGATCCGACGCGTAGGGCGAGCGCCTCCTGATTTAGGCGTGCCTTAGTCCGAGCGGCCTTAAGGCGCGCCCCGAAGGTAGATGGTTCGCTCAAGCCGTACTCCTAGTATTGCTATAGCATGATTTTTGGTGTAGGTTCATACCCGAACCGGATTTCTTATTCGGCTGTAGCGATTCTAACCCCTGTGCGTAAAGGCGCAATGTACAACTCTCGCGCTCTATCTCATTGATAAACAAGGAAATGGTCATGAAAAAGCCCGAAAAGTCGTCCCCCCGCGTGGCTCGCACCGCCTCTGAGGTGCTGCGAAGCCCTTCGGCTAGCCCCACCGCCAAGTCGCTGGCGGGTAGCGCATTGGCGCAGTCACGAACCACCAAGGAGACGTCCGCAAAGGTCGCCACCACCGCAGCAAAGGCGCTGGACAGCGGTCGCACTAGCAAGAGCACCAAGACGCTGGCTGGCAGCGTCCTCACCCAGAAGAAGTAGATCCCGCTGAGCAGTTGGACTTGAAGACAAGGAAGCACCGCAGTGGATGGCATGGGCCCTACCGAAAATCGTGTACTCCGTGAAGCGCTGACGGCACAGCTGTTGGGTCGCGTAGCCGACTCGCTTGACATCACGCCGACGCAGTTCCAGCGCGCCAAGGTGGCCTACGAGACCGTCAGCGACGTTGTCACCTCGAATGCCGATCCTCGGCTCGCTGGCGCGAAGGTCTTCCCCCAGGGATCTTTCGCAATTGGGACGGTCGTGCGCCCACTCAATGACGACGACAGTGAGTTTGATGTTGACCTCGCCTGCCGATTGGCAGCGAACACATCCCTCTCCCCGGTGTCAGCCAAACAACTGGTTGGTGCACCGTTGGCCGCCGACGGCCGCTATGCGGCCAGACTCGAAGAAAAGGCGCGGTGCTGGCGCGTGAACTACGCCGGCGAGTTTCACCTCGACATTTGTCCATTGGTCCACGCTGATACGACTGACGCCATTCCTGACAAGGAATTGGAGAGGTGGATTCTCACGAACCCCGAGGGGTACGCAAAATGGTTCAATGAACGGGCAGATCGGGCCCGCACCCGGATGATGCTGGATCACGCTGTCTTGAAAGCGGAAGTGGCGCCCTTCCCCGAAGACAACGTGGACAAAGGCTGGCTCCGGCGAATCATCCAGCTGTTGAAGCGTAATCGCGACATGTGGTGCGATCGCGCCGAGGGGTGGCAAACGGAATTCGCCCCCATCTCGATCATCATCACGACATTGGCAGCAATGTCGTTCGAACATGAGTTTCGTTCGGGCCGGTCATTCGCCAGCGAGTATGACCTGATCCGGCGCGTGATTGCCGGTATGCCGGCCTACATCGAGCAGCGAAACGTCGGCGGACAGATGCAGTGGTGGGTGCAGAGCCCAGTCGCCGCGGAGAATTTCGCCAACCGTTGGAACCAAGACGCGCGTTGGGCCCTGGCATTCCGGGAATGGCATGCGCTGGCACTTGCAAGCGTGAACGAACTCGCGTCGGTTACCGGGTTGGACGGCGCACGCCCTCTACTCGACAGCAGTTACGGCGCATCGTCGGCTGCGAGGGCCATCAATTCCTACTCACTGCAGGTTCGATCCGCGCGAGATAGCAACGCACTTCGATTCGCTCCCGCCGCCGGCGGGCTGACCGCATTCAGTGCCGTTGCTGGAACGCCGGTGCCGCGCCACACCTTCTTCGGTGACTAGCATCAGCTACAACAGGATCCGTAGGCTCGACCTGGGTGCGCAGCTCCTGCATTTGCGTACTTTGAGGCTTCCCGGCGCGACAGGTCAGTTGCGAAACGGGCTGCTCACTTTTGAGTATGTGGTACGACCGACTCCGCTCAGCCGGGACTACTCGCTGCGATTGACTTATCGCCGCGGCGATCCTCCGCAGGTGCGAGTGCTTTCGCCAAGCGTTCCGGACCTAGCTGACGGACACGGCCCCGTTCCACATCTCTACGAACGTAGCCATCCGGTGAGGTTGTGCCTGTATCTCCCACGAACGCGCGAATGGGGACCGGAAAGGTCCCTGGCACAGACCATCGTGCCTTGGTCCGTGGACTGGCTGTTCTACTTTGAAGTCTGGCTCGCAACAGGGGATTGGAACGGAGGAGGCGAGCATCCGACACCGGAACCGTCCGACACGAACCAACAGAAAAGGCGCAAGAAGGCGAAAGCGAAATGACACAGGGCAAGATGGGCATTGTCGATCGACTCACCGACTGGATTACTCGCGAAAGGCCCGTTGAACGGAAACTTTTGGTCGCGGGCCTGATCTGCCTTGCAACGGCGGGGGCCGGTCCAAGCTGGGCCTTGGCGACCAAGGTGTTTGGCCACGACATCACCGTCAGCCAGATTCCGCAACTGCCTGATGTTCTCAGCTGGATCATCGCGATCGCCGGCGTTCTCCTGTTGGTCGCCGCAGGTTGGCTGGCAAGCGTCCGCTACCTCGATGATCGTTCTGACCGAGCCCGGCGTGTCGTACTTGCCATTGAACAGCGAGGACTGCGCGACACGACTGACACTCCCCTTGTTGACGCCGTCCCAACGGATATCAAAGGAAAGAGGCAGTCGCTCATCGTTGATATCCGCGACCGCATCAAGGATGGGGTAGTGTCAGATCCGGAGGCGGCACTTGAGCGCGTGGTTTCGTTACCCCGATCACTTGAGCTTATCCGCAACGGGAGGAGTTCTTCGGACATAGCCACCGTGTACGGCGGTCTCTCCCCCGTGCCGTTTACTTTCCTCGCCGGCGTTTTACTCGATGATGAAAGCCAGATCACCACTCTTGATTGGGACAGGAGCATGGAGGCCTGGCGCCAACTCGATGGGCCCGACGACGGCGGTTCCTTTGGTGTATCTGGACTCGAACAGATCCCCACCGGCACCACTGGGGTGGCTGTGGCTATCTCGGTGTCTTATCTAGTTGATCCGCAAGCGATCAACAAATCGCTTCTATCAGTCCCTATCGTCGAGCTGACACTACCTTACCGATCACCAGACAACCACTGGTCAGAAGCTAAACAGCAACGGATCGCCAAGGAATTCTTGGCAGTGATGATTCAACTTGCCGATGTCGGTGTGTCAGAGGTTCACCTGTTCATTGCAGCGCAAAACAGTGTTGTGTTTCGGCTAGGCCGCGCCTACGACAAGCGAAACCTTCCTAGAGTGCTCGTGTATCAGTATCAAAAGGGACGGGATATCGAGCACCCATGGGCTGTAGAGATGCCAGTGGGAAACGCTCCGAGGGCGGTCATACGGAAGAATCAACCCTGATTTACGTAGAAACCTCAAAGTATCTGCCCGTGAAGCTGTAGGGCGTCCGTTCTTGGCCGATAGCGACCAACATGGGACAGTCAGCGGTGCCCGGTCAAGGCGATTGCTGATCGGGTGCAGCATGGGTGCTTGCGAAGGCTCTTCATCGCACCCCCGACTGGAGTACCACCTCAGCAGGCGAAATTCCATGTTATTGATTTTTATGACCATAAAATTATGGTCGCAACAATAATTGCACTATAAAAATTGCATTTCTGATGAGCGCCTACTCCGGGCATTGGGCGACAAGCTGACAGCAGGTGTCGGCTTGATCTGGCGATTACTCGGCCGCTAACGGGGCCGTGGAAGGGCGGATCACGCCGTAGCTCAGTAGAAACTCCAGCTCCCCGCCGATAGGCGTTAACGACCCGAAGCGGACATTAACTTTGATATAGATTGCGGGAGGTCGGTTACTTGATGCCACCGGTTGAATTATGTCTTGCTAGACACTTGCGACTCCAACCAATTGGTCCAATCAGAGTGCCCATGTCCGAATTGGAAGAAGCCCCCATGTTGCAAGAACTATGTACCACTGCAAGGTCGCACACAGGACTGCAAGGTCAAACACAACCCTGCGATTCGAACGTAAGCACTGGAACACACCTGCGCCAGCTGCAATAGGAAGTGTTGTAGAGAATACGGCTAGAAGAATACTTGCTGGGGTGAAATCGCCCATCTGTAGAAACGGTTGAAGTTGAAAAAGTGCCATTACTACCATGAGGGCAACGAAATTCAGCCAGGCGATTCGAAATGGATCTGTCCTCCATGGGTGATGTCGAAGCATTCGCCACGTGCCAGCAAACAAGGCATAAATCACTCCGAGCATTCCGAAAATCGCGCTCGCCCATAGAGTTGCGATGCGCCAGAGATTTGTTCGAACGTAGGTTTGGCGATCATCTACGAGCACGCGAGCTCCATCATTTCCAATCAACAACGCATGCGATGGCAAAACGCGCCCTGAAGCACGAAATAGTTGGTTCCCAGCTGACTCTAGGTCCAATGACCCACCCTGAAGGGGGCTTACACGCAAACTCTGTGCATGCCACGATACGTGTCTGACACCAAAGAGATGGTCAAGATAAGAAAAGGACTGGAAACGGCTCGGTGCAGGTACGTACCACCCATCCCATGCATTGAGCCCAGCTGCATGCTTGTTACCTGTAATTTTAGGTTGCTCAGTAACCGCAAGTGATTTCACCAGCATTGAATGGATGCGCGAGTAGTTAGCGCCCTCGACGTCCGCATTGAACGCTATGAAAAATGCACGGTTCGATTTCGGAAATGCACAGACCATTGCTCTGAAGCCGACTGTGTCACCGCCATGACAGAGCCCGACCGCACCATGTCGATCCCTTAGTCCCAAGCCAAGTGAATAGCCAACAGGGAGCCCGGCCTTCGCTGCTTCCGTTCCATATGGTCGGCCACGTTGCCGCATCAGTTCCGGCGTAATAAAAGTCACGCCGTTTAGGCGCCCATCGCCCATGATGAAGCGCGTAAAGCGCAGCATGTCCGCTGCTGTAGTGGTGAACTGCGCGGCGGGGCGTACACGCACAGCGACTGCCGGGTGGGAAAGCCCAGCCTCGAAATGACCCATTGCCAAACGCTTGTCAGCCGCTGGACCTATTTGAGTAGTGAAAGCGAAGGTGCTGTCGTGCATCCCGAGTGGCACCAACAGTTGCTCGTCGAGCCAGGTTTCGTACCGTTGTCCAGTGACCCGTTCGATCACTATCCCCAGCAGCGCATAGCCGGTGTTGGAATACGAAAATCGAGTGCCAGGCCGGCTTCTGACCAGCAACGGACGCCCGATGTCGAGTGCCTCAGTGAGCGGCATATCCGGTGTCGCCGTCAGGCTGAAAAACTGCGACAGGCGCATATCATCCAAACCGGCCGTGTGGTCTAGCAAGTGTCTCACTCGGATCGGTGCCTCAGACGCCCATGGATTATTCAGGGCCAAATCCGGGACAAGTTCAGAAATAGGTGCGTCGAGGTCAAGACGCCCTTCACTTGCAAGCCGCAAGACGCCGGTCGCAAGCACAGTCTTGGCGATGGAGCCGACATGGACACGTGCATTCGCGCGCATTAAGCGGTTGCGCTCGGCAAGCCCCGCTGCTTCGGTGTGCATGATCTTGCCGTTGTCCAACCCCCAGACTGCGCCTGTAATGCCTTCTTCAATAAGCGCGCTGTTTATGCGCGCAGGCAGTGTCGCTTCCGCCGCGCCGGCTATGAACATCAAAGACAGCAGCAGAAGTGTCCGCACTATTGAAGGACAAGCTATCCCGTTGCTTTCGCCCGAAGCGAGTCGTTCTGCTTCTATTGAACGAGCAGACATCAGTCGAGCCTGATCAACGTGCGAACGTTTTCGTTATCCGTCACGCGGTCAACTTGCCAATCGAGGCGTTGTGCCAGCCGATGGACAATCTCCAGCCCAAGTCCGAACCCACGCGCATCAACAGTCACGCCTACGGGATTCATGATCACGATGCCGTCGGTGGCAGATTCGACTCGTACTTGACCGGCTCCATGTTGAACAGCATTGAGTAATAGATTGGCGAGAATGGCCTCGGCGATTTCAACCGGACCGTGAAACATCACCTCTTCGGGTAGGTCAATGGTGATGGTCCTGCCTGCACTTCGAGCCAGCGGTTCCAACTCATCGACCAGAGAACGCAGCAGCGGAAGTATCGGTTGGACAGGCATTGGATCCGGCATTCGATCCGTTGCCAGCCACAGCACAGCTTGAGCTGACCTTGAGAGTCGCGAGACCGCTCGAGAGACGCGTGCGTAAGCTACTTCGTCGGTACGATTGGCATGTAGAACGGCTAAGCTTGTCTGTGCCGATTGCAGCGGCGTCCTTAGCTCATGGGCCAGGTGCGCTAGAAGTTGTCGTTCATTCTCCAAGGTGGCGAGTTGAGCCTCGCGAACATCGGCATGCAAATTAAGTAATTGCCGCAACTCGAGGACGTCCTGCTCATGCGCCAGTTGGCGAATACGGTCGGGGTCCGTTGTTCCTCTCACTTCTTCGATCAGTTGGCTGGCCTGACCTGTCACGCGCGCAACGAAAGCCCGTGCGATTGCTGCAGCCGTCAACAAAGCCATTGCGATGAGGCAGGCCAGAGAGAGCAATCCGACCCCTAGATGAGGCGTCACAGCCAACTGATCGGTGACGTCGTAAACGACCACAAGTTGTCCACGATCGTGCGTATCCACGACCTGTACATGGACATGGCGGTGGTTGGCACGTCGCATCTCGAACGGCTCACCCGTCTTGGCGAAAGGTAGCCGAGCATGAATATCCAGCGGCACTTCCGCAGATGGATAGACGGAGAACTCAGCAGGCAATGACAACGCACCGGGCGATGAAGCTGCTACGGACCGTGCGGCTGCCCCGAGTTGCCGGTCAATAAAACTGTCTTCAAGCAGGAATAACAGGAGCAGGCCGGCTACTGCAAAAAGCATCGCAACGCAGGCTGCAAACGCCATCCAGCGTCGAACCAGCAGCGACTTAAGACTATGAGCCGGCATTGTCTGCCACGAATCGATAGCCAACGCCCCGTACGGTCTCGATCAACTGGTTGCCAAAGGTCGTGGCTAGCGCTTGCCGCAGTTCATAGATGTGCATGCGCAGTGGATCGCTTGCAGGTGCCGCATTGCCCCACAACAGTGTGTTCAACGCGTCTCGCGTAACGCTGCCTGGACTGACCTCCATCAAGCGGCGCACGATCAGCACTGCTGTGGCTCCGAGCACCACATTGCCCCCGGGGCCCATTAGCAATGCGGTACTTGGATCCAGGCTGAAATCGCCAGCCCTGATCAGCAGCCCACCTGATGCAGGAATGTAATGCGCCAATGCCTTGATGCGCGCGAGAAGTTCAACCGGAGCGAAGGGCTTGACGACGTAGTCAACGCCTCCGGCGTCGAAGCCGCGTAGCTTGTCACTGATCTCGCCGCGGGCGGTCAGAAACAGAATTGGGGAATTCAACCCCCTATCTTTCAGCTCTCGACAGAGAGCAATGCCATCGCCGTCCGGGAGCTGCACATCCAGCAGGACGACATCAAAACAGGCTTCAAGCGCCAAGTGTAGGGCTTCACGGACGCTATACGCATAGTCGACCGTAACGCCGTGTTGATCGAGGAAGGCACCAAGCCCGCTAGCCACATCGAGATCGTCTTCAACCAGAAGTACGCGGATGGCTGCTGGATTCAACGGCATGACACGCTCCTCAATGAGCCAACCACTGTAATCGGTAGGCATCCCCAAAGCGTCCTTCCATGCCAGCAACCAGCGCATGCATGAGGATCAAACGCTTGTCGATCTCACCGGCGGTGCTGCGGGCGGCCAATGCTGCCTTCGCACCATCCCGGTGGAAGACTGCAAGAACTGCGACCGCCGCTTCCTCCCTTGTCGGCTTCCTGGGGACTGGTTCATGCCCCAATGCACGCACCATCGACTCGGCGACGGACCATGTCGACCAGGGGTTCTGGCCAGTGATCAGTCGCCCATCCACAACCGTGTGATCCAGATACTTCGGTGCAGCACTGAACTGACCTGCCTGCTGGCGGAGCACATCTTCGAGCAAAAAAGGGAGCACGTCTTTGGCTTCCTTTACTAGGAACAGTTCCTCGTCATTGGTGAAGCTAGTGACATGCTTGTCTGCCAACAGTTTCCGTCCATCCGCGAGCGTGACGTCAATTAGTGCTGCGGGTCCATGACAGACAGCGCCGACCACGCCGCCTGCGTCATAGATCGAGGCAGCGATGCGCTGCACGTCCGGATTACCTGCAAAGTCGAACATGGGGCCTTTACCGCCAACGAAATACACAGCCGAATATCGCGATGGATCAACGTCGGAGAGAACCAGTGTTTTCGACAGTTTTTTTTGCGCATCTAAATCGTTGAGGAAGGCGTGGTCAACATCGATTAGGTCATCATCCAAATGGACTGGTGGTCGCCCACCTCGCGGGCTGGCCAAGTCGACCTCAAAGCCATTCGCTCTAAATGTGTAATACGCCCGCGACAACTCGGTGATTTCAAAACCGGCTGCCACCATATCGCCGGCTCTCGCCGTGCTAGTAACGACCGCAAGAATGCGTCCCCGCAGCTGTGGGCGCACGCCGCTGAGCATGGCTAAGTCTTCTTTTCTCGTGCCAGGGTCGGCGAGCGGCTGACTTTCCAGGTCAAGACTACTGACGTATGCCAGGCCCATGCATGCGAGTGTTGCCAACAATAGCGTCGCCCACAGCAGCAATCGTTTGATTTGACTTCCCATGACCAGAGTACCATTAGTGCGTCGATGCAGGCGATGCTATGGACACTAGATCAGTTAAACATCAGATTGGGATGGTGACAGCGACCGACCCAAAGCGGTCATCAATCGTATCGGTTACTTCGCGTAGCTCTTCAGCAACGCCACAATCGCTTCAGCCTCTTCCGCGCGCCTCCCAGCGGAGGCTTCTGCCACCACGTGCTCGAGCAGGTGCCCCGAAAGGACCTCCATCATCAGGCTATGGATGGCGCCTTTCGCGGAAGTGGTTACCGCGTCACCGACAGGGGCCGAAGTGTTTCACGACGCCCTGTCCGTCCACGAGGAGATCGTGCACGTGACTATCGAGGTGCGGTCGAGTTAGTGGGTTAGGCCACGAGCGGATATCGATCTATCGAGCTAAGAAAGTCTCTCTCTGGTTATTTGGCCTTCTTGCCCACCTTCTTGTACCTGAGTGCCTCCACCACCAATGCAAACGCGGATGAATGTTGCCGCCTGTTCGGGTAGTAGAGGTGATAACCGGGAAATGGCGGGCACCACTCTTCCAGGACACGGATGAGTTTTCCCGCTTGCACCGCCCCCATGAGCAAGCTTTCCGGAAGGTAGGCGATGCCAAAACCGTCCACGGCCGCGGTGACGACATGGGGCGCGGTGCTGAAAGCGAGTTGGCCTTCCACCCTGGCGTGCAACTCACGCCCGTTGCGTTCGAACTCCCATGCATACCAGCCTCCGAACGTGGGCAGGCGCAGATTGATGCACCGATGTCTGGCCAGATCCCGGGGATGTTGCGGTGGGGCGTGCGCGGCGAAGTATTCAGGTGAGGCGACGGCGGCCATCCGGGTGGGAGGACCGATTGGCACCGCGATCATGTCCTTTTCGATCTGTTCGCCCATGCGCACGCCGGCATCTAAGCGGTCGGCAACGATGTCCCTGAGGCCGTAACTGACGTCGAACTCGACGCGGATATCGGGGTATTTGCGCAGGAACGGCATCAGCTTCGGCCACAGGATCGATGTCAACGCATCTTCACCTGTGGTGATCCGGATCGTCCCGGCCGGTTTGTCCCGCAATTCGCCGATGGATTCGAGTTCGGCCTCGATATCGTCCAGGTGCGCACCCAAGGTGGTTAGCAACCGTTCCCCCGCTTCGGTGGGCGCCACGCTCCGCGTCGTGCGCGTGAGCAGGCGGATGCCCAGCCGCTCCTCCATCGTGCGAACGGTATGGCTCAGGGCCGATTGGGTCAGGCCGAGATGCGCAGCGGCCTTGGTGAAGCTGCGCATGCGCGCCACGGTCACGAAGGCCTGCAGATCGTTTAGCTGGGGGCGGGGCATCGGGCTGCTGCCTATTAATGAAAATATTTCATATGTTCAATCAAATTGAACTAGTTAATCAAGCCCGGCTTCGCGGCCCACACTGACGCCACTCAAGATAAGAGGAGCAGCCCATGCAACTGATCCGCTGTGGATCGCAGCCCTCGACCAAGGGCGCCGCCGATTGCTTCACCGGTGATGTCCGCATCGACCCGCTCTTCACCGCGCCGGCACCCGCCCGCGCGGGTTGTGGCAGCGTCACCTTCGAGCCCGGGGCGCGCTCCAACTGGCATACGCACCCGCTGGGCCAGATCCTTCTGGTCACTGCCGGTTGTGGCTGGACGCAGTGCGAAGGCGAGCCGATCCAGGAAATACGGGCGGGCGACGTGATCTGGTGTCCGCCCGGGCACCGACACTGGCACGGCGCCACGCCCACCACTTCGATGACCCACATCGCGGTCCAGGAATATCTGGACGGCAAGGCGGTGGAGTGGATGGAGCAGGTCTCCGATGAGGAATACCTGATCGGCCCGAGATGAACGCACGTGGATTCAAGCCGATGTGCAGCAAAAGGCTCGTTTTGCCGATGCGCACTACAACGCGCGCACGTCAGCGGTACGGCCGCAAGGTGTTTTCAGCGGTGTTGGCACTGGCATTCGGCATCGGCAGCGTGTGTGCCCATGCCGCCGACCCTGCTGTTCCGCGCATCCCAGGAGACAAGATGATGAGTACCGAACAAGCACTTTCCAGCCGGCAGCAGGCCATCGCGCCGATCGCGGCCTTCGCTGCCACCGGCGACATGCCGCGCCTCGAGAATGCACTGGAGCAGGGACTTGATGCGGGGTTGAGCGTCGGGGACTGCAAGGAAATCCTGGTGCAGCTCTACGCTTATGTTGGTTTCCCGCGCAGCCTCAATGCGCTGGGCGAATTGATGAAGGTCGTGAACGAAAGGAAGCAGCGCGGCCTGCACGATGAACCCGGTCGCGAGCCGGGCCCGGTGCCCACTGGCGCGGAATTGTTGGCGATCGGAACCGCAAACCAGACCCGGCTGTCCGGTGCACCGGTCAAGGGGGCGCTGTTCGAGTTCGCGCCGGCCATCGACCAGTATCTGAAGGCGCACCTGTTCGGCGACATCTTCGCTCGTGACAACCTCGACTGGCAGAGCCGTGAACTGGCGACGGTCGGCGCGCTGGCGGCATTGCAAGGCGTGGACTCCCAGCTGCAAGCGCATATGCGGATCAGCCGCAACACAGGCATCAGCGAGGCGCAGCTGCAGCAACTGGTCGCCGTGCTTCGTGATCGCGTGGGTGCGGAGGCCGCCGATCGGGCGGAAGCGGGCCGCAGCCGCAGCATGGCCCCGTAACTCAACCCCGCATGCGGGACGCGACAAGAATTGATCTGGAACTGAAAGGCGGCCCGATGGGACCTTGGAGAACATTGATGGCAATGGCGATGCTGCTGATGGCGCATGCTGCAGGCGCACAGCCCTTGGTGCGCATGTTCGAGCTGCAGGTCGATCCTGCGCGAATACAGGCATTCGATGCCGCAGGTCGGCACAACATGCAGACGTCCAACCGCGAGGAGCCGGGCGTGCTGGCGATGCACGCCGTTGTCAGCCGGGAAACGCCCGGCCTGACATACGTGTTCGAGGTCTACGCCGATGATGCCGCCTATCGGCATCATGTCGAAACCGCACACTACAAGCACTTCATCGATGCAAGCGGGCCATTGGTCAGCAGGAAGCAGCTGGTCGAAATCGACCCTGTCTACCTGGCGGAGAAGCCCACACCACTATCGATCATGCAGCGCGGCAAGATGCCCGAAGTCCGCATCGTCGAGGTCACGGTAAAGCCCGGTGATCTCGCCGAGTTTCGTCGCATCGTCACGGCGGAAATGCGGGAGTCCATGAAGATCGAACCCGGCGTCCTGGCCATGTACGCGGTGACCCGAAAGGATCGAGCAAGCGAGTGGATCTTCTTAGAGGTCTACGTTGATGCCGCGGCCTATGCGTCGCATCGCGAAACGCCGCATTTCAAGGAGTACCTGCGCCTCACCGATGACATGCTCATCGGCAAGGGCCATATCGACGTCGAGAACATTGCGCTGCAAAGCCGGGGCGGATTGCTGTTCGATGTGCCGCCATAAACGAGGGACTTGGGTCCGAATGGACCCATCACGAACGCAGACGCACCCCCCATCACATCCGCAGGAGATTTGGAATGAAAGGCACCGTACTCCATGGCCCGGGCGATATCCGTTTCGAGGACGTCCCGGACCCCACGATCGAAAAGCCCACCGACGTGATCATCCGCATCGCCGCCACCTGTGTGTGCGGCTCGGACCTGTGGCCTTACCGGGGCATCCAGGCCGGTTCCGGGCCGACCCGGATGGGACACGAATACTGCGGCTACGTCGAGGAGGTTGGCAGCGCGGTCACTTCGCTCAGGAAGGGCCAGTTCGTGGTGGGCTCCTTCGCCACCTCCGACAACACTTGCCCTACTTGCGGCATCGGTTACCAGTCTTCCTGCGTGCAGCGCGAATTCGTCAGCCAGGCGCAATCACCCTACCTGCGGGTATCCAATGCCGACGGTACGCTGGTGGCCACGCGCGAAGCGCCCGATGCGGCGATGGTGCCGGGACTGCTCGCATCCTCGGACGTGCTCGGCACTGGCTGGTACGCGGCCGACGCCGCGAAGGTCAGGCCGGGAGCCACTGCGGTCGTGGTGGGCGATGGCGCAGTCGGCCTGATGGCCACACTCTCGGCAAGGCAGATGGGCGCAGAACGCATCATCGTGATGAGCCGCAACCCCGCGCGGCAGAAACTGGCGCGCGATTTCGGTGCGACCGACATCATCGCCGAGCGCGGCGAGGAGGGGGTGGCGAAGATCCTCGAGATGACCGGCGGCATCGGCGCGGACAGCGTGCTCGAATGCGTGGGCACCGGCGAATCGATGCAGCAGGCGATGCAGGCCACGCGCAAGGGCGGGCATATGTCGTTCGTCGGCGTGCCGCACGGCGTTGAGATCCAGGGCCAGTCGCTGTTCTTCTCCCATCTGCATCTGGAAGGCGGCCCGGCACCGGTGCGGCGTTACCTGCCGAATCTCATCGACCTCGTGCTCGACCAGAAAATCGATCCATCGCCCGTGTTCGACCTGGTACTGCCGCTGGCGCAGGTCGCCGAAGGCTACAAGGCCATGGACGAACGCCGCGCGATCAAGACGTTGCTGAGGCCGTGACGAATAATCCGCAGTCACGCGCCGCGCATTCGAGTACGAGCGGTGGCGCTGTCATCTTGGCGCTGGCCATGTCCTGGACGACAGCCTGTGCGCAACCACCACGTCATCCACGGACACGCCACGGCCAACTACGGCGCCTTCCACAGACGCCATGAACATGAATATTCGCATCACCGTCGAAAACGACACCTTGTCGGCAACGCTGGATAATACCCGTAGTGCGCACGACTTCGCGGCCTTGCTTCCGCTGACGCTGGAACTGGACGACTACGGCGGTATCGAGAAGGTCAGCGAGCTGCCACGACGCCTGTCCACCGAAGGCGCGCCCGCTGGCGTGACACCGGCGGTCGGCGATTTAGCCTATTACGCCCCCTGGGGGAACCTTGCGATTTTCATCGAGGATTTTTCCTATTCGCGCGGGCTTGTGCGGCTCGGTCAGGTGCAGGGTGATGTGGCTCCGCTGCGGCGCAAGGGCCGCTTGACGGTTCGCATCGAGCACGAAACACGCTGAAACACAGTTTCGGGGCAATCGTCCCGGTGCTCATCACATTGGAAACCACGCAGTCATGAAATGGCAGGATGCAACGCTTCGACAGATCATCGGCAACGATGATCTGCACATCGCCCCGTTCCGCGAAAATGGCATCACTCCTGGTACGCCGACCTGGATCTGGTGCGTCGGCGTCGATGGCGAACTGTATGTGCGCGGCTATCACGGCACGCATTCGCGCTGGTACCAGGCGGCCTTGCGCGAGCGCGCTGGCCGGATCGTCGCCGCCGGCCTGACCCACGACGTTGCGTTCGAGCCTGTTGAAGGCGCGATTCTGGACCGCATCGACGCAGCGTACCGAACCAAGTACGCGGGCAGCACCTATTTGCCACCGATGGTGGGTGCTGGCGCGCGTGCCGCCACCATTCGCATCCATCCCCGCGCAGCCTCGTGACGACTCGCGTGAGGCACGGACGGAGTTTGTCGCTGCGATTGAGCTTCGTGGTTGCGACCGTCTCGTTCGTACTCGTCTTCGCCGCGGCCGGCACGCCCATTCCGCTCTACAACCTCTATCGGGCACAGGACGGCATCACGCATTCGGACCTTGCGATGGTCTCGGTCGCTTACTTCGTAGCGGCCGCCACGGCATTATTGTTGTTGGGCCGGCTGTCCGACTATTTCGGCCGCAAGCCGTTGGCCATTGCCGCGCTGGCGAGCGCCGCGGCATCCTGCCTGATCCTTGCGGGCATGCGCGGCGTCGAAAGCCTGTTCGTCGCGCGGGTGCTGCAGGGGCTCGCCAGCGGCTTGGCCCCCAGCGGATTGGGCGCCTATGCGGTGGACAGTGCGCCACCACGGCCGCGTTGGTTGCCGTCAGTGATCACCGGCAGTTCGCCGATGCTGGGCATTCCCTTGGGCGCATTGGCCTGCGGTGCGCTGGCGCAGTTCGCGCCCGCACCCCGCGTCCTTGTCTACGCAATAACGGGTGCGTTGCTTGTCGCCTGCACGGTGATGATGGGGCTGGCACGCGAGACGATGCACCCAAGGCCCGGCGCATGGGCCTCACTGCGCCCTCGCCTGCTGATTCCCCAAGGCAGCGGGCGATTGCTGGTTGTGGCTGGCGCGGCCTGCGTGGCGACCTGGTCACTCGGCGGCTTCTACCAGGCCTTTGGCCCTTCCGCCGCCGCCGAGTACCTGGGTACCACCAGTCCATTGGTCGCCGCCACGATGTTCGCTTCGGTGATGGTGCTGAATCCGCTGGGCGGTGCGCTTGCAGGCAGGTTGCCGCCGATCATTGCGCTGCGTGCAGGGCTGGGCCTGTTCGCGCTGGCACTCGTGGGGATCCTCGTCTCGCTGCACGCGGGCCTGTTCGTGGCGCTAATCGTCGCCAGCCTGCTGGCGGGTCTGTCCCAGGGCGCCGCCTCTACCGGTGCGATACAGGGTCTGCTTCCCCAAACCGCACCCGATCAACGCGCAGGACTGCTTTCCACGTTGTATCTGATTTCGTACTGCGGAGCCGCGTTGCCGGGGATGGTCGCAAGCCATTACGCAAGATCGACCGATCTGTTCTCAATCGCGCTGGGCTATGCCGCATTGGGATTGCTGGCTTCCATCGTCGCGATCATTGCTTCGCCACGGAATCGGTAGTCTTGATTTGGGTGAAGGCAGAATTCCGGTTTCGTGCTGTGAACGACTGCTCATGGCCGACAGCTGACACTGAGCCCGGGTGCGGTCAGCACCAGCACGTTGATCTGCGCAATCCAGAATGGATGGTCAACGCAGCCAGAATCCGTAGACAGGCGCCTTTTGCATTACTGAAGAACTTTCGGCTAGGCCTTGCGAATGTGGTCAGGTTGGTAGAGCCTGCAAGTTCCCGCGGTAGGTAAGCCTGCCGCCATCGGAAAGTATTCGCCGTGGTGGTCAATCGCCGCCTAGACAGTAGCCTGGCCGCGATGGCAAGTCGGCCGCCGTGGGAACTAACGCCAATCTGGGCAGTCGGGGTTTTGTGGGTAGTTGTCAGCGGCGGTCAACACGCCGAAGATGAGACCTTGCCCAGGTTGGCAATTCCAGCCGCTCTGACACAAGACTTGTGCCGAGAATATTGCCGGTCACGCCTGATGGACCATCCATGCGGCCAAATGTGGACAGCTTTTTGGCGTTCTGCACCACTTGGGATGCAAACAAAAAAACTCTTTGGAAAGATATGACAACAGATCGCACTGATGCTGTGTCAAGGCTAATGAGTAACCGTTTACATGCTGGAATCTCAGCGATTTTGACCGGAGCTAAGTCGGCACCTTGCACTACAGCCGTGAGTCAACAATTTAAATATCCTCGGTCTTACGCTCGGCTGCTAGGCGGTAGGCTACGTTGAGAACTATCAATTTTCCTGCCGCAGTGGCATACGACAGCGTAATTAGTGTTCGCCCCGAGCGCCAAGATGCCGAGCGGAAGCTGGCCGGCCCAGTGGGCGCATCGAAGTCTTGATTTTGTTCATCGTCTGGGGCTCCGTATTTTGCTTCGAAAGCGCTCTTTAGAGTTCGGAAAGTTTGGAGCGCGAAAACTGCGCCACCACTCTCTCGCAATTCCAAGCTAGTTTGAGTCAGTTTTTCTTGCTTGAAGAAGAATAGTGCGTCAAAGGCATGCCCCTGAACAGTCGTATTAGGCAATCGCAGTAGTTCAATACTGCCATCTGATAGAGACGTGGGGGTCGATGGTCTAGTTGCCTTCGGAAACCGCTTCTGGATCGACGTAGTCGACTCACCTACGCGTACGTCTTTCCAGAGCACTTGGGCATGAGTGGGGAGCCCAAAGAGGGACAAGGCAAACGCAAGCAATAAGGTCGACAGGCGATATTGACGAGAATCCATTCGGCTTCACCCATGGGAGACAGACACCACCAGAATACCCAATAACCGGGTATCTGAATATATGGATGCCACAAATAGGTTGGGACGACCTTGCTGAGGACGTCCTGACGTGGCCAAGAGCCTATATCGCCCAGAAAATCTCGAACTGGCCGCTATCTTGAGAGGAATTCGGGAAGATTCGGGGCAGACGCAGACCCAGTTTGCTGCCCGTCTGGATCGCGGTCAGACATATGTCAGCAATGTTGAACTTGGGATCAAGCGCTTGGATCTCGTGGAAGTTCGAGACTATTGTGCGGCCCTAGGCGTTCCGTTGGCATCGCTGATTGCGCAGTGGGAGGAGCGAATTTCCCCTCTGGTAAGTCCTAAAGCTACAAAGCGTCTACGCAAGGCGCGCTAGGGACAAGAGGGCTCCCCCAGCTCGCGTCGTTGCGGTGGAGGCTAACCAGTTTTGTGAATGGATCGGGCAATCAATCCAATGACAGAGGCTGTTTCACCTTTAGCGATGAGTGCCGCAGGCCTTGCCTCAGCCAGATAGCTGTTCGGCGTGCAAAGCCACGTCGCCGCGGCTGTCGATTCAACGCCCAATTCCGAAAAGAGATCGACAAGTTCAGGGCAGACCCTCACGCACTCATCAAACGCAAAGCTTTCATATGAAATGCGTCGTTCAGAAAGCTCAACTAGGACTTCAAGAGCGACCTCGAGATTTGTCATGACTGCGTCTCCTTCAATGCTGGCAATGCCATGGCGTTGCCACGTTTGTGCGAATACCGAGAAGAACAACTGTTTCCGCTCTGGGGGCCAACGCTTAACCTTGCGCTCAAGCGTCATCGCTTGACTCCGAGACCCGACTGGGATTGCACCAACGAGAGCAATCGGAGGATGCGCACGCGTGAACACCGATCCATGCCCAGCAAAGTGAGCGTGCTGTCGCTTGCCCACATTGGATGACGCACCGATGTAATACCTGTCTCCGGTGCAGCGCAATGCGTAAACCCACCACAGTTCATTTCGACTTGGCATGATGTTCGTATACGTGGCGTGCCATATCGTGGTTATGCGCGCCAAAGTGACGTAGATACGCGTGGGCACGAATCGCACTGATGCCGAAGCAATCCGTGAGCACCTTGATCTGTTTGAGTCCATGTCGTATCAAAGCTGAGATGGCCGTTACACGGCCAGCGCGTGTGTCATAGTGGTGCTTCTTGCGAAAGTTGGCGAGGGATGAGGGTGTCAAGTGTGTTCCGGTGCGCATGCCTGGAAATAGATATGGGCTGCTTCCGGTAGCATCGAAGGCTCCGAATTCTCGACGAGAGTTCATCCAGCGTGCCATTAGCGGTTGAATGGCAGGATCGATTGCAAGCCAAACCTTTGCAAACTTAACCTCGTAGCCATCATCGCCTTGACGTACTTGATCTAGATGAATTTTGACTATTTTGGACACGGATTGCGCATAGAGCAGGTTGAATGCACATGCGAGTGCCCAGTGAATCTGTTTCGGCTCTGTCACTTCGCTGAATATTCGCATGAAGCGTAGGCGCTCCTGCTCAGACATAACGAGATGAGCCGGGATAGATGGGGTCTGAATTTTCCTCAACTTGATCGATTGAAACGTTTTCTCGTATTTACGTACATAGCGTAGAAACGCACTGATCGCGGTGCGATCGTACTTCCTTGCGCCAACAAACTGATCAAGAATTTCTTGGGAGACATCGCGAATACTGGTTGCGTCATGTTCGTCTCTCGCATAAGCCAAGAATCGATGTGCAGATCTAACAGCAGATTCCAAACTTTTCGCTGACACGGGAATCCTGGAATGGCGCCCTCGATTAGCGATGCGCGCACGTGCATTGAGCAATTCAATTAGAAATCGCTCTAGGCACTGTTGGATCCAGACAGTTTCATCCCGAGTTAGTACGCGAAGTCGATCAATGGCGCGCTCAACCGGGTAGTCTGGGTCATCATCCATGATGATGAGATTCTCGTGCGCTAGGAATGACATCCCCCGGCGGTATCGCTTCACGAAATCGTTACCAAGCTTGCGAACGATGAGTACACCGCTAAGTTGTTCAGGACCTTCGAAGGTGGACTCCAGATCTTGAAAGAATGCAATGTCTCTTTTCAGGTTCTTGCGCCAATGGCCGCGCAAAGTCTGCAGCTTTGATTCGCTGTGATATCGCTCGAACAGTTGCTTGGCCCAGTCTGTCTCGAAACTCGGAGCTAAGCGTCGCAGTACGAGTTGGTGACCCCGCTCCCACGCACAGTCTTCGCATTCGTTTTTGTTGTACTGGTATTTGTGTTCCTTGCATGTTTTGCAAGTGATGATGGGTGGGGAGCCATTAGGGAAACACAGTGCACAGTAATATTTCCCATCACGCTCACCAGCTGGTAGACGATTTCGTCTGCAACCTGCACAAGTGCGAAAATTTGCATGGGCTCGCTGGCACTTTGAGCATGCTGGTTCGGCAAACCCCCGTTGGTGATCCCTCGACCGCTTCAGGCCGATCTCACCACAGTATGAACATGCAACAGGCTCAGCACACATGGTTGCGCAGGCGGCGCAGCTCACGGAACTGTCAGGGAAGCGTTTGCGTGCAATTCCTTTGAGTGAACGCCCGCAGCGCTTGCAAGGACGCTGTTCGAACCAATGATTTCGCTCACATCGAAAGCACAACTTCAAAGTGCGATCGGACATGACGAATGTGTTCCGGCTACAGCGTTCGCAGGTACATGGATCGGCCGTCTTTTTAAAACAGGAATCACACAGCGTGTATCCGAAAAGGACGCGTTGCGGGCGAACTAGTTGACTACAGTTCTCACAAACTAGATGGACATGATCAGTCATTTCGGCTTGCTCGAAATTGCGTGGGCTGGAAGTGCGCGTGCAGGTGGCCCAACGACGCGAGCGCGTGTCTGCGCATCAAGACGAGGTGATTCACTGGGAATTTCTGGTAATGGCGGTACCGGGTTCGGTCCAAGTGCGAGGCGCCCCTGTTCTGCAATTCCTGTCATGACAGGGTTGAGATCCCTGGCTGTTGGGGGTGATTGCCAGCCGAATAATTCGTTCGGTGAACATTCGAGGATTCGACAAAGCGATCCGATCAAGGCGAGGGATACATTCGTAGGCGATCGTGTCGCCATTCTCCCGACCTGAGTCCTTGAAATGACGTGTGCGCCGTCAGCTTCCAGTGCGCGTGCCATCTCCGCTTGGGACATCTGATTGCGCTCCGCCATGAGTTCAGGCAGGCACCAGTGAATCTGGCCGAAAACGGATGTCTCATTCATCGTCATTCTCCGGATCGGCAGCACCGCGGACCAGGTTCATCGCGATGTTGCGAAGGAACTGGTCTGGTAGATGCGTATAGCGTTCAGTTACTGCGCCGCTCGAATGGCCAACAGTCTTGGAGGTGAATTGCAGCGGTACGCCCGCCGTCTGTTGGTGCGAGACGTACATGTGCCGCAGTCCATGGGGCGAGAATAGGTGCGCCTCCATGCCACAGGCATCCAGCACTCGCTTGTATCGGAGTGCAATTGAGGCTCTGCTCAGCCGCCCGCCACGTTCCGAGAGCCACATCGCACGTTCTTTGCCCGTGTTGTCTTTGAACTTGGGCCGGACTTCGGTCAGGTACCAGGTCAGCATGGGCGATATGTCGGCCAGCACCGTGGGTACGGTTCTGAACTTCGGGCCGCTGCCGCGAGTGCCCTTTCCCCAAACGCCAGCACAACCGAACGAGCTAAGTTCCGGTAGATCTGGATTCTGGGAGAAGCTGTTGACATTGAGCCCCCAGCCTTCTCCCAGGCGGAGACCAAAGGCGTAGTAGGTGTAAATCATTGCGCGATCCCGCTGGAGGCTCTTTAGCAGCCGAGGCCGCTCGATGGCAGCAATTTCAATCACTAGGTCGAGGATCTCGAAGAAGCGATTGAACTCGTCGGCTGCGAGGTAGGTCCTCTGCAGTACAGGCGTGTTGTCGCAGGTGTGGACCATGCGGTTATCACGCGTCACGATCTCCTCGATCCGCTCGCCTGCGAGTGCCAACGCTTCGTTCTGCCAAGCGCGGTTGCTCACCGCGTAGTCCCAAAACGTCGCGATGGCGGTTTGCATCGTTCTCTGGCTTCTAGGCGCGAGACCTTTCTTTAGGCCAATGTGTCCTGCCCAGGACGCGAAGTCGTCGGGCGTGCAGCTCCACATGGGTTGTCCAACGAAGGCCAGGAACTCCTCGGCATAGGCCCGGTCCCGGGCCACTGACTTAGGCGCATGGTTCTGAGCCAGCCGACAGCCGCGGAAGAAGCCATCCAGGATGCGGGTCTGGAGCCGGCGTTCCTCTTCGGTGAGCTCGCGGGGTGGCCTCTCGAGCGGGAGTGGTGTTTGGGGGACGGCCGGTGGTCGTTTGGCGGGGCTCGGTAGTTCGGGGTCAGGCAGGGCCCCGGGCAGGCCACCCATGCCATGAGGGAACGGCAGGATCACGGCAGTCATGGCCGATTTCTCCTGGTCGGGTAGGCACCTGCAAACAAGCGCACCAAAGTCGTGTTTTCGCGTTTCATGGGACTGGCGTAGCACAGGGCCGCCCAGACCAAAGTTACCCAGGAAATCCCGCTCTTCCGCCCCAAGCCCGTTGGCGTCAACCCTGTGCGTTGCATGCACAGGTGCCTGAACATCTTTGGGACTACTTGCTTCAACTAACTCTTTGAAATATAAGAATTATTGTTGAATGAGGCTAGGAACTTCTCTGGGTGTGCTTCTCTAGAAACTTGGGAGCTCGTCGAGGAACAGGACCCCGTGGTGCGACAGCGAAATCTCGCCGGGGCGAGGGGAGCTGCCGCCGCCGGCGAGCGCGACGGCGCTCGCCGTGTGATGCGGGCTGCGGAAGGCGCGTTGCCGCCATTGCGCAGGGTCGAAGAAGTGACCGGATACCGAATTCACGGCGGCGCTTTCCAGCGCTTCGGCTTCGGTCATCGGCGGCAGGATGCCGGGCAGGCGCGAGGCCAGCAGCGTCTTGCCGCAGCCCGGACTGCCGACCAGCAACAGATGATGCTGGCCACAGGCCGCGATCTCGAGCGCGCGTCGCGCCTGCGCCTGGCCGCGCACGTCGGCGAGATCAAGATGTGATGGCGCTGCGTTGTCCGGCGCTGCCTGCGCGGCCGGTAACGTCTTCTGCCCGCGCAAGGCGGCGCAGACTTCAAGCAGAGTGCGTGCGATGCACACCTGGGCATGCCCGACCAATGCAGCTTCCGCACCGTTGGGCGCAGGCAAGATGAGCCGATGACCGGATTCGGCAGCGGCAAGCGCCGCGGGCAGCACACCATGCACGGCGCGCAACTCGCCGGTCAGGCCCAATTCGCCGAGGAATTCGCAACCTTCCAGCGCGTGTTGCGGCAACTGGCCGCTGGCGGCGAGGATGCCGAGCGCGATCGGCAGGTCGAAGCCGCCGCCTTCCTTGCGCAGGTCTGCCGGGGCGAGGTTGATGGTGATGCGTCCTGCGGGGAATTCCAGTTGCGCGCAGACGATGGCGGCGCGCACGCGATCCTTCGCCTCACGGACCGCGGCCTCGGGCAGGCCGACGATGGACAGCGACGGCAGTCCGCCGCCGACATGCACCTCGACCGTGACCTGCGGCGCGCGTACGCCTACCCGCGCCCGGCTGATGACCCGTGCCAATCCCATGACATGGCCTCCGCGACATGCCGAAGGCACATCGCCCAGAGTGTGGTCTTGCGCGGCTTAGTGCCGCGCGGCGTCGCCGGTGGTGCTTGCCGAGGCTTCCAGCTCGGCGACCGTGCGCTCCAGCGCCTCGAGCTTCTCGCGCGTCTTCAGCAATACCGCGCGCTGCACCTCGAATTCTTCGCGAGTCACCAGGTCCAGGCGCACCAAGCCGGCCTGCAGCACGGACTTGAAGTTTTCCTGCAGTTCCTCGCGGCCCTCGCGCAGGGACGGGGGCAACAGGCCGCCGAGGCGGCGGGCGAGGTCATCGAGTTGGGCGAGATTGATCATCGGAATGCGCTCCTGCGCGAAGGGCTTGCCTGCACCATGCCGCGTGGCGGGCGGCGGTGGCATCGGGCAGGCCCGTAGTGTGGGGTCGGGGAAATCCTAGCAGCGTGCCGGGCCGGCGATGGCTTAAAGTGGCGCATCGATGTCGATTCCCGAGGTCACGCTGATGAAGATGGTGATGGCGATCATCAAGCCGTTCAAGCTGGACGACGTGCGCGAGGCGTTGGCCGAGGTGGGCGTCACTGGCATTACCGTGACCGAGGTGAAGGGTTTCGGCCGGCAGAAGGGCCATACCGAACTCTATCGCGGCGCCGAATACGTGGTCGATTTCCTGCCCAAGCTGAAGCTGGAAGTGGCGGCGACCGCCGAGCAGGTCGATGCGGTGGTCGAGGCGATCCTGCAATCCGCCGGCACCGGCAAGATCGGCGATGGCAAGATCTTCGTCTGGGACCTGGAGCGCGCGGTGCGCATCCGTACCGGCGAGCTGGATGCCGACGCGCTCTGACGCGTCGACATCACGCACATATCAGTCCTTCAGTGCCTTCGCCACGAACGGCGGCAAGTGACGCGCACCGGCGTGGATGTCGGCGCTGTAGTACAGCGTCTCGAAGCCCTTGCCACGTGCATCGGCCTCGCGGAAGGCAAAGTCGGCATTGGCTTCCTTCTTCGCCATCGTCACGCTCCACCAGCCGGTCGGGTAGCAAGGCTGCGGGAAGGGCAAGGTCTGGAACGACTGGAAGCTGGCCTTGCGCATTTCATCGCGCATCTCGTTGATGAGGTCGAGCAAGACCAGCGGCGACTCGGACTGCTGCACCAGGATGCCGCCGGGCTTGAGCGCACGCGCGCAATCGGCGAAGAACTTCTCGTTGAACAGGCCTTCGGCCGGGCCGACCGGGTCGGTGGAATCGACGATGATGATGTCGACGCTGCCGGCTTCGCAGTGCTTCATGTAGGCGAGGCCGTCATCGAACAGGATATCGGCGCGCGCATCGCCGTTGGACGCGCACAGCTCGGGGAAATATTTCTCCGCCATGCGGGTCACTTGTTCGTCGATGTCGCACTGGGTCGCTTTCTCGACGCCCGGGTGCTTCAGCACCTCACGCAAGGTGCCGCAGTCACCGCCGCCGATGATCACGACGCGCTTCGGATCCGGATGAGTGAACAGCACTGGGTGTGCAATCATCTCGTGATACAGGAAGTTGTCGCGCGTGGTCAGCATCATCGCGCCATCGATCAACATCAGGTTGCCCCAGTCGGTCGACTCATAGATCTCGATTTTCTGGAACGGTGATTGCACCTCGTCCAGCTTCCGGGTGATGCGGTAGCCAATCGATGAGCCGGCCGGTTCGAAGTTCTCGTACAGCCATTCCTGCTGGGCCATGGGGGGTTCCAATCGGTGTCATGAGGGGGCCGATTGTAACGGGCCATCCAAGCCATGGCGGGCGTAACCCGTCGTTAGCGCCCTGCGCCGTAGAATGGCCGGCCTGATCCATTCCCCCGGCAGCGCCATGACCTGGACCACCGACCTCGCCCGCAAGACCTACTCCATCCCGCACTGGGCGGACGGTTATTTCGATGTCGGCGACGATGGCCGTGTCATGGTCCGCCCGAAGGGCAAGGCCGGCCCGCAGATCGCGCTGGCCGAGGCCGTGGACCGTGCATTGGCGGCGGGTGCGAACCTGCCGATGCTGGTGCGTTTCCCGGACATCCTCGGCGATCGCCTGGGCAAATTGCAGGCCGCGTTCGCACAGGCCGAGAAGGATTGGGATTACACCGGCGGCTACACCGCGGTCTACCCGATCAAGGTGAACCAGCACGCGGGCGTGGCCGGCACGCTGGCCTCACACCATGGCGAGGGTTTTGGCCTGGAGGCAGGCAGCAAGCCGGAGTTGATGGCGGTGCTGGCGCTGTCGCGCGCCGGCGGCTTGATCGTCTGCAACGGCTACAAGGATCGTGAATACATCCGCCTGGCGCTGATCGGTCGCAAGCTGGGGCTGGAGACCTTCATCGTGATCGAGAAGCCGTCGGAGCTGCGCATCGTGCTGGAGGAAGCCAAGGCCTTGGGCGTCGAGCCCGGCCTGGGCGTGCGCATGCGCCTGGCGTCGCTCGGCGCCGGCAAATGGCAGAACAGCGGCGGCGACAAGGCGAAGTTCGGCCTCAATCCGCGCCAGTTGCTGGACCTGTGGAAGCATCTGCGCGATGCCGGCATGGGCCATTGCCTGAAATTGTTGCACTTCCACATGGGCAGCCAGATCAGCAATGTCCGCGACATCGCCAACGGCATGCGCGAGGCGACGCGTTACTTCGTCGAGCTCTCCAAGCTGGGCGCGAAGATCAGCCATGTCGATGTCGGCGGTGGTCTCGGCATCGACTACGAGGGCACCCGCTCGCGTTCGTACAACTCGGTCAACTACAACATCGCGCATTACGCCTCGAGCATCGTGCAGCCGCTGGCCGAGGCCTGCGCCGACAACGACCTGCCGCAGCCGCGCATCGTCACCGAGTGTGGCCGCGCGATGACTGCGCACCACGCCGTGCTGGTGGCGAATGTCAGCGAAGTGGAGCAGGCGCCGGATGGCCGCGTGCCGCCGCAGAACGACGATGAATCGCACCCCGTCCGCCAGTTGCGCGAGCTGCATGACGAGATGGCGGACCGTCCGGCGGTGGAGGTCTTCCATGAGGCCGTGCAGGCACATGCGGAAGGCCTGGCGTTGTATGCGCTCGGCCAGATCGACCTGGTCCAGCGCGCGCGCATCGATGACTTGTTCTATGCGCTTGCTCATGCAGTGAAGGCGCGCCTGACCTACGACGAAAAGAGCCACCGCGACCTGCTGGATGAGCTCAACGAACGTTTGGTTGACAAGTATTTCGTCAACTTCAGCGTGTTCGAGTCGATGCCGGATGTGTGGGCGATCGACCAGGTGTTCCCGATCGTGCCGATCGAGCGCCTCGACGAAGCGCCGACGCGTCGCGGCATCATCGCCGACCTGACCTGCGATTCGGACGGCAAGATCGACGTGTACGTGGAGAACGAAGACCTCGACACCTCGCTGCCGCTGCACGAGTTGAACAAGGGCGAGAGCTATCGCCTCGGTTTCTTCCTGGTCGGCGCGTACCAGGAGATCCTGGGCGACATCCACAACCTCTTCGGCGATACCGATGCGATCGAGGTCAAGGTCGATGGCGACGACTGTCGCGTGGTGCAGCAACGCCGTGGCGACACGACGGACGTGATGCTGGATTACGTCGGCTACAAGCTGGAAGACCTGCGCCGCGCGTATCGCGCCCGCGTGGGCGCGGCGGATCTCACCAAATCCGAGGCGACGCGCTTCAACGAGGCGCTGGAAGCGGGCCTGACCGGCTACACGTACCTGGACGACGCGCCGATCGACTGAGCGATGCGCTCAAGCCTCGCGATGGACGTGGAAGCCGGCGAAGGACTGGTTCACCGGCATCGTCTCGATGCGATTGATGTTGAGGTGCGCGGGTAACCGGGTCAGCCACATCACTTGTTCGGCGATGTCATCCGCGGTGATCGGGGTGACGCCCTTGTAGAGTGCCTCGCTCGCGGCCTGGTCGCCGCTGGTGCGCACCAGGGTGAACTCGGTTTCCGCCATCCCCGGCTCGATGCTGGTCACGCGCACGCCGGTGCCGTGCAGGTCGCTGCGCAGACCCAGCGAGAACTGGGTGACGAATGCCTTGGTGCCGCCATACACGTTGCCGCCGGCGTAGGGATAATTCGCCGCGATCGAGCTGATGTTGACGACGAGGCCCCGCGCTTCGACCAGACGCGGCAGCAATGCATGCGTGAGGGTGACGAGGCCGGTGATGTTGGTGTCGATCATCTGCCGCCATTGCGCCAGGTCCGCACGCTGCGCGGGTGCGGTGCCGAGCGCCAGGCCGGCGTTGTTCACCAGCAAGTCGATGTGCGCGAATTCTGCGGGGAGCGCAGCGATGGCCGCGTTGATCGCATCGTCATCACGCATGTCGAAGGCAGCGACATGCACCGCGTCGCCGAATGCATCGCGCAGCGGTTGCAGGCGTTCGGCGCGACGACCGGTGGCCACCACGCGCCAGCCATCGCGCAACAGATGCTCGGCGATGGCGCGGCCAAAGCCGGAGGTGGCACCGGTGACGAAAGCGGTTTTGGCGGTCATGGCATGGCTCGGCAGGCTGAGGCCGCATTGTATGTGGACGTGCGTGATGCTCAGTCGGTGTCGTCGCTGCGACGGCGGTTGCCGGACTTTGTCGGCGTCGCCTTGCGCGGCGCAGTTTTGCTGGCGGCGGCCTGTTTCGGTTTGACGGCTTTGGATGCAGCCTTGCCGGAAGCAGGCGGCTTGGCTTTCCTGGCCGGCTTGGCTGCGGCCGGGGCGGGTGATTTCGCGACGGCCTTGGTCGTGACCCGCTTGCGGCTGCTACCGCTCTTGCCGCGCGTCTTCGCCTTGGTCGCGCGATGCTTCTGCAGCATGTCCTCGGCCAGCACCACGTCTTCGGACAACAGGCCCGCGGCCTTCGCCACCGCGATGCGCGCCGCCGCCTTGTTCTCGTCGGGGCTCGCCAGCAGCAACTCGCGGATCGCCTCGCGCACGGCCTTTTCGGCATTGCGGTTGAGCTGCATGTTCTCGCCACGGCGCAGCAGCGCCATGATTGCGTCGACGACGGGTTTGACCAATGCGGATTCGAGGGCCATGGTGCATTCTCCTAGGCCCACAGTGTGCCGCAGGCGCGTCGCACCCGCTGCGATGCCCGGAAACGAAGGGATTGATGAGCCAGCCAGCAGGCCAGCCCATGGAAGCCGGGTGGATGTCGATGCCGGACGGCACCGCGTTGCGGACGCGCGCTTGGAGGCGCGGCGGCGA
Organism: Lysobacteraceae bacterium; assembly: GCA_014879375.1. Lineage (GTDB taxonomy): Bacteria > Pseudomonadota > Gammaproteobacteria > Xanthomonadales > Xanthomonadaceae > Solilutibacter. Next base: position 38,217 of record JACSSF010000089.1, read on the forward strand.
TGCGCGTGCCCGCGGCTGCGTGCTGATCGTCCACGGCATCGGCGAACATGGAGGCCGGTATTCGCATGTCGCGGCAGCCTTGAACGAGTGGGGTTTCGACGCCCTCGCCTTCGACCAATTCGGCCACGGCGAATCACCGGGCAAGCGCGGCACGCTCACCACATCGACACGCCTGCTGGATGACCTGGCGCAAGTCATCGATCAGGTGCGCACCTCGGTACCCGATGATGAGCCGTTGCTCCTGCTCGCCCACAGCATGGGCGGTGTGCTCGCTGCGCGCTTCATCGCCGAGCGGATTCGACCGATCGACGGATTGATCCTGTCCTCGCCCGCGATCGCATCGGGCATGAAGCCGTGGCAGCAGGTCATGGCCAACGTGCTGGCGAGGATTGCGCCAGGTTTCACCATCGCCAATGGCTTGCCTGCCGATGCAATATCGCATGACGCCGCTGAAGTCGCCGCATATCGCGCCGACCCGCTGGTGCACGATCGCGTCAGCGGGCGCCTGGCGCGGTTCGTCGATGCCTCGGGTGCGCCGGTGCTGGCCGCTGCATCCACGTGGCAGGTGCCGACCTTGCTGATGTTCGCGGGCAGCGATCGCCTGGTGGATGCGGAAGGCAGCCGTCGTTTCGCTGCGCTCGCGCCAACCGACGTGGTGACGACGCAGGAATTCCCGCATCACTTCCATGAACTCTTCAACGAAACCGAGCGCGCGCCGGTCTTCGACGCGCTCAAGCACTGGCTGGACCAGCGCTTTCCCGGGTAAGCGCGTGGCTTACTTGGCCTTGATCGCCACGGCGGGCAGGCCGCCGCTGGAGAGCTTGGACTTGGCTTCGGCGAGATCCGACGCACTGGCGTAAGGCCCCATGCGCACGCGATACATGGTCTTGCCGTTGATCGTGGCTGATTCCACGCGCGCGTTCAGGCCGAGCAGGGCGACGCGCGCCTTGACCGCTTCGGCATCACCGCTGGCCTGGAATGCACCGGCCTGCAGGATGTAGGGCGTGGACGCGGTCGCGGGCTTGCTCGCCGTCGGCGCGGGCGTGGCGCCCGGCTGCGGCGCGGCGTCGGGTTTCGCGGCGCTGGCGATTTGGGTCGGACGCGGGTTCGGCGTCGTGGTGCCGGCTTCGGGCAACGGTTGCGGCAAGCCTGCGGCGGCCGCAGCCGCGCGTGCCTGCGCATCCGCGGCTTGCGTCGCGGCGTCCATGTTGGCGGTGGCTTCGGCGGCCTTGCGTCGCGCTTCTTCCTTGGCGATCGCAGCGATCTGCGCGTCGGTCATCGCGACTTCTTCGCCCGGCAGCAGTTCGTAGAAGTCGAAGTCGCCATCCTTTTTCGGATCATCTGGTTTGGTCGATGTGGCTTCTGTGGCGGATTCGGCCGCGACGGGCTCGAAGGCCTCATCGGTCTGTCCGCTGCCTTGCGGCTGGGCATCCGGGTCGGCATGCGGCGCGCCCATGCGGAAGAAGCCACCCTGGCCATCCTTCGACATGAACTTGGGCGCGGCCAATATCACCACGATGGCCAGCAGCACGCCGATGACCAGCCACGCCCAGCCGGGCAATCCGTTGCTGCCACCGCCGCTGCGGCGGGCTTGCGATCTTCCGCGTCTTGCGGCCATTTCGACTCCTGCTTACATTTTCACGGGCGCCGAAACGCCCAACAAATCCAGCCCGTTCTTGAGCACCTGCGCAGTCGCGGTGGACAGCGCCAGACGCGCGTCACGCTCGTCGCGATCATCCACCAGCACCGGCTGCGCGTGATACGCGGTATGGAAGGCGGTGGCCAGCTCACGCAGATATTGCGCGATCGTATGTGGCTCCAACGTGAGCGACGCGGCTTCGACCACTTCCGGGAAGCGCGAGAGCTCGATCATCAGGGCCTGGCTGGCTTCATCATCCAGCCTGTCCAGATGGGCGAGGCCGTTGCCCGTGTCGACGACATAGCCTTTCTCCGCGGCCTGGCGCAGCAGGCTGTGCACGCGGGCATGTGCGTACTGTACGTAATACACCGGGTTGTCGTTGGACTGCGAGCGGGCCAGGTCGATGTCGAAGGTGAGCTGCGAATCGGGCTTGCGCGCGATCAGGAACCAGCGCACCGCGTCCTTGCCGGTTTCGTCGATCAAATCGCGCAAAGTCACATAACTACCGGCGCGCTTGGACAGCTTCACTTCCTCGCCGCCGCGCATCACCGTGACCATCTGGTGCAACACGTAATCCGGGTAGCCCTGCGGGATGCCGGCATCGAGCGCCTGCAGGCCGGCCTTCACGCGGGCCAGCGAACCGTGATGGTCGGCGCCGAGCTCGGTGATCGCGCGCTGCCAGCCGCGCTGCCACTTGTTGCGGTGATAGGCGACATCCGGCACGAAGTAGGTGAACGTGCCATCGGACTTGCGCATCACGCGGTCCTTGTCGTCACCGAAATCGGTCGTGCGCAGCCACAGGGCGCCACCTTCTTCGTAGGTGTGGCCGTGCTTGATGAGTTCCGCGACGGTGTCTTCGACCTTGCCATCGACATAGAGCGAGGATTCTAGGAAGTAGTTGTCGAAGCCGACGGCATAGGCTTCGAGGTCCGCGTTCTGCTCGCGGCGCAGCCAAGCGACGGCAAAGCGGCGGATCGCGTCGATGTCGTTCGGATCCTTGGCACCGGTGATGGCCTCGCCTTCGACTTCAACGCTGTCGCCGCACAGGTAGGCCGAGGCGACATCGGCGATGTAGTCACCGTTGTAGGCATCGGCGGGCCAGTCGGCATCGCCCGGCGCATGGCCATCGATGCGCGCCTTCACCGATTTGGCCAGGTTCTCGATCTGCACGCCGGCATCGTTGTAGTAGAACTCGCGCACCACGTTCCAGCCATTCGCGGCCAGCACGCGTGCGATGGAGTCGCCGATTGCGGCGGCGCGGCCATGGCCGACATGCAGCGGGCCGGTCGGGTTGGCGGAGACGTATTCGACGCCCACCGTCTGGCCCGCGCCACTGTCGTTGCGGCCAAAGCCATCGCCCTGCGCGTGCACCGTGCGGACCACGCCATGCCAGGCAGCCGGGGCCAGATGGAAGTTGATGAAGCCCGGGCCGGCGATATCGACCTTGGCGATGGCCGGGTCTGCCGGCAGCGCATCCACCAGCGCCTGCGCCAGTTGGCGCGGATTGCCGCGCGCGGCCTTGGCCAGCGTCATCGCGGCATTGGTGGAGAAATCGCCATGGCTCGCGTCGCGCGGGCGCTCGATCACGAAATCGGGCGTGGCAGCGTCGGCGGGCAGAGTGCCAGCGGCACGGAGGGCGGCGATGCCCTGGTCGACCAGGGACTTGAGTTGGGCTTTCACTGACACACAGCGCGAAGGTTTGGCCGCCTAGTTTAAGGCAGGGGCACGAAAAACCGCAGGACGAGGGGTGGCGCTGGAGAACCGCCGCCCCTCGCCCTGCTTACACCCAGCCGCGCGCCGCCAGCGACACCGGCGGCCCGTCGGCGATGACGAAGTGATCCAGCAGGCGCACATCCACCAGGGTCAGCGCCTGCTTCAGGCTGGCAGTGACCGCGCGATCGGCATGGCTGGGCTCGGGATGGCCGCTCGGGTGGTTGTGGCCGACGATCACCGCCGCCGCGTTGTGCGCCAGGGCGCGGCGAACGACCTCGCGCGGGTGGACCTCGGTGCCGTCGATGGTGCCGGTGAACAGTTCCTCGAACGCCAATGCGCGGTGGCGGCTGTCGAGGAACAGCGCGGCGAAGACCTCGCTGACGCGCCCACGCAGGCGCTGGCCGAAGTAACGGCCGGCCGCGGCCGGATCCGACATCGCATCGCCACGGGCCAGGCCTGCCGCCATGAAACGGCTGCACAGCTCCAGCGCGGCGGAGAGCTTGCAGGCGCGCGCCGGACCGATGCCTTTCAGCTTGGCAAGCTCGTCAGGCGTGCGCTCCAGCAGCGCGCGCAGCGGGCCGTGGGCGGCCAACATGCCGCGCGCGGTGGCGACCGCGTCTTCCCCGCGCAGGCCGGAGCCTAGGAACAGCGCCAGCAGCTCGGCATCCGACAGGGCGACCGCGCCCTGTTTGAGCAGCTTTTCACGCGGACGTTCGTCACGGGGCCAGTCGCGGATGTGCATGCGGTCACCGTATCGGGGGAAGATGACCAACACACTGCAGATTCCGGTGTCCGCGCGTCATCGGGGAAAAACCCGCATCGGGTAAGCTGGACGCCCGAATCGGCGTAGGAATTCCCTGATCGTGAATGCGCCTTCCCTTCAGCGGGTCCTGCTCTGCGTGTGTGGCGGCGTGGCGGCCTACAAGGCGGTCGAGGTGGTGCGCCGGTTACGCGCGCGCGACATCGACGTGCAGGTGGCGATGACCGAAGGCGCCGAGCATTTCGTTGGCCGGGCGACTTTCCAGGCGGTATCGGGGAAGCCGGTGCGGACCAGCCTGTGGGATGAAGCCGCGGAAGCCGCGATGGGCCACATCGAGCTGGCGCGCTGGCCGGATGCCATCGTGATCGCGCCCGCCACGGCGAATACCTTGGCCAAGCTGGCGCATGGTTTCGCCGACGATCTCGTCTCGACATTGTGTCTCGCCACCACCTCGCCCATCTTTGTCGCCCCGGCGATGAACCACCGGATGTGGCTGCATCCGGCGACCCAAGCCAACATCGACACACTTGTCTCGCGCGGGGTGAGCGTGATCGGGCCGGGCGTCGGCGCACAGGCCTGCGGCGAAACCGGGCCGGGGCGGATGAGCGAGCCGGACGAGATCGTCGATGCGTTGTTCGGGGCCGCGAAGTGAGCCTGACCGGCATGAAGGTGATCGTCAGCGCGGGGCCGACATTCGAGGACATCGACCCAGCGCGCTTCATCGGCAATCGCTCCAGCGGCAAGATGGGCTTCGCGATCGCGGCCGAGGCCGCGCGCCGTGGCGCGGAAGTGCTGCTGGTCGCCGGCCCGGTGCACCTGCCGACGCCCGAAGGGGTGACACGCATCGACGTGCGCAGCGCCGCGCATATGCACGAGGCGGTGACATCGGCCTTGCCCGCATCGATCTACATCGGCGCCGCGGCGGTCGCGGATTTCACCCCGCAGACGTTCTCCAGCACCAAGTTGAAGAAACAAACCGGCAGCGAGACGCTGACGCTGGAACTGGTGCGCACGCGCGACATCTTGGCTGATGTCGCCGCACATGCCCTGCGACCGCGGCGGGTGGTGGGCTTTGCCGCGGAAACGAACGACATCGAACATTACGCACGCGGCAAGCTGGCGGCCAAGCGCATCGACATGATCTGTGCGAACCGGGTGGGCATGGCGGGCAGCGGCTTCGAGGCCGACGACAATACGCTGCAGGTGTTCTGGAAAGACGGCGATGCGACGCTTGGCCCCGCGCCGAAGGCGGACATCGCGGTCCTGCTGCTGGATCTCATCGACAAGGAACTCGCTTGATGCATCACACCCTGCAACTGAAAGTGCTGGACGCGCGCTTTGGCGATGAATGGCCGCTGCCGTCCTACGCCACCGCGGCGAGCGCGGGACTGGACCTGCGCGCTGCGCTGGACGCGCCGCTGCTGCTGGCGCCCGGCGATGCCGCGCTGGTGCCGTCGGGGATCAGCGTGCACATCGCCGACCCTGCCTTGTGCGCGGTGATCCTGCCGCGCTCAGGTCTGGGCCACAAGCATGGCATCGTGCTGGGCAACGGCACGGGCCTCATCGATGCCGATTACCAGGGGCCACTGATGATCAGCGTGTGGAACCGCGGCCGCGAGGCTTTTACGATGCAACCTGGGGATCGCATCGCGCAGCTCGTCTTGCTGCCGGTGGTGCGCGCCACCTTGCAGGTGGTGGATGAATTCGAGGCAAGCGCGCGCGGGGCTGGCGGTTTCGGCCATACCGGCGTGCAATGACGGACAGGACCATGAGCGCAAAGAACATCAAGTTGCCCAAGTTGTCGCTGCAGCCCGGATCGATCAATTCGGTCCGGCCCTTGCTGGCGATCGGCGCCGGATTGCTGGCCTTGTGGTTCCTGTGGGCCGCGATCAACCAGTGGCGCGCCAGCGCCGCGACTACCGCCCTGGCCGGCCAGCGTGACGAGGTGGCGCAGAAAGTCGGGCAAGTATTCGCTCAGGCGAAAAAGCGCGTCGCCGATGCCGCAGCTGCACCGGCGGTCGCAACGGCTGCCGCCGGCAGCGACCCGGCTGCGGTGCAAGCGGCCTTCGCCAGCGCCGCCAAGGGGGCGCAGGACACCCAGCTGTTCCCGGCCAATCTGCAGACGGCCTATGCGGGCTTGCCGGCGACGGGCTACGGCAAGCTGGCGGTGGTCGAGGCCGTGATTGCCAGCGGCAAGCCGCAGGTGCAGGTGGCGCGCGCGGGCAAAGGCAATGCGCTGGTCGCGGCCGCGCCGCTGCCGCGCGGCCAGGTGGCCCTGGCGGTGTATCCGCTACAGCCATTGCAGGCGGCGCTCGCCGCGGCCAAACCCGGCAATGGCTATCTCGCCCTGCGGCAGGGCAATACCACGGTCGCGGAAAAAGGTGACGTGGCCCTGGCCGACAATGCCGAGTCGCAGGGCAGCAAGGTGCCCGGCACGAATCTGCGCGTGGCCGCGGCGACGCCCTCGGTCAGCGCCGGCCCGTTCGGTCTGGGCGGCCTGGCCAGCCTGATCGTGGGCCTGTTGCTGCTGGCTGCGGCCGGCGTTGCGATGGCGTGGCCGAAGTTGCGTCGTCGTGGCCCGCAGGTCGAAGGCGAGGTGGCCGCGCCGACGCTGGAAGAAGCCGTGGCCATCGAAGCCGCCGCTGCGCCGCCGCCGGTCGTGCCCGATTCAGTGCCGCTGGCGGCCACGGGTGGCGACATGCCCCCCCCGCCGGTATTGGACGATGACCTGCCCCTGCGCGCACCGATGCCGTTGGCCGAAGTGACTGCGGTCGATGCCGGCATCTTCCGTGCCTATGACATCCGCGGCGTGGTCGGGCAAACGCTCAATACCGATGTCGCCTACGCCATCGGCCAGGCGATCGGCACGCTGATGCACGAGAAGGGCCTGCAGCGAATCGTGGTCGGTCGCGATGGCCGCCTGTCCGGCCCTGAACTCGCGGGCGCCCTGATCGAAGGCCTGCGCAGCACCGGCCGTGACGTCATCGACATTGGCCTTGCGCCGACGCCGCTGGTGTATTTCGCCGCCGCGCAGGAAGAAGGCGGCTCGTGCGTCGCGGTGACCGGCAGCCACAACCCGCCGGACTACAACGGCTTCAAGATCGTGGTCGGCGGCGAGACGCTCTCGGGCGAAACCATCACCGATCTCTACCAGCGCATCGTCGGTGGCCGCCTGCATCGCGCGACGCAGCCGGGCCAGATGGAAACACGGCAGATGGCACCGGATTACGTGCTGCGCGTGGCTTCCGACATCCAGCTCGCCCGTCCGCTGAAAGTCGTGGTGGATGCCGGCAACGGCGCGGCCGGCGATCTCGGCCCGCGCGTGCTGGAGGCGATCGGCGCGGAAGTGATCCCGCTGTTTTGCGAAATCGACGGCACCTTCCCCAACCACCATCCCGATCCCAGCGAGCCGCACAACCTCGAGGACCTGCGCCGCAGCGTCGAGGAACACGGCGCCGACATCGGCCTCGCCTTCGATGGTGACGGCGATCGCCTCGGCGTGATCACCCCGAGTGGCGCCAACATCTTCCCCGACCGCCTGCTGATGCTGTTTGCCGCCGACGTGCTGGACCGCCAGCCGGGCGCGGTGATCGTGTACGACGTGAAGTGCAGCGGCGCGTTGATGCCGTTCATTCTGCGCCACGGCGGCAGCCCGTTGATGTGGAAGACCGGACACTCGCTGATCAAGGCCAAGATGCGTGAAACCGAAGCGGAGCTGGCCGGCGAAATGAGCGGCCACTTCTTCTTCAAGGAGCGCTGGTTCGGTTTCGACGATGGCATCTATTCGGCCGCGCGCCTGCTGGAAATCCTCGCCGCGCGCGACGAGGATGCCGACGCGGTGTTCGCCGAGATCCCCGAAGGCGTCAGCACGCCGGAGCTGAAGATCCCGACGCCCGACCCGCACGCCTTCATCCAGCGCTTCGTCGCCTTGGGTGATTTCGAGGGCGCGCGTGCGACCACCATCGACGGATTGCGCGCCGACTGGCCCGATGGTTGGGGCCTGGTGCGGGCATCCAACACCACGCCGATCCTGGTGCTGCGCTTCGAGGCCGATGACGAAGCCGCGCTCGCGCGCATCCAAGAGGTCTTCCGCGCGCGCCTGCTGGAACTGGATCCGGATTTGTCGCTCCCGTTCTGAGCGGCAGATCAGTCCGTCTGCCGCCGATGGGTCAGCCCGGGGGTTGGGCTTCCAACGGGGCCGGCGGGGCTGCGGGCGCCTGCCCGGTCGCCGGGTCCAGCCCCTTGGCCTTGCGATAACGGACCAGCGCATCCTCCAGCTTGCCGTCCAGCTCGACGCGCTCCTGTTGCTGGATGCGGTAGCTCTCCACCGCATCCACCACCGAGGCGCGCTGGGTCATCACGTTCTGCGCCAGCCGGGCCGGCACCTTGCCGTTCTTCATTTCGACATCGGCGGCGGCCTGCAGCATCTGCAGCAGGGCCTGGCGCTGGTTCTGGATGGCGAGTCGCGAGGTTTTCATCCCTTCGTCCACCAGCTCGTAACGGATGTTGAAGGCGCGCCGCAGCGCGTCCTCGGACTCGTAGGATTCGGCCAGCGCGTTGTTGCTGCGTGCCTCGGCCGCGGCGGCATCGGCCAGGGCCTGCACTTGGGCCTGTTGCGCGGCCTGCGCGGCGCGTTCCTCGGGCGTGAGCGCACGGTCGATGTGGGCGCCTGGCATACCCGTCTTGCTGATCTCGGTGCGCGCGCTGTTCACCGCCGAGGTGGGCAGCGCATCGCCGCAGACGCGGCGGCCGCCCTCGTCCCAGCAGTACAGCTTCTTGGTGGTCGCGCCTTGCGTCTGGGCGATGACCGGCGCGGCGAGCACCGCGAGCCCCAAGACGACGAGATGGACAGGTTTCATGCGTGTTCCCCCCAGAACAACCTAGACCGCGGCACCGAAGCGGCGACGATAATCGGCCAGCGCCTCGCGATGGCCTTCAAGTTCAGGCCTTTGCGCCGAGAAATCAAGCAGGTCGGACAGGCTTGCGACGGCGATCACGGGAATCCGGTGCTCCTCGGCGACGCCCTGCGCGGCCGAGCGGCGGTCCTCCTCGCTGACGATTTCCTGCCGGTCCAGGCCGATGACGATGCCGGCGGGGATGCCGCCCGCCTCGCGGATCAGGCCGAGTGCCTCGCGGATCGCGGTGCCGGCGGTTATCACGTCATCGACGATCAACACGCGCTGGCCGGCCATCGGCGCGCCGATCAGCCGGCCGCCTTCGCCATGCGCCTTGGCCTCCTTGCGATTGAACGCCACCGGCACATCAAAGCCATCGGCGGCCAGCGCGCAGGCCAGCGCCGTCGCCAGCGGGATGCCCTTGTAGGCCGGGCCGAACACGACATCGAACGCCACGCCGGACGACTGGATCGCATCGGCATAGGTACGCCCGAGCGTCGCCAGCGCGGCACCGGAGTCGAACCGGCCCGCGTTGAAGAAGTACGGACTGATGCGCCCGGACTTGAGGGTGAACTCGCCAAAGCGCAGGGCGTCGGCGCGCAGCGCGGCATCGAGGAATCGGGTGCGGTGGTCGGTCATGGGACGGGTTGGTAGCGCAGCATCACCAGTTGCGGGCCGGCGCGGCCGCCGGGGACATACTCGCCATTGTGAATGAAGCCGGCGCGTTTGTAGGTGGCGATGCCGATGCGGTTGCTGGCATGCACCACCAACGCCAGCAGGCGGCGATCCGGATGGCGCTTGCGCAGATCGTCGGCCAGCGCGGTGACGGCGCGAATGCCGTGGCCTCGGCCCTGTTCATGATGGTCGATGCAGAACGCGCGGATGCCGGCGTGCGGCGTGCCCAGGCTGCGCCCAAGCACCGCATGGGGGGCGAAATCCAGCCGATAGAAACCGATGACACGACCGTTGGACAGGATCGCCATCGGCTCGGAGAGCGGGTCGTTCTCCGCATCCTGCAAGTTGAATGCGGTGTTGCCGACGTATTGCGCCTGCGTCGGCCACACCTGCACCGCCCGCACGCCGGGGGCGAGCGTCGGGGTGACGGGGGCGACGTGGATCAGCACGGGGGCAGACATCTGCGGCGGCCAGTGGCGGCGTTGTTATCATCGTCCCACATCCCCACGGCAGCTTGCATGCGCATCCTCAGTTTCAATGCCAATGGCCTGCGCTCGGCGGCCAGCAAGGGTTTCTTCGACTGGTTCACCGCGCACGACATCGACGTGATGTGCGTGCAGGAGACCAAGGCACAGGAAGCGCAGCTGCGCGAACCCGACTACCTGCCCAAGGGCTACCACGCGTTCTTCCGCGATGCGACGACCAAGAAGGGCTACAGCGGCGTGGCGATCTACAGCAAACGTGAGCCCGACGAAGTGCGCACGGCGCTGGACTGGGCGCCGTTCGACGACGAAGGCCGCTACATCGAGGCGCGTTACGGCAACCTCAGCGTGGTCAGCTTCTACATCCCCTCCGGCAGTTCCGGCGAGCTGCGCCAGGGCTTCAA
>JACSSF010000046.1 GCA_014879375.1 Lysobacteraceae bacterium
GCCGTGGTGGCAGACCTTGAGCGCGCCCATCAGGTTGCCGATGCGGCCGATGGTCGGCCAGTCGTGGCCATTCTGGATGCCGTAGATGAGGCCGGCGCGGAACGCGTCGCCGCAGCCGGTCGGATCGACCACCGCTTCCTCCTGCGCCGGCGGCACGTTGACGCTGATGCCGTCGTGGAAGATGTCGCAGCCCTTCGGCCCGCGGGTAACGATGAACGCCTTCACTTGTCGCGCGATCTCGCGCTCGTTCCAGCCGGTGCGCTCCTGCAGCAGGTTGGATTCGTAGTCGTTGGTGATGACGTAATCGGCCTGGCGGACGAATTCGCGGAATTCCTCGCCGCTGAACAGCGGCATCGCCTGGCCCGGGTCGAAGATGAAGGGAATGCCGGCATCAAAGAATTCGCGCGCGTTCTGCAACATGCCCTCGCGCCCGTCCGGGGCGACGATGCCGAGCGTCACGCCGGGCACGTCGCGGACGTGGTTGAGGTGGCTCTCGCCCATCGCGCCGGGGTGGAAGGCGGTGATCTGGTTATTGTCGTGATCGGTGGTGATGAAGGCCTGCGGCGTGTAGCTATCCGACAGCTCTTTCACGTGTTCAAGCGGGATGCCCAGCGACTCGAAATGGGCGCGGTAGGGCCCGAAATCCTGCCCGACCGTCGCCATCGGCAGCGGCTTTCCGCCGAGCAGATGCAGGTTGTAGGCGATGTTGCCGGCGCAGCCGCCGAACTCGCGGCGCATCCGCGGGACCAGGAAGGACACGTTCAGGATGTGCACCTTGTCCGGCAGGATGTGGTTCTTGAACTGGTCCGGGAAGACCATGATGGTGTCGTAGGCCAGGGAACCGCAAATGAGTACGGACATGACATTGCTCGTCGAGGATGGGCATAGGGTAGCCGCTGCGGGGCTGCAGGGCCACGAAAAGCGGTGAAAAATAACGATTCCGGAACGCCGCCGCGGCTGGTTTTCGCTAGACTGGCACGCTTCCCCCACGCCCCCACACGAGCCCCGACCCGATGTTCAAAAAGCTGCGCGGCATGTTCTCCAACGACCTGTCCATCGACCTGGGCACGGCCAACACCCTGATTTACGTGCGCGGGCAGGGCATCGTCCTGAACGAGCCGTCGGTGGTGGCGGTGCGGCAGGATCGGCTGTCGGGCGCGGCGCGGTCGGTGGCGGCGGTGGGCTCGGAAGCCAAGCAGATGCTGGGTCGCACCCCGGGCAACATCACCACCATCCGGCCGATGAAGGATGGCGTGATCGCCGACTTCACCTATACCGAGGAAATGCTCAAGTACTTCATCAAGAAGGTGCACAAGAGCCGTTTCTTGAAGCCCAGCCCGCGCGTGCTGATCTGCGTGCCGTGCGGCTCGACCCAGGTCGAGCAGCGCGCGATCAAGGAATCGGCGCTCGAGGCCGGCGCGCGCGACGTGTCGCTGATCGAGGAGCCGATGGCGGCGGCGATCGGCGCCGGGATGCCGGTCACCGATGCCTACGGCTCGATGGTCATCGACATCGGCGGTGGCACCACGGAAGTCGCGGTGATCGCGCTCAACGGCATCGTGTATTCGCAGTCGGTGCGCATCGGCGGCGACCGCTTCGACGAAGCCATCATCAATTACGTGCGTCGCCACCACGGCATGCTGATCGGTGAAGCCACCGCCGAGCGGGTCAAGCTGGAAATCGGCTGCGCCTATCCGCAGCAGCAGGTGCGCGAGATGGAAATCTCCGGCCGCAACCTCGCCGAGGGCGTGCCCAAGGTCATCAAGATCAATTCCAACGAAGTGCTCGATGCCCTGCGCGAGCCGCTCTCGGGCATCGTCGCGGCGGTCAAGCAGGCGCTCGAGCAGACCCCTCCGGAACTGTGCGCGGACGTGGCCGAACGTGGCATCGTGCTGACCGGTGGCGGCGCGTTGCTGCGCGACCTGGACCGCCTGCTGTCGGATGAAACCGGCCTGCACGTGATGGTCGCCGACGATCCGCTGACCTGCGTCGCGCGTGGCGGTGGCCGTGCGCTGGAACTGCTCGACAAGCACGGCAACGAGTTCTTCCCCCACGATTGATCGATGACGGCCCGCCGCGAGCGGGCCGCGCGGCCCACGGGGAGGGTCGCTAAGCTGCAAGCACCGCATTCCATCCGCCGAACCGGACCAGACCCAGATCGTGCCGCCGTACGCAGGTTCCCCAGCATCCCGTCCGCAAGACATCGCCGGCAGCCTGCGCCTGCTGGGCTATCTGGCGCTGGCCTTGTCGCTGGTGTTCCTGGACCAGCGCCTGGGCTGGCTGCGGCAGGTCCGCCAGGCGACCACGCTGCTGGTGCAGCCGCTGTGGCAGGTGGCCGGGTTGCCGGCGCGCCTGGGCGAGAAGGTCCGCAGTGATGCGGTGACCCGCGGGCAACTGGCGAGCGACAACCGCGTGCTGCGCAACGCCTTGCTGATGTCGGGTGCACAAGTGGCGCGGCTGGAATCGGCGGCCAGCGAGAACGCACGGCTGCGGGCGATGCTGGGCGTGGCCGAGCAGGGCGGGCTGGAGGTGCAGCTTGCGCCGATCCTCGACATCGACCTTGATCCCACCCGCCAACGCCTGGTGCTGGATGCCGGCAGCCGCCAGGGCGTGCGCCTGGGCCAAGTGGTGCTGGATGCCGGCGGTCTGCTGGGCCAGGTGATCGCCGTGCAGCCGGGTACCTCGACGGTGTTGCTGCTCACCGATCCCGACCACGCGGTGCCGGTGGAAGTCGCGCGCAGCGGCGTGCGCCTGGTGGCCTACGGGCGCGGCGATGGCATCGCGCTGGGGAACGTCGCGCGCACGGCCGACATCCGCGTTGGGGACGTGGTGCAGACCTCCGGGCTGGGCGGGCGTTTCCCGCCGGGGTTCAAGGTCGGCACGGTGGAGGCGCTGCGCCCCGATGACAGCCGCGCCTTCCTGACTGGCGCGCTGCTGCCCGCCGCGGGGCTGGATCGTGGGCGCGAAGTGCTGCTGCTGCGCCAGGTGCGCAAGCCGCTGCCGGTCGCGCCGGTGGCAGAGGAAGCGGCCATCGGCACGAATCAGGCCTCGTCTTCGACGATGGCCCAACCTGCATCATCCGCGGCGACCAACCCGGCGGCACAGGATTCGCGCGGGGCGGGGGATGTTGCATCGCCCACGCCACAAGCCAACCCAACGATCACGCCGCCATCGCCATCGCCCGCGACGGAGCCTGCCCGATGAAGCGCGGTCAGACCGGCTATGGCTGGATGTTCGCGAGCGTGGTGCTGGCGATCCTGCTGGCACTGCTGCCGCTGCCCGAGTTGATGGCGCCGTTGCGCCCGTACTGGCTGGCGCTGGTGGTGGCGTACTGGGTGCTGGAAAACCCGGATCGCGCGGGTCTGGGCTTCGCGTTCGTGGCCGGCTTGTTGGCGGATGTCGCCCAGGGCGCAATCCTCGGCGAACAGGCGCTGCGCATGGTGATCCTTGCCTTCATCCTTGATCGCTTCCGTACCCGCCTGCGTTTCTTCCCGATCTGGCAGCAGGCGCTGGTGATGTGCGCCTTGTTGATCAACGACCGCATCGTCTCGGCCATCGTCCACCTGCTGGCCGGCGCGCCGCAGGCGGATCCGATGTACTGGCTCTCGCCGCTGACCGGCGCGGTGATGTGGGGGCCGGTGTTCGTGCTGCTGGACGCGCTGCGGCGTGGCCGCGGCCGGAGCTAGGCGATGTGGAGGGGCGGCCGTCGCTGGGTGAAGAATCGCGCGCTGGAGACCGAGCAATTCCGGCGCCGCGCGATGCTCGGTTTCGTCATCGTCGCGGCCAGCCTGCTTGGGCTGGCGGCGTGGTATTTCCGCCTGCAGGTGGTGCAGCACGCGCACTATGCCGAGCAGGCCGAGGCCAACCGGATCAAGCCGCGCCCGATCGTGCCGGGCCGTGGGCTGATCTATGACCGCAAGGGCCGCATCCTGGCGGACAACATTCCCGCGTTTCGCCTGGACGTGACGCCCGACCGCGCCGGCAACCTCGATGACATGCTCGCGCGCATCTCCAAGGTCATCGTGTTCACGCCGGAAGACCTCGAGGCCTTCGCCGAGGCGCGCAAGTCGGCGCGCGGGCATCGCCCGATCACCCTCAAGCTGCGCCTGACCGAGGACGAGATCGCGCGTTTCGCGGTGGATCGCTGGCAGTATCCGGGCATCGACCTGGTGCCGTACTTCAGTCGCGTGTATCCCTACGGCGATCTGTTCGCGCACGTGGTCGGTTATGTCGGCCGCGTCGATGCGCGCGACCGCGAGCGGCTGGACGAGACCGCGGCGGCCTTCAGCCATATCGGCAAGACGGGGCTGGAGCGCTATTACGAGGATGCGCTGCGCGGCAGCGTGGGCTTTGAACGCATCGAGACCAACTCCGATGGCCGCGCGATCCGCACGCTGGGCGTGGTACCGGCGACACCCGGCACCGACCTGCGCCTGTCGATCGATGTCGACCTGCAGCGCGCGATGGTGGCAGCCTTCGGCGAGCTGGAAGGCACGGCGGTCGCGGTCGATCCGCGCACGGGCGAAATCCTCGCGCTGGTCAGCCTGCCCAGCTACGACCCGAACCTGTTCGTCAACGGCATCTCGCATGCCGACTACAAGGCGCTCAACGACAATCCCTCGCGGCCGCAGTTCAACCGCGCAGTGCTGGGCGGCGTGGCGCCGGGTTCGACCATCAAGCCGATATTGGCGCTGGCGGGCCTCGACAGCGGCCTGCGCACGCCGGAGGACAAGACGCTTTCGACCGGCATGTTCTACGTCGGCGGCCAGCGGCGCGGCTACGGCGACGCCCATCGCGGCGGCCATGGCTGGACGGACCTACGCAAGTCGATCTACGAGTCGGTCAACACGTATTACTACCGGCTGGCGCTCGACATGGGCATCGCCCGGTTCGACGAGTACATGGATCGCTACGGCTTCGGCAAACCGACCGGGGTGGACCTGTCGGGCGAGATCGGCGGCATCCTGCCATCGCCGGCGTGGAAGGCGAAGAACGCGCCGAAGCAGGGCCGCTGGTATCCGGGCGACACCGTCATCAGCGGCATCGGCCAGGGCTTCTGGAAGGTGACGCCGCTGCAACTAGTGCAGGCGACCGCCGCGCTTGGCAATGGCGGCTACTTGCGCCGCCCACACCTGGTCCAGGACATGCGCAAAGGCTTCGAGGCGCCGTGGCTGGCCACCGCGCAACCCGAGCCCGTGCGCATCAGCAACAGCCCCGCGCATCTGGAAGCGGTGCGCGAAGGCATGATCGCCACCGTGCATGGCCCGGGCACCGCGACCAACATCCGTTATGGCCTGGATTATCTGATCGCCAGCAAGACCGGCACCGCACAGGTGGTCAGCCGACGGCATGGGCAGGGCGCGATCAACCCGAAGAGCCTGCCGATGCATCTTCGCCATCGTGCGCTGTTCATCGCCTACGCGCCGGCCCACGACCCGACGATCGCGGTGGCGGTGGCGATCGAGGGCGGCGGTTATGGCGCGTCCACCGCGGCGCCGATCGCGCGCAAGATCCTGGATGCCTGGATCGACGGCAAGCTGCCCGAAGGCGTCGAGGCCGAGACCGCGCGTGACGCCAGCATCCCGGCCTCGCAACAACCTGCTATGCCTGCTCCATCGGCGTCCGCGCCACCCGCGGCGGGGACGTCGCCATGAACCCGTTGCTGCGCTGGTTGGCCGATGTCGTGGCGCGGGTGTTGCGCACGGTGGATCTGCCGCTGCTCGGCGCGCTGCTCGGCCTGATGGCGGTGAGCCTGGTGGTGATGTACAGCGCCGGCGGCGACGGCATGGGCTTCGTGCTGCGGCAGGGCGCGCGCTTCGTGGTGGGCCTCGCGGCAATGTGGGCGATCTCGCGGGTCTCGCCGCCCACCCTGCGCGCCGCGTCGCCCGCGGCCTACGTGCTCTCGCTGCTGCCGCTGATCGTGGTGCTGTTCATTGGCACCGGCCGGCATGGTGGCCACTGGATCAACCTCGGCGTGTTCTATTTCCAGCCCGCGGAGCTGATGAAGCTGTCTTTGCCGATGATGCTGGCCTGGTACCTGGATCGCTCGGTGCTGCCGCCGCGCTTCCCGACCGCGGTCACCGCGCTCGCGATCATCGCGGTGCCGGTCGCGCTGATCCTGCTGCAGAAGGATTTCGGCACCGCGATGCTGGTGATGGCGACCGGCGTGTTCGCGCTGTTCCTGGCCGGGCTGCCGTGGTGGTGGTTTGGCGCCGGCATCGCGGGCGTCGTCGCGATCGCGCCGATTGCCTGGTTCTGGCTGCTGCGGCCTTACCAGAAAGGCCGCATCCTGACCTTCCTCAACCCCGAGAACGACCCGCTCGGCGAGGGCTGGAACCTGATGCAGTCCAAGATCGCGATCGGCTCCGGCGGCTGGCTCGGCAAGGGCTGGGGGCAGGGCAGCCAGTCGCATCTGGATTACCTGCCCGAGCACACCACCGACTTCGCGTTCTCGGTGCTGTCGGAGGAATTTGGCTGGGTCGGCGTGATCGTGGTGCTGGCGTTGTACCTGCTGGTGATCGGTCGCTGCCTGTGGATCGCCGCCGAGGCGCGCGATGGCTGGTCGCGCATCGTCGCCGGCACGCTCGGCATGTCGCTGTTCGCCTACGTCGCGGTGAACGGCGCGATGATCTCCGGCCTGTTGCCGGTGGTGGGCGTGCCGATGCCCTTCATTTCCTACGGCGGCACCTCAGCGGTGGCGTGGCTGGCGGGCATGGGCCTGGTGATGTCGGCGGGTGCGCATGGCCGTCGCAGTGCCAAGTGATCGAGCCCTATCCGCTTGCACGCAGGCTGAACTCGCGGCGCGCTGATGTGCGATGCCGGCTCGGCAGCGTGATGACCGCGTGATAACCTCGCGACGATGATTCGACGCACGCTTCCCCTCGCATTGACGCTCGTTTTGGCCGCCTGCGCGACCAAGGCGCCCGAAGCCCCGCCCTCGGCCACATCGCCCAGTTCGCCGGCCACCGCGCCGACGGCCAGCGTGCCGATCCCCGCGCAGCCGGCCGAACGCCCGACCGCGCCCGAATCGGTGACCGATCCGTCGATCCCGCTGGCGCAGCGGCAGGCCGCCTTCATCGACTACACGGCGCGCACCTACGGCATCGACCCGGCCTATATCCGCCGGACGCTCGATCAGGCCCAGTTCCAGCAGCGCATCGTCGACATCATGTCGCGCCCGGCCGAAGCGGTCCGCCCGTGGAAGGATTACCGCCCGATCTTCATGAACGACGCGCGTATCAACGGCGGCGTCGCGTTCTACCGCGAGAACCGCGCCGCGTTGGACAAGATCGCCGCCGAGACCGGCGTGCCCGCCGAATACATCGTCGCGATCATCGGCGTGGAAACCCAATTCGGCCGCAACATGGGCAGCTACCGGGTGCTGGATGCGCTCTACACGCTGGCGTTCTATTACCCGCGTCGCGCGCCGTTCTTCGCCGGCGAGCTGGCGCAGCTTTTCGCCTTGCAGAAGGCCGAGCCGCAGCTCGACATCACCCAGCTCAAGGGCAGCTATGCCGGTGCGATGGGCATGGGCCAGTTCATGCCGTCGAGCTATCGCCTGTGGGCGAAGGACGGTGATGGCGATGGTCGCCGTGACCTGCTGACGCACAAGCCCGACGTGTTCGCCTCGATCGCCAATTACTTCGTCGTGCACGGCTGGCAGCGTGGCGAGCCGGTCGTCGCGCGCGCCGAGAAAGACCCCAACCTGCCGGAGTGGACGCCTGAAACGGTCGAGCCGGTGCACACGCTGTCGATGATCGAGGCGAAAGGTTACCGCCCGATGCGCGGCCAACCGGTGCGCGAGGGCGCGACCGTGATCAATTTCGAAGGCGATGCCGGCCGCGAGTATTGGCTGGGCTACGGCAACTTCTTTGTCATCACCCGCTACAACCGCTCGCCGATGTATTCGCTGGCCGTGCACCAGCTGGCGCAGGCGATCCGAGCCGGGGTGGACGGTTGATGAAGCTGCATCGGCTGCTGCCGCTGGCGGTGCTCAGCCTTGCGCTGGCGGCCTGCGGCAGTGCACCGAAGAAGACCGCGGCACCGACGGAATCGGCCAAGCGCAGCGAGGCGGCGAAAGCGCATGCATCGGCATCCGGCAAGACATCGCCCTATGCACCGGCGCAGGAAGACACGTCCAAGCGCGGCAACTACGTCGCCGGCGGCCTGTACGCGCCGGGCGTCGCCGACACCGTGCCAAGCTACATCCCCAACGTCGATGCGATCCCCGAACCGGAGGTTCGCGACGAGCCGCGTTCGCGCTACGGCAATCGTTCGCCGTACCAGGTGCTGGGCAAGTCCTACACCGTGCTGGAGCAGCCACAGGGTTACGTCGAACGCGGCACGGCCTCGTACTACGGCAACAAGTTCCATGGCCGGCGCACCTCCAACCAGGAGGTGTATGACATGTACGCCTTCACCGCCGCGCACCGCAGCCTGCCGCTGCCAAGCTTTGCGCGGGTGACCAACCTCGACAACGGCAAGTCAGTGGTGGTGCGGGTGAATGACCGCGGGCCGTTCCATTCCAACCGGCTGATCGACCTCAGTTATGCTGCCGCGGTGAAGCTGGGCTATCGCGAGCGCGGCACCGCCAACGTCGAGGTGCGCGCACTGACCGCCGACGAGCAGGCCGAGATCGTGGTGGCGCGGCCGGGCACGACACCCGATGCCCCGGCTGGCGTGGCCGTGGTGGCATCGCGTGAATATCGCTTCGACATGCAACGCGACGGTCGGGTGATGACGGCCGATGAATTCGATGCCTGGATGCGCACGCGCCAGGTGCGCGTGGCGACCGGCAAGCCGGGCAAACCCGATGCGGCATCGTCATCGCAGCCCATGCAGGCGGCAGCGGTCACCACCGCGCCGCTGCCTGCAACGACGGCAGCGCCAGCCGCTGCATCCGCCCCCGTGGCTCGCGCCGGCGGCGTGCAATTGCAAGTCGCCAGCTTCGCCAGCCCGGCCAATGCGGAGCGTGCGTTGGCGCTGTTGCAGAACGCCGGCGTCACCGGCGCGCGCTTGCAGGATGCCACCGTCGGCGGCAAGCGCATCTGGCGCCTGCGTGTCGGACCGCTGGCCGAAGAGGCGGTATCACCGCTGGCCTCGCGCATCGCCGGGCTGGGCTTCGGCCAGCCCTCGGTCGTGCGCGAATGAACCTTTCCCCCTGAACCCTGAGCCGCCCCGTCGCGGCCGCGAGACCCTTCCCACGATGAAACATGCCCTGCTGTTCCCCGTCGCCCTTGCCACCGCCTTCGTTGGCCTGGCCATCGCCCAGACCCCGAACACGCCGCCGCCGCCCTCTGCGGTCGCGAGCGGTGAGCTGCCGATCCCGCCGGCGCCCGCGCCCAAGGCATCGAAGGCATGGATCCTGATGGATGCCGCGACCGGCCAGGTGCTGGCGGGTGAGAACATCGACGCGCAATTGGAGCCGGCCAGCATCACCAAGGTGATGACCAGCTACGTGATCGCCGCCGAACTTGCCAAGGGCAAGCTGAAGGCCGATGACCCGGTGATGATGAGCGAGAACGCTTGGCGCACCGGCGGCGCCGGCACCGATGGCAGCTACAGCGGCTTCGAGGTCAACAAGTCCGCGCCGCTGGAGCAGATGGAGATCGGCATGGTGGTGCAGTCGGGCAACGATGCCGCGATTGCGCTGGCCGAACACGTCGCCGGCAGCGAGGCGGCCTTCGCTTCGCTGATGAACAGCCACGCGCAACGCATCGGCATGAAGAACACCCATTTCGTCAATGCCACCGGCCTGTCCGCGCCGGGTCACCTGTCCTCGGCGCGTGATCTCGCGCTACTCGGCCGCGCGCTGATCCGTGACTTCCCGAGTGCGTATTCGTACAACAGCCTGAAGGAATTCACCGTCGGGCCGATCACCCAGCCCAACCGCAACCTGCTGCTGTGGCGCGACAACTCGGTCGATGGCATCAAGACCGGCCACCATTCGGGCGCCGGCTACTGCCTGATGGCCTCGGCCAAGCGCGGTGACCAGCGCCTGATCAGCGTGATCCTGGGCGGCAGCAGCGAAGAACAGCGCGCGGTCGATTCGCAGGCACTGCTCAACTGGGGCTTCCGCTTCTACGAGAGCCACCGTTTGTACGATGCCGACAAGCCGGTCGCCACCCAGCGCGTGTGGAAGGGCAAGACCGACGAAGTGCAGCTGGGCGTCGCCCAGCCGCTGATCGTCAGCCTGCCGCGTGGCCGCTACCCGCAGATGAAGTCGTCGATGGACGTGCCCAAGACGCTGGTCGCGCCGATCACCAAGGGCCAGCGGATCGGCACGGTGAAGGTGACGCTGGACGGCAAGGAAATCGCCAGCGCGCCGCTGGTGGCGTTGCAGGCGGTGGAAGAAGCCGGTTTCTTCAAGCGCCTGTGGCACGAGATCCGCATGTGGTGGGCCTCGCTCTGACCCGCCCGGCGCGGTGATGCCAAAAGCAAACGGCCCGCTTTCGCGGGCCGTTTGCTTGATGCGGCAGGTTGCGTGATCAGCGCGCCAGGCCAGTCAGGGTCGAGTTGACCCAGCCGCGGTTGCCCAGTTCGTCCTCGACTTCCCACATCATCCCCTGCTTCTTGCCGGTGGGGTAGAGCAGCATGCCGGGATCGAGTTCGCGCACCGCGCCACCCTTGCCGTCCGCGGATTTCAGCAGGCGGGCCGGCTTCTGCACTTCCAGCGCCTGTTGCGCGTTGCTTTCCGACGCACTTGACGGCATGCCGCCGAGTTCGTTGATGAGGTCGGTGTAGGCGTTGAGGTAGGCCATCGTCATCACCTGCCCGATCTCGGTGTTGGAGTAGCTGGACAGGCCGGCCGCGCCGGCCAGTGCGCCGCCCAGCATGCCGCCGCCCGCGCCCGCGAAGCTGATGTCGGTCTTGGTGGCATGACCTTCGGCCATCGCGACCTGCTCGGACGAGCGCATGTCGGTGACGGTCAGCAGCACGTCGGCGGTCTTCTTCTTCAGGCCCAGTGCGCCCGCGGCCTGGCCGAGGCGGCCACCGATCAGCCCGCCCAGCGCGCTGCCGATGTTGGTGCCGCCCGCGTTGGAATTGCGCGAGATGAGATCGGGCACCAGCGCATAGTCGGCGGCCTTGATCTGGCCCTTGCCCATGTTGGAGCGGCCGCGCAATTCGCCGCTGCTGGCCAGCGCGCGCTCGCCCATCATCGCGTCCAAGCCCTTGTTGCGATCGACCAGGGTGAAGCACTTGGACTTGCTCACGAACAGCTTGATCAGCGCTTCGGGCGAGGACAGGCCGTAATCGTTCCACCAGTGGTCCTGCGGCTCCAGCACGGTGATCGTGCCCAGTTTCTTGCTGCAGACAGGGATTTCCTGGGTCTTGGCGGCACGGGTGGATTGCGCGCTGGCGCGCTGGGCGGCGGCATGGGGGCTGGTGACGAGGGCACCCAAGGCGATGGCGGATGCGACGAAGAGCGTGCTGCGATTCATGTAGAGCTCCCTGTGATGGACTGGATGGCCGGATGTCGCCCTTTCACCGGGGCGGGCCTTGTGAGTGACTTGGCCGGAGGATGCCGGCTGCGGATGGATCTTTCATGAGGTTACCGGCAACGCGGGGGTGGGAAAACCCCGGCGATCGCCGGGTCCCGTTCTCGGCGTGGATCGGGGCGCGATGCCGGGGTGATGCCGTCATCGCCTAGAAGAACGTGCCACCGGTCGCATGACGCGCATGCCAGGCCATCATCTCGGCGGCCGGCAGCGGCCTGGAGAACAGCCAACCCTGCGCGAACTGCACGCCGATCTCGCGCAGGCGGCGGGCCTGCATGGCCTGCTCGACGCCTTCGGCCACGACCAGGTGCCGGCCAACGCCGATCAGCGCCTGCAACCGGTGGATCGCCGATTCGCCTGCGGGCGTGCCGATGCTGGCAACGAAATCGCGATCCACCTTGATCAGGTCCACCGGCACCCGCGAGAGCACCAGCAGGTTGTTTTCGTCCACGGCAACATCGTCCATCGCGATCATCACGTCGCTGCCGGCGATTTCCCGCAGTTCCTCCAGCCCCAGCCGGTCGGGCGTGCCGCGCTCGGTGATTTCCAGCACCACGCGATTGCGCACCGACATCAGGTTGGCCTTGTAGCTGGCGTATTCGATGCCGCCGCGTCCCAGCACTTCCGGCGGCACGTTCACCGACACCCGCACCTCGGGGCAGCGGCGCATCCATTCCCCCATTTCGTGGCCCATGGTGTCGATGACCCAGTAGGTCAGCAGGCCCGACACCGGCGTGTCCTCGATGACCGGGATGAAGTCCATCGGCGGGATGACGTCCTCGCCGCGGCGCCAGCGGACCAGCGCCTCGCAGCCGATGCAGCGCCCATCGTCCAGGCGCACCGTCGGCAGGTATTCCAGGAACATGTCCCCGGCGAAGATGGCGTCATGGACGGCGTTCGGATCGATCATGTCATCCCCCTGCACGGGGGGAGTGTAGCGCCGTCGCGGGCCCGGCTTGGGATGCGGGCCGCCAGACCCCATAATCGGGGCATGAGCATCCAATCCGACAACCCCGAACACGGCTTCCAGTTCCCCGGTGTCTTCGAGATCACCGCGATGGGCCCCGCCAACGCCGGCCTCGAGACCGAGATCCCGCGCCTGCTCGAGCAGGTCGGCATCGAGGTGATGCGCGAGACCGTGGCCGTGCGCGATTCCTCTGGCGGCCGCTATGTCTCGATCAAGCTCAACATCAAGGCCGACACCCGCGAGGAATACGAAGCCGCCCATCAGGCGCTGCGTGACCACCCGGAAGTGAAGTGGACGCTCTGACCGGCGCCAGCTGCGCCACCGCATCGGTCAGCTCCTCCACCCGCCCGGCGGTCGTCCGCGACCTGGGGCGTTACGCCTACGAGCCGGTCTGGCGCGCGATGCAAGGTTTCACCGACGCGCGCAGCGACGACAGCGTGGACGAGCTCTGGTTCGTCGAGCACGACCCGGTGTTCACCCTGGGCCAGGCCGGCAAGGACGAACACGTCTTGATGCCGGGCGACATCCCGGTCATCCACGTCGATCGCGGCGGCCAGGTGACTTATCACGGCCCGGGCCAGATCGTGCTGTACCCGCTACTGGACCTGAAGCGCCTCGGCATCGGCGTGCGCGACTACGTGTGCAAGATCGAGCAGGCCATCATCGACACGCTGGGCGAATGGAACATCGGCGCCGAACGCAAGGACGGCGCGCCCGGCGTGTACGTCAACGGCGCGAAAGTCGCCGCGCTCGGCATCCGCGTGCGTCGTGGCTGCACCTTCCACGGTCTCGCCTTCAACATCGCCATGGACCTCGAACCCTTCCGCCGCATCAACCCGTGCGGCTATGCGGGCCTTGAGGTGGTGTCGATGTCGGACCTGGGCGGTCCCGGCGGCATGGACGCGGTCAAGCCCGTCCTGTTGGAACAGATCGCCCGGCAATTCGGCCTTGCCCCCGTCAGTGAGGCCGCGCCGGACCTGCCCGCGCTCGCCGCCCTGCGCAAGGCCGCCTGAAGGCCGGAGTGCGATAATCCCGCCATGAACGAGCCACGCAACATCCCGCTTTCCGTCATCGACGACGCCCCGGCCAGCCTGACCCCGGGCGAGAAGCAACTGGCCGGCGACAAGATCGGCCGCAGTCCGGTGACCTTCGAGGAAGCGCCGGTGCTGCGCAAGCCGAGCTGGATCCGCGTGCGGATTCCCTCCGGCAACGCGGTCCAGCAGCTGAAGTCGAAGCTGCGCGCCAATCGTCTGGTCACCGTCTGCGAGGACGCCAGCTGCCCGAACATCCACGAGTGCTTCAGCCACGGCACCGCGACGTTCATGATCATGGGTGAGGTTTGCACCCGTCGCTGCAGCTTCTGCGATGTCGCGCACGGCCGGCCCAAGCCGCTCGATGTCGATGAGCCGCGGCGCCTGGCCGAAACGATCGCCGACATGCGCCTCAAGTACGTCGTCATCACCAGCGTGGACCGCGACGACCTGCGCGATGGCGGC
>JACSSF010000194.1 GCA_014879375.1 Lysobacteraceae bacterium
ATCATCAAGCAGTACGGCGCCGACATCCTGCGCCTGTGGGTGGCCTCGGCCGATTACTCGCAGGAGATGTCGCTGTCGCAGGAAATCCTCAAGCGCAACGCCGATGCGTATCGCCGCATCCGCAATACCGCGCGCTTCCTGCTGGCCAACCTGCATGGATTTGATCCGCCACGTGACTTGTTGCCGGCTGATGAAATGGTCGCGCTGGACCGCTGGATCGTGCATCGCGCGGCTCTCCTGCAGAAGCAGATCGTCGATGCCTATGCCCGCTACGATTTCGCCGAAGTGGTGCAGGCGCTGATGAACTTCTGCAGCGTGGACTTGGGGTCTTTGTACTTGGATGTCACCAAGGATCGCCTGTACACGATGCGCGAGGATTCGCGCGGTCGGCGCAGCGCGCAGTCGGCGATGTATCGCATCATCGAGGCCTTCGCGCGCTGGATCGCGCCGGTGCTGTCATTCACCGCGGACGAGATCTGGCGCTTCCTGCCGGGCGAACGCCAGGGCAACGTGATGCTGGCCGAGTGGTATGAGGGTCTGGCCGAATTGCCGAATGATGCGCCGCTGTCAGCCGCCCGCTTCGACCAGTTGCTCGACCTGCGCGAGAACGTGGCCAAGACGCTCGAGCCGATGCGCGCCGCCGGCGAAATCGGCGCGGCGCTGGAGGCCGAGATCGTGGTATCGGCCGACGAGCCGACCCGCGCCTGGCTGCAGCCGCTGGCTGATGAATTGCGTTTTTTCTTCATCAGCGGCGATGTCACCGTGCAGGCCGCAGGCGCCGCGCCGTCGATCATGGCGACGCCGACCAGCAAGCCCAAGTGCGTGCGCTGCTGGCAGCATCGCGCGGATGTCGGCACGCATGACGAGCACCCGGAACTGTGCGGTCGCTGTATCGACAACATCGATGGCCCCGGCGAAGACCGGAGGTGGTTCTGATGGCCGCACCAAAACCCAACGCGCTGTCGTGGCTCGGGGTGTCCGTGCTGGTCATCCTGCTCGACCAATGGAGCAAGGCCTGGGTGCTGCGCGCGCTGCCGGAATACACCGACATCGTCGTCATCCCCGGTTTCTGGAACTGGTTCCGCACCTACAACACCGGCGCGGCCTTCAGCTTCCTCGCCAATAGCGGCGGCTGGCAGATCTGGTTCTTCAGCATCCTCGCCTTCGCCATCAGCGCGCTGTTGATCTGGTGGCTGTACAAGACACCGCGCGGCGACTGGAAGACCGCGCTGCCGTATGCGCTGATCATCGGCGGTGCGCTTGGCAACGTCATCGACCGGATGATCCACGGCCACGTCATCGACTTCATCAAGTGGTACGTCGGCGATCATGTCTGGCCCGCCTTCAATCTGGCCGATGCGGCGATCGTCGCCGGCGCGGTCGGCCTGGTGTTGTTCGGCGTGATCGGCGGCAAGAAAGATTCAGCGACGGGGAAGTAAGCTCACGACATGGAAATCCTGCTCGCCAACCCCCGTGGCTTCTGCGCCGGCGTCGACCGCGCCATCGAGATCGTCAAGCGCGCCATCGAGACGCTCGGCGCCCCGATCTACGTGCGCCACGAAGTCGTGCACAACAAGTTCGTGGTCGATGACCTGAAGCAGCGTGGCGCGATCTTCGTCGAGGAGCTCGACGAAGTGCCCGATGGCGCGACGGTGATCTTCTCCGCGCACGGCGTTTCGCAGGCCGTGCGCATCGAGGCGGACAGGCGCGACCTGAAAGTCTTCGACGCCACCTGCCCGCTGGTGACGAAGGTGCACCTGGAAGTGGCGCGTCATTGCCGGCTGGGCCGCGACATGATCCTGATCGGCCACGAGGGCCATCCGGAAGTCGAGGGCACGCTGGGGCAGTGGGCGCGCGAAGGCGCGACCGGGCGCATCCATCTGGTCGAGGACATCGAGCAGGCGCGTTTGATCCATGTCGCGCAGCCGGAGAACCTTGCCTACACGACGCAGACCACGTTGTCGGTGGACGACACCCGCGACATCATCGCGACCTTGCGCGAGCGATTCCCGGCGATGCAAGGGCCGAAGAACGACGACATCTGCTACGCCACCCAGAACCGCCAGGATGCCGTGCGCGAGCTGGCGCAGAAGTGCGACCTGATCCTGGTGGTCGGTTCGCCCAACAGCTCCAACTCCAACCGTCTGCGTGAACTGGCCGAACGCGAAGGCGTCGAGTCCCACCTGATCGACGGTGCGCATGAGATCGATCCGGTCTGGCTGACCGGCAAGCGCCAGGTCGGCGTAACTGCTGGTGCGTCCGCGCCCGATGTGCTGGTGCAGGGTGTGCTGGCGCGCTTGTCGGAGCTGGGCACCGCGGGGCAGTGGCGAGAACTGGACGGCGAGCCTGAAAACATGGTCTTCGCGCTGCCCAAGGAGCTGCGCCTACGCCTGGTCGATTGATGCCGTCGCCGGGCTGGCCCTATAATCGCCTACCGCGCCGAAGTAGCTCAGTCGGTAGAGCAACTGATTCGTAATCAGTAGGTCGGAGGTTCGATTCCTCTCTT
>JACSSF010000227.1 GCA_014879375.1 Lysobacteraceae bacterium
CGCGTCAAGGCGATGCATGATGCTGCCCCAGTGATCACCGTGTGCGCGGAAGACCATCGCTTCATGGTGGGTGAGCAGCTCCAGGCCATCGGCATGCAAAGTGGCGGCATCCTGCTTGAGCCGGTCGCGCGCAACACGGCGCCTGCCATCGCGCTGGCTGCGCTGCATGTGCTGCAGCAGGACCCGGCCGGCGTGCTGTTGGTATTGCCGGCCGATCACTTGATCAGGAACGAGGGGGCTTTCCGCGATGCCGTGGTTGCCGGACTGCCACAGGCCAATGCCGGGGCGCTGGTCACCTTCGGCATCAAGCCCGATGCACCGGTGACCGGCTATGGTTACATCCGCATTGGCCAGGTCATCGATGGCGCCGTCCGTTCGATCAGCGCATTCGTCGAAAAACCCGATGCGGAGCGCGCGCAAGCGTATCTCGACAGCGGCGAATACTTGTGGAACTCGGGCATGTTCCTGTTCCACGCCGATGCGTACTTGCAGGCATTGCAAGAACACGCGCCCGACATCCTCGATGCTGCCCGCGCCGCGTACACCGGTGCCACCCGTGACCTCGACTTCATCCGTGTCGATGCCGATGCGTTCGCGGCCAGTCCGAGCGATTCCATCGACTACGCGGTGATGGAACACGCGACCAACGCCGCAGTGGTGCCGGTCGATTGCGGTTGGAGTGATGTCGGCTCGTGGTCGTCGTTGTGGGAGGTGGCCGAGCGCGATGCCGACGGCAACGTGCAGTTGGGCGACACCCTCGCGATCGATACCGACGACAGCTACCTGCAGGCCGCGGATGACAGGCTGGTCGCCGCGCTCGGCGTGCGGGATCTGATCGTCGTGGATACCGCCGACGCGGTGCTGGTCGCGCATCGTGATCGCGTGCAGGACGTCAAGTTGCTGGTGGACCGACTCAAGGCCGAGAGCCGCACCGAGCATTTGCATCATCGCAAGGTGTATCGCCCGTGGGGCAGCTACGATTCGCTGGCCGTCGGTCCGGGCTTCCAGGTCAAGCGCATCGTGGTCAAGCCAGGGGCTGCGCTCAGCCTGCAGCGCCACCAGCGTCGCGCCGAGCACTGGATCGTGGTGTCGGGCACGGCGGAAGTGACCTGCAACGACCAGGTGTTCGATCTCGGCGCGAACCAGAGCACCTACATCCCGCTCGGCAGCAAGCATCGCCTGCGCAACACCACCGATGTGCCGGTGGAGCTGATCGAAGTGCAATCCGGTGATTACCTGGGCGAGGACGACATCGAACGCTTCGATGACGTCTACGGCCGCGCGTGACCCTTGTACCTTCGGCCAATGAGACGGGCCCGGGC
The DNA here is from genome assembly GCA_014879375.1 of Lysobacteraceae bacterium. Classification (GTDB taxonomy): domain Bacteria; phylum Pseudomonadota; class Gammaproteobacteria; order Xanthomonadales; family Xanthomonadaceae; genus Solilutibacter. The sequence goes on from JACSSF010000227.1 coordinate 1,323, forward strand.
GAACCGGCGCGCTAAACTAGGGGCATGTCCAACTTGGGTGCCCCCGATGAGTCAATCCAAGCTCCAGCCTGACGCGCGTACCGCGCTCGATGGAATCGTCGCCGATGGCCAGACACTCGCCGTCGGCGGTTTCGGCCTGTGCGGCATCCCCGAGGCGCTGATCGCCGCGTTGCGCGATTCCGGCGTCAAGAACCTCACCGCGATCTCCAACAACGCGGGCGTCGATGGCTTCGGCCTTGGCCAGCTGCTGGAAACCCGGCAGATCAAGAAGATGATTTCGTCGTACGTCGGCGAGAACAAGGAGTTCGAGCGCCAGTACCTTGGTGGCGAACTGGAGCTGGAATTCAATCCGCAGGGCACGCTGGCCGAGCGCCTGCGCGCCGGTGGTGCCGGCATCCCGGCGTTCTTCACCGCGACCGGCTACGGCACCATCGTCGCCGATGGCAAGGAAACCCGCGAGATCGACGGCCGCTGGTACGTGCTGGAAACCGCGCTCAAGGCCGATGTGTCGCTGATCAAGGCATGGAAGGCCGACAAGGCCGGCAACCTGGTGTTCCGCAAGACTGCGCGTAACTTCAACCCGGCGTGCGCGATGGCCGGCAAGGTCTGCGTGGCTGAAGTTGAGGAGCTGGTGGAGATCGGCGACATCGACCCGGACCACGTGCATTTGCCGGGTATCTACGTCGATCGCATCGTGGTGAACGCGAACCCTGAAAAACGCATCGAACAGCGCACAGTCCGCGCGGAGGGCAACTGACATGGCATGGACCCGCGATGAAATGGCCTTTCGCGCCGCGCAGGAACTGACCGATGGTGCCTATGTGAACCTCGGCATCGGCTTGCCGACGCTGGTGGCCAACTATATTCCCGAGGGCATGGACGTCTGGCTGCAGAGCGAGAACGGCTTGCTCGGCATCGGCCCGTTCCCAACTGAGGCCGAGGTCGATGCCGACCTCATCAATGCCGGCAAGCAGACCGTGACAGCAGTGCTGGGGGCGAGTTTCTTCGGTAGCCATGACTCGTTCGCGATGATCCGCGGCGGTCACATCGATCTGGCGATCCTTGGTGCGATGGAAGTCACCGACAAGGGTGATCTCGCCAACTGGATGGTGCCCGGCAAGATGGTCAAGGGCATGGGCGGCGCGATGGACCTGGTCGCCGGCGTC
>JACSSF010000230.1 GCA_014879375.1 Lysobacteraceae bacterium
GCGCCGATCAAGCGCGCCACGCTGTGCTTCTCCATGAACTCGCTCATGTCGATGCGGATCATCGCGTCGGGCGAATCGAACAGGAAGTCGGCCAGCGCCTTGGTCAGCTCGGTCTTGCCGACGCCGGTCGGCCCGAGGAACAGGAACGAACCGGACGGACGGTTCGGGTCGCTGAGGCCCGCACGCGAACGACGCACCGCATCGCTCACCACCTTGATCGCCTCCTCTTGGCCGACCACGCGCGTGTGCAGGTGCTCTTCCATCTTGAGCAACTTCTCGCGCTCGCCTTCCAGCATTTTGCTGACCGGGATGCCGGTCCAGCGCGAGACGACCTCGGCGATTTCCTCGGCGGTCACCTTGTCCTGCAGCAGGCGGAAGTCGGTGGCCTCGGCTTCCTGCGCGGCTTTCAACTGTTTTTCCAGTTCCGGCAGCGTGCCGTACTGGATCTCGCTCATGCGGGCGAAATCCTGCTGGCGCTGTGCGGCCTCCAGTTGCAGGCGCGCGTCCTCGATCTGCTCCTTGATCCTGGTCGCGCCCTGCAAGGTCGCCTTCTCGGACTTCCAGATTTCCTCCAGGTCGTTGTACTCGCGCTCGAGCACCGCGATCTCGTCTTCCAGCTCGCTCAGCCGCAACTTGGAGGCATCATCCTTCTCCTTCTTCAAGGCTTCGCGCTGGATCTTGAGCTGGATCAGCCGGCGCTCCTTGCGATCGAGCTCCTCCGGCTTGGAGTCGATCTCCATGCGGATGCGCGAGGCAGCCTCGTCCATCAGGTCGATGGCCTTGTCCGGCAGCTGGCGGTCGGTGATGTAGCGGTTGGACAGCGTGGCCGCGGCGACGATGGCGGGATCGGTGATTTCCACGCCGTGATGCACCGCATACTTCTCCTTCAATCCGCGCAGAATCGCGATCGTGTCCTCGACCGTCGGCTCGCCGACGAACACCTTCTGGAAGCGGCGCTCCAGCGCGGCATCCTTTTCGATGTACTTGCGATATTCGTCCAGCGTGGTCGCGCCGATGCAGTGCAGCTCGCCGCGCGCCAACGCGGGCTTCAACATGTTGCCGGCGTCCATCGCGCCATCGGCCTTGCCCGCGCCGACCATCGTGTGCAGCTCGTCGATGAAGAGGATGATCTGGCCTTCGCTCTTCGACAGGTCGTTCAGCACCGCCTTCAGGCGCTCCTCGAACTCGCCGCGGAACTTCGCGCCGGCGATCAGCGCGCCCATGTCGAGCGAGAGCACGCGCTTGCCGCGCAGGCCTTCGGGCACTTCGTTGTTGACGATGCGCTGGGCCAAACCCTCGACGATCGCGGTCTTGCCCACGCCCGGCTCGCCGATCAGCACCGGGTTGTTCTTGGTGCGACGTTGCAGCACCTGGATGCAGCGGCGGATTTCCTCGTCGCGCCCGATGACCGGGTCCAGCTTGCCCTTCTCGTGGCGGGCGGTCAGGTCCACGGTGTATTTCTCCAGCGCCTGGCGCTGGTCTTCGGCGTTTTCGTCTTGCACGGTTTCCCCTCCACGCATGTTGTCGATGGCAGCCTCGAGCTGCGCCTTGTTGGCCCCTGCCGCCTTCAGCGCGCGGCCGGCATCGCCGCCATCCTCCAGCGCGGCGAGCAGGAAGAGTTCGCTGGCGATGAAGGCATCGCCGCGTTGTTGCGCCAGCTTGTCGGTGAAGTTGAGCAGGCGCGAGAGATCGTTGCTGATGCTGACGTTGCCGGCCTGCCCGCTGACCTTGGGCAGGCGGTCCAGCGCCTCGTTCAATTTTTCCCGCAGCAAGGGCACGTTGACACCGGCCTGTGCCAGCAAGGGCTTGGTGCCGCCGCCCTGCTGGTCCAGCAAGGCCAGCAGCAGGTGCGCTGGTTCGATAATCGAGTTGTCGCGCCCGACGGCCAGCGATTGCGCGTCGGCGATCGCTTGCTGGAAACGCGAGGTGAGTTTGTCCATGCGCATACAAGAATCCTGTCAGTCCCGTGGGGCGGCCCGGCGCCCAATGTGCTTGAAATGCGGTTTACGCGGCGTGATTCAAGCCAGGCTCCCCCATCCATACGGCTTGGGTTATGGTCCGACCCTCGATCCGGCCACTCCCACGGATGCCCGTCATGCCCTTGTTTCGCTCCCTCGGCTGTACCCTGCTGCTGGCACTCCCCTATCCAGCCGTCGCCCAATCCGCCAGTGCACCAGCGCAGCGACAGATCGTCGCGGCGGTGGACGCCGGGCAGGCCGATGCGGTGGCCCTGCTCGGGCGGCTGGTCGAGCAGAACAGCGGCACCTACAACCCGGCCGGGGTGGAAGCCGTGGCACTCATGTTGACGCCGACGTTCGAGGCGCTGGGCTTTGCCGTCGAATGGAAGCCGATGACGCAGACAAAGCGCGCCGGGCACCTGATCGCCACCCACCACGGCAACGGGCGCGGCAAACGCCTCCTGCTGATCGGCCATCTGGACACCGTGTTCGAGGCCGACCACCCGTTCACCGGCTTCCGCATC
>JACSSF010000226.1 GCA_014879375.1 Lysobacteraceae bacterium
CATTATGAGTGACGTGCTCTAACCGGCTGAGCTACATAGCCGTCGACGCGCAAGCGCGGCGAGCCGGCAATTCTGCACGCTTGCGCCCATATCGTCAATCGACCGGGCGGCGGCTTGTCCCCCCGCGTCGGGCATGGCACATTCGGGGCAGCGGGGCTTGTCCCCAAAACTTCAGGAGTCCGCGTCGTGATCGATCCGGACGGTTATCGCCCCAACGTGGGCATCGTGCTCATGCACCCGGATGGCCGGGTGTTCTGGGCCCGCCGGGTACGCCGGGATGGCTGGCAATTCCCGCAGGGCGGCATGAATTCCGACGAGACCCCGTTGGAGGCCATGTATCGCGAATTGCGCGAAGAAACCGGCCTGTTACCCGAACATGTCGATGTGCTGGGCGCCACGCCCGGCTGGCTGCGCTATCGCCTGCCGCCGCGCGCCATCCGCCATCGAGACCGGCTGGTCTGCATCGGCCAGAAACAGGTGTGGTTCCTGCTCCAACTCAAGGGGCAGGAGGAAGACGTGCGCCTGGACCTGACCGATCATCCCGAGTTCGACCACTGGCGCTGGGTGGATTTCTGGTACCCGGTGCAGAACGTGGTGGTGTTCAAGCGCGGCGTCTATTCGCGTGCGCTGCAGCACCTTGCCCCGTTGGCGCGTGATATTGCGGGCGCTCAGGCCGTGCCGCAGCCTAATCGCGACGTGCGCAGCTTCAGCGCCAAGCGTCCGCGCCGACGCGGTCCGCCGGGCTGCGGGTATCGCGGCGGCGGCTCGGGCCAGTCGGGCGAAGGCGGCAGCGAGCGCTAGCCGGCATCCTCCCTCTAACGGGGTGGTTCAAGTGGCGGGTTCTCCGCCGCAGGCTGGGGATTGAGCAATCGACGCGCGCCGCGTGCCAGCTTGCGCCAGATCCACCAGACGAATAGCGCGAACGTCACCGTCAGCGTCACCACCAGCACGAGCGCGATCCACGGGTGGGAGAACGCGAGCGCCAATGCGCCCACGGTCATCACGTCCTCGCCGGCCGAGGCCGTGAGGTTGGTCACTGGTTCGGGCGAGGTATTGAGGATGGCGCGGGTGCTCGATTTCAGGAAATGACTGGTCAGCGCCACGCCGGCGCCGGTCGCCAGCACGCCGGGGCCGAGGCTGCCGTCGGGCGACATCGCCGCGGCGGCGAGGAATGCGCCGACCGGCACCCGCAGCACCGTATTGAGGAGGTCCCAGCCGCTGTCCACGCCTGGAATCTTGTCGGCGAAGAACTCCGCCAGTGCCAGCACGCCGGACACGCCCAACACCCACGGCGACTCGGTCGCCTGCAGGGCCTCGGGCAGGTCGATCCAGCCCATCAGCCCGGCGATGCCGACGCCGAACACGGTCAGGTAGACGCGGATGCCGGCCAGCCATGCCAGCAGCACGCCGACCGCGAACAACTGCGCCTCCGACAGCGTGCCGACGGTGATGGAAGGCAGGTCGACCGAAGGAAGATCGATCAAAGCGATGAGCGCCATGGTGTTGCATCCCCCACAGGCAGCCGCGACGGGCCGCACAGGCCGAGTATATGCAGCAGGCTTGCTTGACGGCGGCTTAAGGGGTATCACGACGTGATGAACGAGTCGGATCGCGCATCGCGTACGCAGCGCCCGTGGCTGCCATGGGCCTTGCTGGCACTGGTGGCTGCGCTGGCGCTGTGGGGCTGGCTGGCCGCCTACGGTTACCGGCAGCAGGCGCAGGCCGCACAGGTCAATGCAGGGGATGGCGCGCAAGGGGCGGTGCAGCAGGAAATCGCCAACCTGCGCCAATCCGACCAGATCAGCCGCAAGGCGATGCTGGACCTGCAGAACACCCTGACCGAGCGCGACGAGCAGATCGCCGCCCTGCGCGCGGACCTCGATTTCTACGAGCGCTTCGTCAGCCCCGACGTGCAGCGAAGGGGCCTGTCTGTGCACGCCGCGCACGTGCAGCCGCAGGCCGCGGACAACGTCTGGGGCTTCGAACTGACACTCACCCAGGGCCGCGAACAGGCCGGCACCAGCCGCGGCCAGCTGCGACTGGCGGTGGAAGGCAGCCGCGGCGGCAAGCTGGAGCGGCTGGACTGGCCAGCGTTGCGGCAGGCGCCCAATGCCCCCGGCATCGACTACCAATTGCGCTACCTGCAGCGGATCAGCGGCGAATTCGCCCTGCCGGCGGGCTTTGCGCCGACCCGGCTGATTGTCCAGCTGCAACCCGCGCAGGGCAAGCCGATCGAGGTGGCGTTCAACTGGAAGGACATCGCCGGCGCTTGATGCGCGGGCCGCGCGCCCCCATCCTTGTCGCATGGACACGCAGATCGATACCGCCGCGCCGGGCTACCAGCAGCTGGACGCGCCGCTCACCTTCACCGAGGCCGCGGCCGCCAAGGTGCGCGAACTCATCAGCGAGGAAGGCAACGCCGACCTCAAGCTGCGCGTCTACATCCAGGGCGGCGGCTGCTCCGGCTTCCAGTA
>JACSSF010000056.1 GCA_014879375.1 Lysobacteraceae bacterium
CCCCGGCCACGTGCCGATGCAGCTGATCAAGGAGAACATGGACAAGCAGCTGCGCGAGTGCGGCGAGGCGCCGTTCTACACGCTCGGGCCGCTGACCACTGACATCGCACCGGGTTATGACCACATCACCAGCGCGATCGGTGCGGCGATGATCGGCTGGTACGGCACCGCGATGCTCTGCTACGTGACGCCGAAGGAACACCTGGGCCTGCCCAATCGCGAGGATGTGCGCGAAGGCATCATGGCCTACAAGATCGCCGCGCACGCGGCTGATCTCGCCAAGGGCCATCCCGGTGCACAGGTACGCGACAACGCACTGTCCAAGGCACGCTTCGAGTTCCGCTGGCAGGACCAGTTCCACCTGGGCCTGGATCCCGAGCGGGCGATGGAATACCACGACGAGACCCTGCCCAAGGACGCGCACAAGCAGGCGCATTTCTGCTCGATGTGCGGCCCGCATTTCTGCAGCATGAAGATCACCCAGGACGTGCGCGACTATGCGGCCGAGCACGGCCTCAGCGAGGAAGACGCACTCAAGGCCGGCATGGCGGAGAAGTCGTCCGAATTCCGCGAACAGGGCGCCAAGGTCTATCACGAGCAATAGACGCACCCGCGCTAGCATCGCCCCATGAAGCTGCCATCGCCCACGCTCGCGCCCTTCGTGCATTTCCTCGCCTCGTTGCGACGTTCGCCCTCTCGGGCGCTACTGGTGGTGCAGTTCCTCGCGCTGTTGCTGTATCCACTGGCCGATGGCAGTCGCGCCGGGCAGATCGCCACCAGCGTGATCAGCGTCGGCGTGCTGGGCGTGGTGGTGTGGATGGTGCATCGCTCCCCGCGCGAGGGCTGGTTCGCGGCGTTGCTGGCGGTATTGGCCGTGGGCCTGTGGTGCGCCTACAGCCTGGATGGCGGAAAGGGATTGGGCGTGACGGGCAGCCTGTTCTATGCCGCCACGTATTTTTACGCGGCCTATTCGCTCATCTCCTACATGATGCAGGACGAGCACACGACCAACGACGAGCTGTGGGCGGCCGCCGCGACTTTCATGTTGCTGGTCGAGGCCTATGCCTGGCTGTTTGTCGCGACCCAGTTGCTGCAGCCCGGGGCGTTCACCCCGATGGCCGCGAACGGCAGTCAGCCGGTGCGCAGCTGGGTGGAGCTGCTGTTCCTTTCCGGCGCCAATTTCTCCGCCACCGGGCTGTCCGACATCGTCCCGTTGACACCGTTCGCACGCATGTTGTGCATCATCGAGCAATGGAACGGCGTGATGTACCTCGCCATCGTGGTGGCGCGGCTGGCCAGCATGCTCAAGCTGCGCCAACGGCCACCCCAAGCGTGAACCGGTGGCAACGCGGTGTCGGCTGGGCGCGCTAATTCAAGCCATGTTCCGGGCCCGGGCCTACACTCTGACTAACTCAAGCAATACGGGGGAGTGCCATGAACATCCAGCAACGCTTCATTCGTCCCTTCCTGGTTGCAGTCGCTGCCTGTGTGGTGCTGGCCGCCTGCGCCACCGGCCCGCGCGTGCGCACCGACTACGACCCGAGCGCCGACTTCGCCCAGTACAAGACCTGGGGCTGGTATACGCCCATCGCGATGGAGCAGTCCGGCTATTCCAGCTGGATCAGCGAGCGCATCAAGGCCAACATCCAGCGCGAGATGGACGCACGCGGCTATCGCTTCGATGCGACGGCACCGGACCTCAAGGTGAACTTCCAGGCGGTGGTGCAGGAGCGCAGCGACGTGTATTCGATGCCGCGTTCGGACATCACCTGGGCATACAGCTATCGCGCGCGCAGCTATGTCGCCATCCCGATCTGGTATGACGAAGCCGTGGTCAGCAACTACACCGAGGGCACGCTGACCCTTGATATGGTCGATGCGGCCAAGAATCGCTTGGTGTGGACGGGCGATGCCATCGGTCGCATCGGCAGCAAGCGCACACCGGAGCAGCGCGCCAGCGACATCGATGCCTCGGTCGCGGCGATCTTCGGCAAATACCCGTATCAGGCCGGCAACGGCCAGCCGCTGCCGATCCCGGGGCGCTGATACGCCCGACTTGATCGCATCGGATAACAAAAAGCCCCGCTTTGGCGGGGCTTTTCGTTGCGGGGATATGCGGCTTGCCGATCAGAAGTTCGGCTTCTCGCCCTCCGGGATGTCGTTGTAGCGGCGCATCGCATCGAGCAGGATCTGTTTGGCCTCGTCGGCGTTGCCCCAGCCGTCCAGCTTCACCCACTTGCCCTTCTCCAGGTCCTTATAGTGCTCAAAGAAGTGGCCGATGCGCTCCAGCCAGTGCGGGCTGACCTGGCCGATGTCGCTGATGTGCGCGTAGCCGCCGAAGATCTTCGGCACCGGCACCGCCACGATCTTCTCGTCGCTGCCGGCCTCGTCGGTCATCTTCAGCACGCCCACCGGGATGCAGCGAATCACGCTGCCCGGCACCAGCGGCAGCGGCAGGATCACCAGCACGTCGGCCGGGTCACCATCGCCGCACAGGGTGTGCGGGACGTAGCCGTAGTTGCACGGGTAGCGCATAGGCGTTGACAGGATGCGGTCGACGAAGATCGCGCCGCTGGCCTTGTCCACCTCGTACTTCACCGGTTCCGCGTCTTTCGGGATCTCGATGATGACGTTGATTTCGTGGGGAGGATTGTTGCCGGTGGAAACGAGGTCGAGGCCCATCGGGCGGCTCCGTGCGCGGGGAAGCGGGCATTCTAGCCGGCCATGCGGCAGCGCACAAAAAACGGCGACCCGAAGGCCGCCGTCCCATCCAGCCGGGCCGTCGGGTCAGTAGCTGACCCGGACCTCCACCCGACGCGCACTGGCGGCGTCGCCGCTGCCGGTGGTCATGGCCGGTTTCTCCAGGTCGATGCGGTCGGCCGGGACGCCGGCGGCGACCATCGCGTCGCGCACGTTCTGCGCGCGCTGCTTGGACAGCTCCGCGTTGACGTCCGCATTGCCGGAGGCATCGTGGAAGCCGGCGATGGTGGCCTCGGTCGCGTCATCGGCCAGCATCGTCTGCAGCACGCCGGACAGGGCCGAACCCGCCTCGACCGGCAGCTGCGCGGAGCCGGAGGCGAAGTAGATGTCGGCCGATCGATCGTCGCCATGGGTGACGAAGGCATCGGGCGCGGCCGCCGTCGCGCCGTCGCTTGCGGCGCTGGATACGGCGGCAACCGGGGCGGTGGGAGTCGCCGCATCGGCATCGCCCATCTTGACCGGCAACAGCGGCACCAGCAGCAGGGCGACGATGTTGATGATCTTGATCAGCGGGTTGATGGCCGGGCCGGCCGTGTCCTTGTACGGATCGCCGACGGTGTCGCCGGTGACCGCGGCCTTGTGCGCCTCGCTGCCCTTGCCGCCGAAGTTGCCGTCCTCGATGTACTTCTTGGCGTTGTCCCAGGCGCCGCCGCCGGTGGTCATCGAGATCGCGACGAACAGGCCCGTGACGATCGTGCCGATCAACAGGCCGCCCAGCGCCTCGGGACCCAGCAACATGCCGATGATCACCGGCACCACGACCGGCAACAGCGAGGGCAGGATCATTTCCTTGATCGCCGACTTGGTCAGCATGTCGACGGCCTTGTCGTACTCCGGCTTGCCGGTGCCGTCCATGATGCCCTTGATGTCGCGGAACTGGCGGCGTACTTCCTCCACCACGGCGCCCGCCGCGCGGCCGACGGCTTCCATCGCCATCGCGCCGAACAGGTAGGGGATCAGGCCGCCGATCAAGAGGCCGATGATGACCCGGTGGTCGGACAGGTCGAAGGCGAATTTCACCCCCGGATGCGCGGCTTCGAGGTTGTGGGTGTAGTCGGCGAACAACACCAGCGCGGCCAATGCGGCCGAGCCGATCGCGTAACCCTTGGTCACCGCCTTGGTGGTGTTGCCGACCGCGTCCAGTGGATCGGTGACGTTGCGCACGTCCGCGGGCAGCTCGGCCATTTCGGCGATGCCGCCGGCGTTGTCGGTGATCGGGCCGTAGGCGTCGAGCGCCACGATCATGCCGGCCATCGACAGCATCGAGGTCGCCGCGATGGCGATGCCGTACAGGCCGCCGAAATGGTACGAGAGCCAGATCGCCAGGCACACCGCGATCACCGGCAACGCGGTCGCCTTCATCGACACGCCGAGGCCGGCGATGATGTTGGTGCCGTGGCCGGTGGTCGATGCCTGGGCGACGTGCTTGACCGGCTTGTACTGGGTGCCGGTGTAGTACTCGGTGATCCAGACGATCAGGCCGGTCAGGACCAAACCGATCAGCGCGCAGAGATAGAGGTTCATCCAGCCGTGGCTGTTGTCGGCCATCAGCGACTTGGTGATCGGGAAGAAGGCGATCGCCGCCAGCACCGCGGAGATGATCACACCCTTGTACAGCGCGCCCATGATGTTGGGCTTGTTGCCGGAGACCTTGACGAAGGCCGCGCCGATGATCGAGGCGATGATCGATGCGCCGCCCAGCACCAGCGGGTAGAGAATCGCGTTCTTGCCTGCGGTAGCCATCATCAGGCCGCCCAGCAGCATCGTCGCGATCACGGTCACCGCATAGGTCTCGAACAAGTCCGCCGCCATGCCGGCGCAGTCGCCCACGTTATCGCCCACGTTGTCGGCGATCACCGCCGGGTTGCGCGGATCATCCTCGGGGATGCCGGCCTCGACCTTGCCCACCAGGTCTGCGCCGACATCCGCACCCTTGGTGAAGATGCCGCCGCCCAGGCGCGCGAAGATCGAGATCAGCGAGGAGCCGAACGCCAGGCCGACCAACGCATGCAGCGCCTTGCCCTGCGGCAGGCCCATCTTCTCCAACACGTACCAGTAGCCCGCAACGCCTAGCAGCCCCAGCCCGACCACCAGCATGCCGGTGATCGCGCCGCCCTTGAACGCGACGTTCATCGCCGGGCCCATGCCGTTGCGTGCGGCCTCGGCGGTGCGCACGTTGGCACGCACGGACACGTTCATGCCGATGTAGCCGGCCGCGCCCGAGAGCACCGCGCCGATCAGGAAGCCGGTCGCCGTGTACCAGTCGAGGAAGACGCCGATCAGGACCAGCAACACCACGCCGACGATGGCGATGGTCACGTATTGGCGGTTGAGATAGGCGCGCGCGCCTTCCTGGATCGCGCCTGCGATTTCCTGCATGCGTTCGTTGCCGGCCGGTTGCCGGTTGATCCAGCCCGCGGCCCACAGGCCGTAGGCAATCGCGATGACGGCGCAGACCAGCGCCAGGATGAGACCGTACTGCTCCAGCATGAAACCTCCCCAGATTCGGTGCGGAAATGTCGGTAAAACACGGCGACTATGGCACAGCCCACGGCAATGCTTTGCTGTGGCGCAAAAAACCGCCCATCCTGTGACGCAGGCAGAACATGAACAGCGACGGCTCCATCCGCCGACTGCTCGCAAGCGATTCAGCCCGCGCATGACACTCTGCCGTCATCCCACGCCATCTGGACGCCTTATGCGCATCCCGCTCTTGGCGAGCAGCCTCGCCCTGTTCGCGCTCACCGCCCATGCCGCTGGCCAGCAACAACCGGAGACCCGCCGCCCGGTCGCCCCGCCACAAGCGATCGGCGCGCTGCACACGCTGCGCGTGATCCCGGAAGCCTGCACGCGCATCCAGGGCAAGTTCACCGGGGATGCCGCCAAGCCGTACGACTTCGCCGCCGTACCGACCGGCACCCGGTGCCAACCACGCGCCCGATTGGTCGATGCCGCATCGGTCAAGCCGCAGGGCAAGGCTGGCTGGGTCTATGCCGATGAAGTGCGGGTGCCGAGCGCCGCCTGTCCCACGCAGCAAGCGGTCGTGCGAGTGTGGCGCAGCACTGCCCAGGCCACGCCGCCCAAGCTCGATGCGCAGGGCCGCAGCCGTCTGTACCTGAAGGATTCGCTGGCAGGCATGCCTGATGCCGCGAATGTGCCTGTCTATGCGATCGAGATGGGCGTTGCCGGCAAGGCCTGCAACTGAGCCTTTGGCGCGACGAGCGCCTTGATCAGTCGGGAAGCGTCACCCGCTTGATCCGAGCACTTGCACCCGTCTTGATCGCCACGTCCTGCTTGCGGCAGCCAAAGTGATCGGCGATGAGCGCGATGAGTTCCGCATTCGCCTTGCCGTCCACCGGCGGCGACTTCAACTGCGCCAGCCAGATGCCATCCTCACCCTCGGTCAGTGATTGCGTGCGCGCGTTCGGCTTGACCTTGAGCTGCAGTGTACGCATGGACGGCAGATGAAGCGGTTGGGTTCAGGGCTGCTGGCTGGTAGCCGTGGGCTCAGCTGGGGCTGCCTCTTCGATCAGCGCCGGAGGTTGCGCGCCTTGGGCGGCATACGCGGCCAACGGGTTTTCATGCGACGCTGGGATTGCTGGGATGTTTTCCGCCGGAATATTGAATTGTTCCTTCGCCAATAGCTGCACACAGGTCCAGCCCAGGTTGATCGTAACGTCCTTCAGCAGCTGTGCGTTGTTGGCAAGCAGCGCATCACGTGACGGTGAATTGGGGTGCTTGTTGGTATTGGCATTGCATGCGGCGTTGGACACCTGTCGTCCGGTCTTGGTGTCGATCAGCTGCACCTGAGCCGAATATCCAACCCAGTAGGTAGCCCATTGAGTTGGGTAGTACGCGTGGTTCCACCCTGCGGAGCGTATGTCCAGAATGTAGTCGGCCTCGGGGTGCAGCTTCGCCAAATCCTTGGGCTTGGTTGCCTTGGTGGGTGTTGTATCCAGAGGAAGCGGCACAATGCCGTACGCATTCGTCAGTGCGATTGAAAGCTGGTCGCGCAGGAGTATGGCTGGATCTGCAATCTGGTTTTGTTCAACCAGCTTGTTGCCGGCTGAAATCATCGCGCCCGCACCAAAGAGCCCGAAACCCGCTTTGCCGGCCGTCATGGCGACGAAGCTTGGTCGATCATGCAAGGTGATGGCGACGGTCTTGCCATTGAGCTGGGCGCTATCGGCTTCGCTCAATGGTATGAGTTGATCCTTTGCCGAGGCTGGCGCGATAAACAGCATCATGACCAACGCGAGGCTGGCTGCTTTCATGAAAGTTTCCCCTGAACCGTGTTTGAAAATCCCCGCGACGAGAGTAGCCGCAGGCCCGGGTTCGGCGCTAGGGGGTTGCGCGAAATACGAAATCGGTCACACGAAATCGAAGCGCGCGTACTTCGGCATCCCGTCGCGGCCATAAGGCGGGTAGGCCTCGCCGCGGATCAGCGGCTGCAGGTAACGGCGCGCGGCTTCGGTGATGCCGAAACCATCTTCGCGGATGAAGTCCTCCGGCATCTTCTTCTCGGCATTGGCGATGTGCTCCAAAGGCGCTGCTTCCACCCGCCAGCGATAGGGCGAGTCGCTGATGCGACGGATCACCGGCATCGTCGCATTGAGGCCCTTGAGCGCGAACTGCACTGCCTTGCGGCCGACCGCCTGCGCGTGGCGGAAGTCGGTATCGGAGGCGATGTGGCGGGCCGAGCGCTGCAGGTAGTCCGGCATCGCCCAATGCACCTTCAGCCCCAGCACCTCCTGCACACGACCGGCCAGATGGCTGGCCACGCCGCCCAGCTGGGTATGGCCGAAGCTGTCGGTGCCGCCGCCGGCATCGGCGATGAACTTGCCTTGCGCGTCCTGGATGCCTTCGCTCGCCACCACCACGCAGTAGCCGACGCGTTTCACCACCGCATCGACGGCGGCCAGGAACACGGCTTCGTCGTACACCCGTTCGGGGAACAGGATCAGATGCGGTGCCTCGTCGGGGTTGCGGCCCGCCAGCCCGGCGGCAGCGGCCAGCCAGCCGGCATGACGCCCCATGGCCTCGTAGACGAAGACCTTGGTGGAGGTCGATGCCATCGCCGCGACATCCAGCGCGCATTCGCGCACCGACACCGCCGTGTACTTGGCCGCAGAGCCAAAGCCCGGGCAGCAGTCGGTGACGGCGAGATCGTTGTCTACCGTCTTGGGCACGCCGATGCAGGTCAGCGGGTAATCGAACTCCCTGGCCAGCTGCGACACCTTCAGCGCGGTGTCGGCGGAGTCGTTGCCGCCGTTGTAGAGGAAGTAGCGCACGTCGTGCTTGCGGAAGGTCTCCAGCAGCTGCTCGTAACGGGCGCGGTCCTCCTCAAGCGACTTCAGCTTGACCCGACAGCTGCCGAAGGCGCCGCCCGGGGTGTGGGCGAGGGCGCGGATGCCGACGCGGGTCAGGCTCGAGGTGTCGATCAGGTCGTCGTTGAGCACGCCGAGGATCCCGCTGCGGGCGGCCAGCACCTTGACCCCATGGACGCGCGCCTCGGCGATCACGGCGGCGGCAGTGGCATTGATCACGGCGGTCACGCCGCCGGACTGGGCGTAAAGCAGGGTGCCTGCGGGACGGGTTTTCTTCGACATAAGGAGGAGAGCCAAGGGGGCGGGATGCGTTAAGCTGGTCAATGTTGCGCTGCACCGAGTGTAGCGCCCGTCACTGACATCCTTCGTCATGGAGCACACGATGCGACTGGTTCTTCTCGGCCCCCCCGGTTCCGGCAAAGGCACGCAGGCCGCACGCCTCAAGGACTATCTGGAGGTCCCGCACATCTCCACCGGCGACCTGTTGCGCGCGGAAGTCGCGGCCGGCAGCAAGCTGGGGTTGGAGGCGAAGGAAGTGATGGCCCGCGGCGAGCTGGTCAGCGACGCGATCCTCCTCGGGATGCTGGAAGACCGCTTCTCCCGCGCCGATACCGCCAATGGCTTCATCCTGGACGGCTACCCGCGCAACCTGGCCCAGGCCGATGCGCTGGGCAAGCTGCTGGCGCGGATCGGGCAGAAGTTTGATGCCGCGGTGCAGCTGGACGTGCCGACGGAGCTCCTGGTCGAGCGCATCGCCGGCCGCGCCAAGGCCGAAGGCCGCGCCGATGACACCCCGGAGTCGGTGCGCACGCGCCTGAAGGTCTACAACGACCAGACCGCGCCGGTCATCGATTACTACCGCCAGCAGGGCGAGCTGAACGTGGTCAACGGCGTCGGCGAGCTGGACGACGTGTTCGCGCGGATCATCGAGGCGATCTCGCCGGGCCAAGAGGTCGGCTGACCGCGTCGACCATGAAAATCCACATCCTCGGCATCGCCGGCACCTTCATGGGCGGTGTCGCCGCGTTGGCCCGCGAGCTTGGCCACGGCGTCGAAGGCAGCGACCAGGCGGTGTATCCGCCGATGTCGACGCAACTGGAAAAACTCGGCATCGCGCTGAAGCAGGGCTACGACCCGGCGCATATCAGCGTGGACGCGGAAGCCATCGTCATCGGCAACGCGCTCTCGCGCGGCAACCCGGCGGTCGAGGCGGTGCTGGATGAAGGCCGCGCCTACACCAGCGGTGCGGAATGGCTGCGTGACCACGTGCTGCCGGGGCGCGAAGTCATCGCCGTCGCCGGCACCCACGGCAAGACCACCACGACCACCATCACCACTTACTTATTGCAGGCCGCAGGCCGCGAGCCCGGCTTCCTGATCGGCGGGGTGGCCGAGGATTTCGGCGTGTCCGCGCGCATCGGCGCGGGCCGCGAATTCGTGGTCGAGGCCGACGAATACGACACCGCCTTCTTCGACAAGCGCAGCAAGTTTGTCCATTACCGGCCCGCGGTCGCGATCCTCAACAACCTCGAGTACGACCACGCCGACATCTTCCCCGACCTCGCAGCGATCGAGCGCCAGTTCCACCACCTGATCCGCACCGTGCCGCATCGCGGGCGGCTGATTGTCAACGGCGAGGACGAGAACCTCAAGCGCGTGCTAGCGATGGGTTGCTGGACGCCGGTCGAGACCTTCGGCATTGCATCCACGGACAAGGATGATGGCTTCGATTGGTCGGCAAAGCTGGTGAACGCCGATGGCAGCGCGTTCGACGTCATTCATGACGGCAAGAAGATCGGCACGGTGCACTGGCCGATGCTGGGCCGCCACAACGTGATGAACGGCTTGGCCGCGCTCGCCGCCTGCCACGCGGTGGGGGTGGATGTCGCTTCGATCATCCCGGCGCTCGCTGATTTCCGCAGCGTCAAGCGCCGGATGGAAGTGGTGGGCGAGGTGAATGACGTCACCGTGTATGACGACTTCGCCCATCACCCCACCGCGATCGCGACCACGCTGGCCGGCCTGCGCGCGAAGGTGGGCGATGCGCGCATCGTGGTGGCGATGGAGCCGCGCAGCAATTCGATGCGCCTGGGCGCGCATGCCGAGGCACTGGCGCCGTCGCTGGCTGGCGCGGATGTCGTGGTGTTCCTCGCCCGGCCCGAGTTGCCCTGGGACGCCGACAAGGCGATCGCGGACGTGCGCGGCGACGCCATCGCCGTGCCCGATGCCGACGCATTGCTGGACGCGCTCGCCATCCGCGTGCGCCCCGGCGACCATGTAGTGTTCATGTCCAACGGCGGTTTCGACGGCGCGCCGCGTCGTTTCGTCGCGCGCCTGCGCGGCTGACGGTCTTCTCGCCGTCATCGCGCGGCAGTCGCTAGCGTGCCTGCAACGCCCGGTTGGCGGGTAAAGCGGGAGTCTGCGGATGTCAGCGAAACGCCTTGCGGGAAAGGTCGCCATCGTCACTGGCGCCGCGCGCGGGATCGGCCGGGCGACCGCAGTGGCGTTCGCGCGCGAGGGCGCGACGGTCGTCGGCATCGACATCGCCGGCCCGGTCAGCGCCACGTTGGAAGTCACCCCGGCCACCGTCGATGACTTGAACGAAACCGGCCGGCAGGTGGAAGCCGCCGGCGGCCGCTGGGGCGTGCGCCAGCTGGACCAGCGCGACCTGCCGGCGCTGCGCGAGGCAGCGGCGTGGACGGAGCAGACCTTCGGCAAGATCGACATCCTGTTCGCCAACGCCGGCATCCAGGCCTTCAAGCCGCTGTTGGCGATGGAGGATGCCGACTGGCACGACCAGATCGATGTCAACCTGACCGGCACCTGCAACGCGATCCGCGCGGTCGCGCCACATCTGGTGAGCAATGGCGGTGGCCGCATCATCGTGACCTCGTCCACGCAGGGGCGGCATGGCACCAAGGATGGCGCGGCGTACTCGGCATCGAAGTGGGGCATCCTCGGCCTGATGAAATCGGCGGCGCTGGAACTCGGGCCGCACGGCATCACCGTCAACGCGCTGATCCCGGGGCTGATCGACACCGCACTGACGCGCCACCGGCAGCGGTATGCGCAGGCCGTCAACGACCTGGCCAACCGCCAGCCGCTGGACGAACTGGAAGCCGAGGCGCGCAAGACGCTGCGGGCGAAGTCGCCGCTCGGCCTGCCATGGCTGCCGCCGGAGGCGGTCGCGCCGGTGGTGGTATTCCTCGCCAGCGACGATGCCGCGATGGTGTCCGGCGCGGCCTACGACGTGACCGGCGGCGACAGCGCCAACAACACCGCGTGAGCCGCGCGGCTGCGGCGCTCAGTCGCGGGTGGTGACCAGCCGCAGCACGGGGATGCCGTCGCTGCGTTTGCTTTCCGCGCGTCGGTCGAGGCTTTCCAGATCGGTTTGCAGCTGCGCGTAGGCCGCGCCTTCATCGTCCACCGGCAGCCACATCCAGGCGACATCCAGCACTTGGCGATGGCGCATCGTCTGCACGGTGCCCACCCACAACGGCGTGTCGTCGGCCAGCCGCGCGGGGGCGGGCCACAGGCGCAGCACGCGGCGTTCATCCGGGTTGTCGCCTTCGTGGACCATCAGCAACGACTCAGGCCGGCCTTCCAGCGCGGCGGGCAGGATCGGGTGCTGCTCGGGCGGGAGGTCGCTGTCGAGCACGCCGAGCGTGTCCACCCAGCCGGCCTGCGGCTTCACCCGCCAGCCGCGCACTTCCAGCGCGGTCTGCAGCGGCACCAGCGGCCCAGCGACCTGCACGCCCAGCGTCCAGCGGATGCGGTCGCCGCGTGCGTTGCGGGTGCCGGGCAGGCGCTGCCAGCCGCCGGCCGACCAGTCATTCAGCGTTATCGTTTCGGCAGGCGGGGGCGGCGAGAAACGCGCCAACAGTTGCTCGGTGTCGCGCGGGGCATGCCACAGCGCGGCGAGCACAAAGGTGCCGTAGAACACCACCACCAGCGGCCGCATCCAGAACGAACGGGCGACGTGGCGGCGATAGGCGATGCCGAGCACCAGCACCCACAGCATCCCGAAGATCACCCCGCTCACGACGTCGCTCAGCCAGTGCGCGCCGAGGTAGAGCCGGGCGAAAGCGATCAGGGTGACGATCACCGCGGCGCTGAGATAGGGCCAGACGCGGCGCCGGCCCGGCCACTCGCGCGCGATCAGCACGGCGAAGAAGCCGAAGGTGATGGTCGCCATCGTCACCGTCACCGAAGGAAAGCCGAAGCCGTCCGGTGCGGTCGGCGGTCGCGGCATCGTCACCAGGTGCTTCACCAGCATGCTGGCCAGCCAGCCGCAGGCCAGCGCGGCTATCCAATGCACGGCGGCCAGCCAGCGTCGCCGCCACGCCAGCCACAGCAGGCCGGCGATGACCGCGGGGGCCAGCACCTGCACATCGCCCAGACGCGAGAGCGCGGCCATCAGGTGGTCGGCCAACGGGTTGCGCAGGCTGAACATCGCCTCGTACACGCGATGGTCGATGCCGAGCGGGCCGCCACGCACGGCCAGCGCCGCCACCCACATCAGCGCCGTCCACATCAGCGCGAGCAACGCGGCCATCAGCAACAACAACGAAGGCGATTCCGGACGGTTGGGATCGACCAGGTAGCTGGCCGGGCGACCCAGCACGGGATGCGCGCGGGTCCAGCGCAGCAGGCGCGCCATCAGGCTGTCGGTGTGCTGGGCAAACCAGCGCGAGGCATACACCACCACCGCCCACACCATCGCCAGGACCGCCGCCAGCACCACCAGCACCACCGCCAGCTTGTCGGCGACCGCGGCGACCGCGTCGTAGGACTTGCCAAAGATCCAGCCCGGGGCCAGGAACGACACCGCCCACAGCACGCAGGCGATCGCGCTGGCCGGCATGTAGCGGCGCAAGGGCATCCGCAGCATCCCCGCGATGGCCGGCACGAACGGCCGCACCGCGCCGACGAAGCGGGCGATGAAGATACTTTTGATCCCGTGGCGCAGGAACAGCCGTTCGCCGCGATCGAGCAGCTGCGGATAGCGCCGGAACAGCCACAGCTCGCGCATGTTCGGCCCCCAGCGGTGGCCGATCCAGTAACTGAGCGCGTCACCCGCGAAGGCGCCGGCCGCCGCCGCCACGGCGACGTACGGCCCGTTGATGTAGCCCAGACCGATCAGCGCGCCCATCGCAAACAGCAACGGCAACGCAGGCACAACGATGCCGACCACGGCCAGCGCGTCGCAGAAGGCGATGAGGAAGGCCAGGCCGCCAGCCGCCATGGGGTTCTCGCCGATCCAGGCGACGAGCTGGTCGAACCATTCCGAGGACATGGCGGGATTATAGGAGCGGGCGATGACGCCCGGCCGACCGCCGGGCCTATACTTCGGGCAAACCATTCGGATGCGCATCGTGAGCACACTTTCTGGCAAGACGATCTTCATCACCGGCGCCTCGCGCGGCATCGGTCGCGCCATCGCGCTGCGCTGCGCGTCGGCGGGCGCCAATATCGCCATCGTCGCCAAATCGGCCGTGGCCAACCCCAAGCTGCCCGGCACCATCCACAGCGTGGCCGAG
>JACSSF010000080.1 GCA_014879375.1 Lysobacteraceae bacterium
CAACCGCATCGAAGGCGGCGCGATCATCATCGCCGGCAACGGCATGGCCAATGGCGGCCGCATCCTGCATCACCTGAAGCACAACCTCGGGCGACGGCAGGCGCATGTCGTGTTCGTCGGCTACCAGGCGCAGGGCACGCTGGGGCGGCATCTGGTCGATGACGCGAAGTGGGTGCGCATCCATGGGCGCGACTATCGCGTCAATGCGCAGCGCCACACGGTCGGCGGCTTGTCCGCGCACACCGACCAGAACGGGTTGTTGGCTTGGTACGGCGCGTTCAAGCCGTCACCGCCGTTGGTGCTGGTGCATGGCGAGGACATCGCGCGCGAGGCGCTGGCCGGCGAGATCCACGAGCGCCACGGCATCGAGGCCGATCTCGCGCGGCCCGGCATGGTGCTGGACGTGTGAACGGAGGCTGGCGATGAGCAAACCCAAGACCAAACCGACCGACCAGTCGCTGGAAGCCTTCATCGCGCAACAACCCGAGACGCGACGCGAGGACTGTCGCACCCTCGATGCGCTGATGCGCAAGCTCACCGGCGAGGACGCGGTGATGTGGGGCAGCATCGTCGGCTATGGCCGCTATGCCAACACGCGCAGCGACGGCAAGGTGGACGAATGGCCGGTCGCCGGCTTCTCGCCGCGCAAGCAGGCGCTCACCGTGTACCTCGTGCCCGGTTTCGACCGTGACGAGGCAATGATGGCGAAGCTCGGCAAGCACACCACCAGCAAGGCCTGCCTCTACATCAAGCGGCTGTCCGACATCGACATGAAGGTGCTCGAACATCTGGTGAAGGCCAGCGTGCGCGCAATGGCGTCGGTGCGCATTCGCGCCCGGTAATGGCGGCTAGGTGACATTGCAGTGACTTTCGGCCCGGGCGCCGGATGCGCGGGCTCGGTTAGCGTGGCGGCATCCTTCGGGGAATCGCCATGCTGAAACTGCAGAACCTCACCAAGACCTATGCCAATGGCGTTCGCGCGCTCGACGGCGTGAGCCTCGACATCCCGCGCGGCATGTTCGGTTTGCTGGGCCCGAACGGCGCCGGCAAGTCGTCGTTGATGCGCACGCTGGCCACCTTGCAGGCGCCCGACAGCGGCACCGCGTCGATGGAAGACGGCAACGGCGGCAACATCGACATGCTGCGCAACAAGGACGCGGTGCGCCGCCAGTTGGGCTATTTGCCGCAGGATTTCGGCGTGTATCCGAAGGTCAGCGCGATCGACCTGCTCGACCACTTCGCGGTGCTCAAGGGCCTGACCGCGCGCGGCGAGCGTCGCGAGATGGTGGAGTCGCTGCTGCAGCAGGTGAACCTGTGGGATGCACGCAAGCGCAAGCTCGGCACGTTTTCCGGTGGCATGCGCCAGCGTTTCGGCATCGCCCAGGCATTGCTGGGATCGCCGCGCCTGGTGATCGTCGACGAGCCGACCGCCGGTCTCGACCCGGAAGAACGCAACCGTTTCTTGAACCTCCTGGCGGAGATCGGCGAAAGCGTTGCGGTGATCCTGTCCACCCACATCGTCGAGGACGTGACCGACCTGTGCCAGTCGATGGCGATCATGAATCGCGGCCAGGTGCTGTTGACCGGCAGCCCGTCCGATGCCATCGCCGCGCTGGATCAGCGCATCTGGAAGAAGCGCATCGACAAGCACCAGCTGGAGGAACACCGCGGCCGCTTCAACGTGCTGTCCACGCGCCTGGTTGCGGGCATGCCGGTGATCCACGTGTTCTCGGAAGACCGCCCCGATGAAGGCTTCGAGCGGGTCGATCCGGGCCTGGAGGATGTCTATTTCCTCAAGCTGCGCCAGCAGCAGCTCGCGGCCTGAGGCGCGGCTGATGATCGCCGAGATCTTCCGCTTCGAGCTGCGAGAGCAGCTGCGCGCGCCCCTGTTCTGGATCGTCGCCGTGTTGTTCGCGCTGCTCGGCTTCGCGCTGATGTCGAGCGATGCGGCTTCGCTGGTGGGCGGCATGGGCAACATCCACCGCAATGCGCCGACCGCCGTGGTTGCGGCGATGACGGTGCTGACCTTGTTCGGCCTCCTGGTGATCACGATGCTGGTCAGCGCCGCGTTGTTGCGCGACTTCGACCAGAACACCGCCGAGCTGTATTTCGCCACGCCCATCAAGCCGCGCCAGTACCTAGCCGGGCGTCTTGGCGCCGCGTTGGTCGCCTCCTTCGCGGTGTACGTGCTGCTCGCGATCGCGATGTACATCGCCCAATTCATGCCGTGGATCGACCCGGTGCAGCTTGGCCCGAAATCACCCAAGCCCTACTTGTGGTCGTTGCTGGTGATGGTGCTGCCCAACCTGCTGTTTTCCGCCATGTTGCTGGCTCTGCTGGCGGTCACCACCCGGTCGATCCTGTGGGTTTACATCGGCGTGCTTGGCTTCATCACCCTGTGGGGCGTGACCCAGACGCTGTCGTCCAATCTGGACAACGTGTGGCTGGTGTCGTTGATGGAGCCGCTCGGCATCCGTGCCTTCGGTCGGACCATCCGTTACTGGTCGGCCGCCGAGCGCAACACCCAGCTGCCTGCCTTGTCCGGTTACTTGCTGGGCAACCGCGCGCTGTGGCTAGCCGTGTCGGCGCTGCTCGCGGCGGCGGTGTTCGGCTTGTTCCGCACCGAGCGCACCGGCAGCGGCCGTGGCTGGCGCAGGAAGAAGCGCGCCCATGTGCCGATGGTCGCCTTGCCGGCCAAGCCGTTGCCGCGCATGCAACCGACCTTCGGCACGGCCACCGGTCTTGGTCAGTTGTGGAAGCAGCTGCGTTTCGATGTCGCCGGGGTGATGAAGGGTGTCCCGCTGATCGTGATGCTGTTGTTTGGGCTGGCCAACTTCATCGGCGCCAGCACCAGCATGCAGTCGATGTACGGCACGCCGATCCATCCGGTGAGTTCCGAGGTCGCGATGTTGCTGCAAGGCAGCTACAGCTTCCTGCTCATCATCGTCGTGCTGTTCTACGCCGGTGAACTGGTGTTCAAGGAGCGCCAGGCCAAGATGCAGGACGTCACCGACGCGATGCCGGTGCCCAACTGGATGCCGATGCTCTCCAAGCTGCTGGCGTTGCTGGGGGTGATCGTGCTGTTCCAGTTGATCGGCATGCTGGCCGGCATGCTGGTGCAACTGGCGAGGGGGCACGCCGCGCTGGAGCCGCTGACCTGGTTCAAGATCCTCGCCGCCGGCTGCGTGCCTTTCGTGCTGATGGGTGGCCTGGCCTTCGCGGCGCAAGTGATCACCAACAACAAGTTCGCCGGTTACGGGGTGATCGTGCTGGTGCTGATCGCGCAGGCGGCGCTTGGCGCGCTGGGCTTCGAGCACAACCTCTACAACTTCGGCAGCTGGCCGAACGCGCCGTGGTCGGACATGAACGGTTTCGGCCATTTCCTGCGCGGGCAGTTCGCCTTCCAAGGCTATTGGCTGGTGTTGATGGCGGCGCTGTTGCTGCTCGCCGCCGCTTTCTGGGTGCGCGGCGTGGATGGCGGCTGGCGCCAGCGCCTGCGCGTGGCAGGCGAGCGCCTGCGAGGCCCGCTCGGCATCGCGTTGGTAGCGGCGTTCGCCTTGTTCGCCGCCATCGGCAGCTGGTTGTACTGGAATACCAACGTGCTCAACGAGTACCGCTCGTCGGACGATGTGGAAGCCCTGCGCGGACGATACGAACGGCACTACCGCAAGTACGAGAACCTGCCGCAGCCCAAGGTCCTGGCCGCCCATGTCGATGTCGACCTGTGGCCGGAGAAGCAGTCCATGCAGGCCGAAGGCCGCTGGCGGATCGTCAACCCGCATGCCACGCCGATCAGCGACATCCACGTGCAGATGGGCGACATGCGCGATCTGGTCTCGATCGATTTCGGCGGCCAGGTGCTGCAGCTGGACGATCCGCCGCTCAACTACCGCATCTATCGCCTCGACAAGCCGATGCAGCCGGGCGAGGAGCGCGAGATGCATTTCCGCGTCGATTACCATCCGCGCGGCATCACCAATGCCACCGCGCAGACGCAATTCGTGGAGAACGGCAGCTTCTTCAACAGCGGCCTGTTCCCGCAGTTCGGCTACGATCCGGGCGCTGAATTGAAGGATCGCAACGAGCGCCGCAAGCGCGGCCTGGGCGAGCCACGACGCATGGCCAAGCTGGAGGATGTCGCGGCGCGTCAGCGCAATTACCTGACCGACGACGCCGACTGGATCGACTTCGACACCACCATCTGCACCGCGCCCGACCAAGTCGCGTTGGCGCCAGGCTACCTCAAGCGCGAGTTCAAGCGCGATGGCCGGCGTTGTTTCAGCTACGAGATGGACCAGCCGATGCTGGATTTCTACGCGTATCTGTCGGCGCGCTGGCAGGTGAAGCGCGGCACGTACAAGGACATCCCGATCGAGGTGTACTACGACCCGCGCCACGCCTACAACGTGGACCGTATGATCGAGGCGGTACAAAAATCGCTGGCCTATTACGAAGCCAATTTCGGCCCGTACCAGCACCGCCAGGTACGCATCATCGAGTTCCCGGGCTACGCCAGCTTCGCGCAGGCCTTCGCCAACACGATTCCGTATTCGGAATCCGTCGGTTTCATCGCCGACATCCGCGATCGCGACGAGGTGGACTATGTCTTCTACGTCACCGCGCACGAGATCGCGCACCAGTGGTGGGCGCACCAGGTGATCGGCGCGGACGTGCAGGGCGCGACGGTGCTGTCCGAATCGCTGGCGCAGTATTCCGCGCTGATGGTGATGGAGAAGGAATACGGGCGCGCCAACATGCGCCAGTTCCTCAAGTACGAACTGGACCGTTACCTGGGCGCGCGCGGCAGCGAGCGCATCGAGGAACAGCCGCTGTATCGCGTGGAGAACCAGCAGTACATCCATTACCAGAAGGGCTCGCTGGTGTTCTATCGCCTGCGCGACGAACTGGGCGAGGAAAAGCTCAATCGCGCCATCAAACGTTTTCTCGACAAGCACAAGTTCTCCCGGCCGCCGTATCCGACCACGCTCGACTTCCTGCAGGAGCTGCGCGCGGAGGCGACGCCCGAGCAGCAGCAGCTCATCACCGACCTGTTCGAGAAGATCAGCTTCTACGACAACCGCGTGGTGGACGCGACCGCGACCAAGCGCGCCGACGGCAAGTACGACGTCACCCTGAAGCTGCATGCCGACAAGCGCTACGCCGACGGGCAGGGCAAGGAATCCCCCGCCAGGCTGGGCGACTGGGTCGAGATCGGCGTGTTTGGCAAGGCCGCATCGGGCAAGGAGCGCGACGAGAAGGTGCTGTATCTCAAGCGCCATCATGTGACGACGGCCAATCCCGAGGTGACGGTGACCGTGGATGCGTTGCCGTTCGAGGCGGGCTTCGACCCCTACAACAAGCTGATCGACCGGGTGTCTTCGGACAACCGCAAGAAGGTGACGCTGCGCTGAGCGAGCGGGGCTGGCGGGCACATGAATGGGGGAAACCCTGTACAATGCCTGCCATCAGCGCACGGCTGGTCCGTTTTCCACGGCAGCCCGCTCTTGGCCCTTCGCGGCCATCGGCCTCTTCCGCACGTCTTTCGTCGCGCTGTCACGCCCGGCCTTCCGGCCAGGGCGTCACCCCGTTACTCGCAGCGCGGCATGGAAAGCTCCGGGTAAACCCTGCATCCCACTTTCGGGATGTGGTGACTCGTTACCTTGGAGTTCCAAAATGACGTTCGAAACCCTCGGGCTTTCGCCCGCCGTGCTGCGTGCGCTGGCTGATGCCGGCTACAGCACCCCGACCCCGATCCAGCAGCAGGCGATTCCGCTGGTGCTGGCGGGCCATGACCTGCTCGGCGCCGCGCAGACCGGCACCGGCAAGACCGCTGCCTTCGGCCTGCCGATGCTGCAGCGCCTGTCCAAGCAGACCCCGCCCAAGGGCCCACGCAAGCCGCGCGCACTGGTGCTGGTCCCGACCCGCGAGCTGGCCGTGCAGGTCGCCGACAACCTCAAGACCTACGCGCGCCACCTGCGCCTGAACGTGACCATGCTGTTTGGCGGCGTCGGTATGCAGCCGCAGATCGATGCCCTGCATCGCGGCGTGGATGTGCTGGTGGCCTGCCCGGGCCGTCTGCTCGACCACATGGAGCGCGGCACCGCCAAGCTCGACGCCGTCGAAATGCTGGTGATGGACGAAGCCGACCGCATGCTGGACATGGGCTTCCTCCCCGCGATGAAGCGCATCCTCAACCGTCTGCCGGCCAATCGCCAGTCGCTGATGTTCTCGGCCACCTTCGAGCCGCGCATCAAGGCGCTGGCGCTGGACTACCTGCGTGACCCGCAGGAAGTGCAGGTCGCCACGCAGAACGCGATCGCCGACACCATCGTGCATCGCGTGCATCCGGTCGACTCGAAGAAGAAGCGTGACCTCTTGGTCGAAATCCTCGCCGAGCGCCATACCGATCGCGTGCTGATCTTCGGCAAGACCAAGCATGGCTGCAATCGCCTGGCTGAGCAGCTGGAGGCCGCGGGCCTGCCGGCGCTCGCCATCCACGGCAACAAGAGCCAGGCCGCGCGCCAGAAGGCGCTGGATGCGTTCAAGTCCGGCCGCACCCGCATCCTGGTCGCGACGGACGTGGCCGCACGCGGCCTCGACATCCCCGCGCTGCCGCTGGTGATCAACCACGACCTGCCGATGGTGGCCGAGGACTACGTGCATCGCATCGGCCGCACCGGCCGCAACGGCATGGACGGCGAGGCGCTGTCGCTGGTGTCGCCGGAAGAAGGCCCGCTGCTGCGCCAGATCCAGAAGCTGCTCAAGTCCGACATCACCATCGAGCACGTGAAGGGCTTCGAGCTGGGCCGCCCGCTGCGCCTGGACGGCCCGATGCCGTCCAACGGCGGTCGTGGCCAGGGCAAGCCGCGCGCCGCTGGCGGGCAGAAGTCGCCGCGCAAGCCGAGCCCGGCCAAGCCCGCGCATCGCGCGCACGGCAAGCGGCAGGAACACGGCGCCAAGGCCCACGCGGGCCCGAAGCCGAACCGTCGTCGCCGCAGCCGTCCGGCGGCATCCGCCTGATCCGTTACGCCGCGACATCGCGCAACAAAAAACGCCGGCAAATGCCGGCGTTTTTCTTTCTGGCGGATGTCGAGCCTCAGCCCTTGGATGCGATCCAGCGATCGATCTTCGCCTCCAGCACGTTCAGCGGCAGCGAGCCGTCCTTCAGCACCTCGGCATGGAACTCGCGCGGATCGAAGCGATCCCCGAGCGCGGCCTGCGCGCGCAACTTGAGCTGCTGGATCTTCAGCTCGCCGATCTTGTAGGCCAGCGCCTGGCTGGGCCACGCGATGTAGCGCTCGGCCTCGGCGGTTGCCTGAGTCTCGCTTTCGGCGGAGTTGTCCAGCATGTACTGGATCACCTGCTCGCGCGTCCAGTTCTTGCTGTGCAGGCCGGTGTCGGTGACCAGGCGAATCGCGCGCCACAACTCGTTCTGCAGGTAGCCGAAGTAGTCGTACGGATTGGTGTACACGCCGAGCGGCTTGCCCAGCGATTCCGCGTACAGGCCCCAACCCTCGATGTAGGCGGTCTGCCCGCCGAAGCGACGGAACGCGGGCAGGTTGGTCAGCTCCTGCTGCAGGGCGATCTGGAAGTGGTGGCCGGGGATCGCCTCGTGCAGGTACAGGTCCTCGGCATCCCAGCGCTTGCGCGTGGGCAGGTCGTAGGTGTTGACGTAGAAGATGCCCGGGCGGGTGCCGTCTTCGCTCGGCGCCATGTAGGAGCCACCGGCCGCGGACTTGGCGCGATAGGCCTCGACCGGGCGGATCTCGAAGCCGGCCTTGGGGATGAGCGAGAACTGCTCGGGCACGCGCTGGTTGATCTTGTCCTCCAGCCCGCGATAGTGCGCCAGCAGTTCGTCTTCCGATGCGTATTCGAAGCGCTTGTCGGTGCGCATGAACTTGAAGAAGTCCTGCAGCGATCCCTTGAAGCCGACTTCCTGCATCACCTTGCGGATCTCGCCGTGGATGCGGGCGACTTCGTCCAGGCCGATCTGGTGGATCTGCGCGGGGGTGAGATCGGTCGTGGTGGTCTGGTGCACGTTGAAGGCGTACCAGTCCTGGCCGTTCGGCAGCTTGTCCATGCCGACGCTGTCGCGCGTGGCCGGCAGGTATTCGTCGTTGATGAAATCGCGCAGCTTCTTGAACGCGGGCAGCATCCCGCCATCGATCATGTCGCGGTATTCACGGGTCAGGCGCGCCTTGTCGGCGGCGCTGAAATCGGCCGGCATCGCCTTGATCGGGCCCCAGAACAGGGTCTCCTCGGCCTTGGGCTTGAGCAGCGCGTCGATCTGCGGCACCACCTTCACCATCAGCGCGCGCGGCTGCACCACGCCAGCCTCCATGCCTTGGCGCATGTTGTCGATGACGCTGTCGACCAGCACCGGGAACTGACCGCCGCGGGAGAGCCAGTTGTCGTAATCCTTCACCGTCTTGAACGGCTGCGCGCCGGTGCCCGAGCCCAGCATCGCCGCGTAGGTGACGATGCTGCCCATCTGGTTGACCGGCATCATCCAGCCGGGGAAACGCTCGCCGGCCAGGCTGTCCTTGGCCTCGCTGACGAAGATCTCGTAGCTGATCAGGTCCTGGCCTTGCAGGCCTTCGGGGCCGATCGCTTCGATGCGGGTGAGCCAGCGCTGGGTGAACTCGCGCGCGACATCGCGGAACGACTTCGAATAGAAATCCGGCATCCGGTCGTTGTAGCGGTTGTCGCCCTGGAAGGTGGCTTGCACCGGGTTCATGCGCAGCACTTCTTCCCAGTACAGGGCGTACAGGCCATTCAACTGCGCGGCCTTGTCGGTGGTGGGCGGCGGTGCGGGCGACGTGGCTTGCGAGGGTGAGACCGGGGCCGCCGCCGCGGTGGCGCCACCGCTGGCGGCCAATGCGAGGGCGAGGGCGACGGGCAGGATCAAGGGGCGCGGCGACATGGGCGGGTTCCTTCGAGATGGACCCCGAGTGTCCGCGTGCGTGCGGCCAGGGGCAAGTGACGAAGGTTGGGGATGCGTCAGTCTGCGCGCGGGGCAGGCGAGAACGGGATTTCCTCGGGCGACACCGCGCCGCCAGAGATGATGAAGCTCATCGCCTCATCCACGCTCCAGTCGGTCATCGTGAGTTTCTCAACCGGCACGATTTCGAGATAACCCGATGTCGGATTGGGCGTGGTCGGCACGTACACGGCGGCCAGCTCGCGCCCCGTGCCCACCTCGCGCACCACCTTGGTGACGAAGCCGAGCGTCTTCATGTCGGGGTTGGGGAAGTCGATCAGCACCACGCGCTGGCTGCCGTCGGGCGATGTCTGCAGGATGTCGAGCAGCTTGCGCGCGCTGCCGTACACGGTGCTGGCCAGAGGGATGCGCGCGATCAATGCCTCGAACCAGCGCAGCAGGGTTTGCCCGACCACGCGCGTGGCGAGCACGCCGACCAGCAGGATGACGAGGATGGTGCCGACCAGCGCGACCGCGAAACGCGCCCACGGATCATCCACCCAGCCCAGCGTCTGCGGCCATTGCGTGGCGATGCCCGAGAGCAGCGGCTCCGCCCACGGTTGGCTGACATCCGAGAGCATCACGAACACGAAACGCACCACCACCCACGTCAGCCACAGCGGCAGCAGGGTCAGCAAGCCGGTCAGGAACCAGCGGGCGAATCGGGATTTGGGCGCGGACGTGGCCATGCGCGCATTCTATCCAGCTGGCCGCGACCGGTGTCATCGGCAATACTCCCTGACGACGCATCGACGGGGCGACACATGCAAAAGTGGTTCAAGCGGATAACCGGCGCAGCCGGCATCGTGTTGCTCGTCCTGGTGGCGGTGTGGGGAATATCGAAGCTGGTCGGCCCCAGCCGCGCCGAGCGCGCCGCGCTCAAGACGATGTCCGAGCCCGTGTCATTCGCCGGCCGCAACGCCTATCCCGCGATCTGGCTGCAGGATTACCCGGTGCCTGCCGGCGAAATGGACGCGGTGATGGCGGAGGACGTGCGCCGCTTCGTCGCCATCGGCCTGCCGAAAGAGGGGACGCCGCCGGTGGATTTCACCACCAGCGCCGCCGAGCGTTACCGCAGCGATCGCCCGGCCTATGAGGTGCGCCAGCGCCTGTGCAGTGCGCGCGAGGATTGCCTGGCCAAGGTGCGCACCGACCTGCCGGGTTACGACAAGCTGCTGGACGAGCACGCGGGGTGGATCGCCCGCATGGAAGCGGCGACCCATGCCGATCAGCTGAGCAACCCGTTCCCGCCACGCATGGACATGCCGTTGCCGACGTTCGCGTCGACGTATGCGCCCGCCACCTTGTTCGCCGCGCGTTTTGCACGCGGAGATCGCGAGGCCGCCATCGCTTCCACCTGTGCGGCGATCAATGACTGGCGCAAGCTCGGTGCACATAGCAACATGCTGATTTCATGGGCCATCGCCCGCGGCTTCGGCGCGGAAGGATATGGCGGTTTGCTGGCGCAGATGCTGGCGGAGGTGCCGAATGACCAAGCACTGCCGCCCGCCTGCGTGGATGCGATGGCCGTACCGAACCCGGTGGAAATCTCGATGTGCACGGTGATGCGCGGTGAGTTTGATTTCTACGCGAAATCGATGGCGTCGGTGATCGGGGTGTCGTCACGCGGCCAGGGTTGGGAGAAGCATTTGTTCTACGACGATGGCATGACCCAGGCACGCACGGCGGTGTCGATGGCGAAATATTGCTCGCCTGCGACCGACGCCGCCTTCGCGGCCGACCAGTCGCCGCCCTTGATGCAGCCGGCCTCGCGATATCGTTTGCAGTGCGTGGCGAACTTCATCGGTTGCATCCTCAGCGACATCGCGACGCCGGGCTACCAGGGCTTCGATCTGGGTCATCGCGATGGGCTGGCGATGAAGCGCACGCTAGCCGCGCTCGCCTGGTGGCGCACCCAGCCCGATGCCTTGACCGATCCCGCCGCCACCTTGGCGCGGATGCCTGCCGAATATCGATCCGCCGCGCATCCGTTGCGCTTGAATACGGACAAGACCGCGCTGGTCATGCCGACCTTGAACGACGAGAAGAAGGACATCACGCTGCCGCTGCCGGGTTCCCGCGCGGCGCAGTGAGGGCTAGCGGTCGCGCTTGCGGCGGATGTAGAGCTGCTTGCGCACCCTCGCGACCACCTCACCCCCGACATCGATCACATCGGTGTCGAACCAGCGCAGCACCTTGTCGCCATTCGCGGCCGCGGCCTTGACCTCCGCGATCACCGCGTCGCTGAGGTGGAACTCCGCATGCACCGTGCTGCGGCCCGGTTTGACGAACTCGATCGCGCCGGCCTTGTCCCAGACGATGTAGTCGCGCGGCAAGGCGTGCAGCATCAGCAACATCCAGTACGGGTCGGTCATCGCGAACAAGCTGCCGCCGAACTGGGTGCCGACGTAGTTGCGGTTCCATGGTCGCAGGCGCAGCTCCACGCGCGCGCTGCGCCAGTCCTGGCCGATGTCGGTCACGTGGATGCCGCTGAACAGGAACGGCGGCCACAGGTTCATGCCGATGCGCAGCAGGCGCGGGGTCATTTCCATCAGGCGCGGGCGCAGAAGCGCGGTAGGGATACAGCCCGGACAATACGCATGCGGATGGTTGGCCGCAAGTCCGGCTGGGCCGTGGCTCAGCTGAGCAGCAGTGCGGACATCTGGCGGCGATACTTCGCGATCAGGTCTTCGTCGTCGAGGATGCGGAAGGCATCGATCAGCGACGTGCGCGGCAGCCCGCCTTCGAACTGGCGATCCCGACGCAGCATCTCCATGAACTGTTGCAGCCCGGCCTCGGCATCGCCCGAGACCAGCTCGTGCACGCCCAGCAGGTGGCGTGCGCGCAGGTCGTCCGGGTTGCTGGCGATCGCGGCCTGCAGCACTTCGCGCGGCGGCGCGTCCTTCAGCAGGTTGGCAAAGCCCAGCCGCGCGCGCGCCTTGACCGCGCGCTCGTCGGTGCTGAGGTTGGCAGGCAGGGCGTCCAGCAGGTGCTCGGCCTCGCTGGCGGCGCCGGTGGCGAGCAGGGCGAGGGCGAGATCGAGCTGGTGCTCGGCCTTGTCCGGCTCGGCTTCGGTCAGTTTGCGCAGGCGCAGGACTTCCTCGTGCGGGTCGGCCGGCGGCGCCGGTTCGGCGGCGGCATCATCGGCGCCGGCTTCCTTCGGATGGATGTCGTGCGAGGCGAGGAACTGGCGCAATTCGCCTTCCGGCAACGCGCCGGGGAAACCATCGACCAGTTGGCCGCCCTTGACCAGCATCACGGTCGGCACCGAGCGGATCTGGAAGGCGGCGGCGAGCTGCTGCTCCTGGTCCACGTCCACCTTGGCGAGGCGGAACGCGCCATGGTAGTCGGCGGCGAGCTTCTCCAGGATCGGGCCGAGCGTCTTGCACGGGCCGCACCAGGTGGCCCAGAAATCCACCAGCACGGGCGTGTCGATGGAGGCGCGGATGACATCGGCTTCGAAGGTCGCGGCGGTGGCGTCGAAAACGTGGGGCAGGGCGGTGGCGGAATCGGTCATGATGGCGTCCGGTCAGTCAGTGGATGCGTGTGGATGCAGGCAGGTATGGTGGCGCAAGGCATGTATTGCAACCGTGAGCGCGCGGGATGAAGCGTTGGCCATGGATCGCGCTGGCATTGGCTGCGGGCTCTGTCGCGCTGGCGGCCTGGTATTTCGGCCGCGGCCTCACCGATTACCAGCACGTGCGGCAGTCGCTGTCGCTGCTCGGCGCGACTGGCGCACCTGGATGGCGCATCGCCAACCTGCTGCTGTTCGTGTTGCCGGGTGCGCTGGTGGCGACGGTCGCTTGGACGTTGCGGGGCCGCTTGCCGCGTCACGCCGCGTGGCCCTTGCGGATAGCCCTGCAACTGGGCCTGCTGGCGGCGCTCGGTTACGCGCTGCAGGGCGTGTGCAACCTCGATCCTGCCCGCCTGCCGGATGAGGGCGCCAATCGCTGGCATGCGGTGGCATGGCTGCTGTGGTGGCTGGCCTTCGCGATGTCGGCGCTGCTGTTGTGCTTGGCGCGCGGGGTGCCTGTGGGCGTGCGCAGCTTCAGCTTGCTGGCCGTGGCGTTCATCGCGCTGGCGATGGCGGGCATCTGGCCATGGCCGGCGGCGCTGACTTACCGCATCGGCATCGCGCTGTGGCTGGCGTGGTGGTGCGTGGTGGCGTTCGCACTCAACCGTGGCGGAGTTTCATC
Source organism: Lysobacteraceae bacterium (assembly GCA_014879375.1). Lineage (GTDB taxonomy): Bacteria > Pseudomonadota > Gammaproteobacteria > Xanthomonadales > Xanthomonadaceae > Solilutibacter. Next base: position 13,177 of record JACSSF010000080.1, read on the forward strand.
GCCAGGATCGTCGCCGACAGCACGAACGTGATGACGTTGGAGACGATCATCGGCCACGACTGCAACACCAGGCCGTAGCCGAACCAGCAGGCGATGCCGACGGTGAACACCACGTACATGCCGAGCGAGATGCCGCGGGTGTCGCGCGTGCGTATCGTCTTGATCGCCTGTGGCACGAACGCAACGGTGGTGAGGGTGGCGGCGACATAGCCGATCCACTCCATGCTCATCGCGCCGGTTCCCGATAGACCACACCGTCCTTCATCACGAAATCGACCTTCAGCACGTTGCCGATGTCGGCCAGCGGGTCGCCCGGCATGGCGATGATGTCGGCGCGCTTGCCGGCCTCGAC
>JACSSF010000156.1 GCA_014879375.1 Lysobacteraceae bacterium
GCGCAGCCTGGTAGCGCACTTGTCTGGGGGACAAGTGGTCGTCGGTTCGAATCCGGCTACCCCGACCAACACCTGAACGCCCGGCCTGGCCGGGCGTTTTTCATTTCGGGAAAGGTTCGCGCATCGGGCATAGTCGAGCGCGACTCCGCTCCGGCAAGGGAATGTGCATGTTGAAGACGATGGGCGTCATGGCCTGCCTCGCGTTGATGCCGGCATGGGCCATTGCCGGGCAAGCGCCGGCGCAATCATCACCGGCTGAGCCCGTACCCACGCTGGAACTTGCGCAAAGCGAGGAGGGCCGCATCCTCGATACGGTCCAGGTGGTCGCCGGCAACCAGCCCGGCCCACGGATGTGGAAGGTCCGCAAAGGCGATCACGTCCTGTACGTGCTGGCGACGGTCTCGCCCTTGCCGCGCGGGGTGACCTGGGACTCTGCGCAGGTGGAGGGCGTCATCGCGCGTTCGCAGGAATACATCCGCCCCCCGTACCTCGGCATCAGCGCGGACGTGGGCTGGATCAGCGGGATGCGCCTGTTGCCGGCTTACCTGCGGGCGAAGAAGAACCCCGGCGGCGCGACCTTGCAGCAAGTGCTGCCGCCCGAGCTGTATGCGCATTGGCGCGAGGCGAAGGCACGTTACCTGCCGAATGACAAAAGCGTTGAAAAGCAGCGACCGATCATGGCGGCCGAGACCTTGTACCAAGCCGCGCTTAAGCAGTCGGGGCTGGGCGGCAAGCCGAAGGTGACGCCCGTGGTCGATGCGGCGGTGAAGCGGCACAAGCTGAAGACCGTGTCGACCGCCATCCAGATCAAGATCAAGGACCCCAAGCAGGCCTTGCAGGAATTGCAGGCTGGCCGTTTCGACGATGCCCAATGCCTGCGCGAGACCCTGGACAACATCGAGCGCAAGCTGCCGGATGTGGCGCGCCAAGCAAATGCCTGGGCGATGGGGGATGTGGCTGAGTTGCGCACGCGGCCCACGCAAAAAAGGCCGAGCTGCTTAGACGCCACGCTGGAGTCGGATTTCGCGCGCAAACGTGGCATAAGTGATGTGCCGCAGCGCATGCGCAGCAACTGGGTCAAGGCGGCGGAGGATGCGTTATCCCGCAATGCCTCGACCTTCGCGGTGCTGCCGCTGGAGTTGGTGGCAGGCCCGGACAATTACCTCGACACGATGCGTGCGAAAGGGTTTGAAGTCACCGCGCCCTGATCAGGCGTTGCCGGCCAGCCGCTGCTCGGCGGCGGCCGGGAAGCGGCGCAGCACCGCGGCGCGGATGCCATCCGCATCCAGCCCGGCCTCGGCCAGCAGGTCCTCGCGGCTGGCATGGTGCTGGAAGGCATCGGGCAGGCCCAGGTGCAACATCGGCATGACGATGCCTTCGGCGGCCAGCAGTTCCGCCACGCCCGAGCCCGCACCGCCGGCCACCACGTTGTCTTCCAGGGTGACGAAGCCTTCATGGGTGCGCGCAAGCTCGAGGATCATCTCGCGGTCGAGCGGTTTGACGAAGCGCATGTTGACGACGCTGAAGCCAAGATCCTCGCCCACCTGCTGCGCCGCCGGCACCAGCGCGCCAAAGGCGAGCAGGGCGATGCGTGCGCCACGCCGCTTGAGCTGGGCCTTGCCTATCGGCAGGGTGTCGAGGCTGTGGCCGGCTGCGACGCCGGTGCCCGAGCCGCGTGGATAACGCACTGCCGCGGGACCGTCGAAACGGTAGCCGGTGCTGAGCATGGCGCGGCATTCGGCCTCGTCGCTGGCAGCCATCACCACCATGTTCGGCACGCAGCGCAGGTAGCTGAGATCGAGGTTGCCGGCATGCGTCGCGCCGTCGGGGCCGACCACGCCGCCGCGATCAATGGCGAACAGCACATCGAGGTTCTGGATCGCGATATCGTGGACCAGCTGGTCGTAGGCGCGCTGCAGGAAGGTGGAGTAGATCGCGACGACCGGCTTGGCGCCTTCGCAGGCCATGCCGGCGGCGAGCGTCACCGCATGCTGCTCGGCGATCGCGACATCGAAATAGCGCTCGGGATATTCCTTGCTGAAACGCACTAACCCTGAGCCTTCGCGCATCGCCGGGGTGATGGCGAGGAGTTTCGGATCGGCGGCCGCCATATCGCACAGCCAGTCGCTGAAGACATCGGTGTAAGTCGGTTTCTTCACCGCGCCAGGCTTGGACACCATGCCTTGTTCGGGGTCGAAGGGCGACACCGCGTGGTAGCCGATCTGGTCGGCCTCGGCGCGTTCGTAGCCCTTGCCCTTGGTGGTGATGACGTGCAGCAGTTGCGGGCCCTTGAGACCTTGCAGCGTCTTCATCGTGGAGACGAGCGCGTCCATGTCGTGGCCGTCGATCGGGCCGGTGTAGTGGAAGCCCATTTCCTCGAACAGGGTGGAGGGCACGAACA
>JACSSF010000233.1 GCA_014879375.1 Lysobacteraceae bacterium
ACTGCCGGCGCGGGCGAAGGCGACGATCGCCATCCAGCTGGTCAAGAGGATCATCCCCCACACCCACGGCATGCGCGTTTCCGGCACCGCTTGCAGGATCAGTAGCTTGCCGACGAAACCAGAGAGCGGCGGCAGCCCGGTGATCGCGATGGCGGCGAACGCGAAGGCAATGCCGGTCGCGACCGGCTGCACCAGCGCGCCGATGCAATCAACGCGGTCGCCTTCGGGTCCACGTTGGCGACGCATCTGGTTGGCGATGAGGAACAGCGCAGCGGCGGCGAAACTGCTGTGCAGCAGGTAGTACAGGCCGGCTGCCACAGCATCGGGCGTGCGCAGCGAGAACACCACGAACAGCGTCGCCGACGAGGCCACTACCATCCAGCCGGTCGTGGCGCGCAGCGTCTGCGAGGCCATCGCGCCGAAGGTGGCAAGCAGCAACGTGGCGAGGCCGGCCGGCAGCAACCACGACCACGGCCATTCGCCTGCGCCCGGGATGTCGCCGAAGGCGAGGGTGAACACGCGCAGGGCCGAATACACACCGACCTTGGTCATCACCACGAACAGCACCGCTGCCGGCGCCGGGATGAACTTGTAGGTCATCGGCAGCCACAGGAACATCGGCAGTAGCGCGGCCTTGGCGCAGAACACGGTCAGGAGGATGCCGGCCGCGGCCTGGATCAGCGCGGCGTCGTCCGAACTGGCTGCAGCGACGCGCACGCCGATCTCCGCCATGTTGAGCGTGCCGGCCAGGCCATAGATCAGCCCGAGCGCGACCAGGAACAGGCTGGATGCCACCACGTTGAAGACGACGTAGTGCAGGCCGGCGCGCATCCGCGGCCCGCGGCCACCGGAGAGCATCAGGCCGTAGCTGGCGATCAGCATCACCTCGAAGAACACGAACAGGTTGAACAGGTCGCCGGTCAGGAACGCGCCGGCGATGCCGGCCAGCAGGAACTGGAAGAAGGCATGGAAATGCGGCGCGCGGCGATCCCAGCCGGTCGAGGCATAGATCAGCGCGGGCAGACCGAGCAGCGCCACCAGCAGCACCAGCGCGGCCGAGAGGCGATCGGCGAACAGGGCGATGCCGAGCCTCGAAGGCCAGTCGCCGAGCAGGTAGACCTGACTGCCGGCGTCATCGACCAGGCGCAGCAGCAGCACCGCGAACACCAGCATGCCGAGGGTGCCGGTCCAGCCGAGCACGCGCGCCCAGATCTCGCTGCGGCGTTCGACCAAGAGGATCAGCGCCGCGACCAGCAGCGGGAAGATGATCGGCGCGATGACCAGGTGCGCGCTCATCGCTGCACCTCGTCATCGATGTCGATGTCGACGGTGGTCGGGAAGTCGGGTTCGCCCGGCGCGGTGGCGCAGGCTTCCAGGTCTTCGGCGGTTTCCTCGCGGTCGGTGTCCACGGGCATCAGTCCCGCGTAATCCAGGCCGATGCCGGCATCGACATGATCGCTGCCGCTGTCGCCGCGGTTGCGTATCGCGATCACGATGGTGACGGCGGTCATCGCGAAGCCAATCACGATCGCGGTCAGCACCAGCGCCTGCGGCAAGGGATCGGTGTGGTATTCGAGCGTGTTCGGCACGCCTTCGCGCAGGATCGGCGGCATGCCCGGGCGCAGGCGTCCGGCCGAGAAGATCAGCAGGTTGGTCGCGTACGAGAGCAGGGTGATGCCGAGGATCACGTCGAAGCTGCGCGAGCGCAGCACGAGGTAGATGCCGGCCGCGGTGAGGATGCCGATGGCGCTGGCGAGGGCGAACTCCATCAGTCGGCCTCCCCGCGCGCGGGCGTGGCCGCCGGCCTGGCACGACGCGGCGGCTTGATGTCGCCCATCATCGACAGGATCAGCATCGCGCCGCCAAACACCACCATGTACACGCCGGTATCGAACACCAGCGCGCTGGCGAGTGGCACGCTGCCGATCAGCGGCAGGGCCGGATCGGCGTGGCCGCTTGTGAGGAAGGGATAGCCCATCAGCATCGGCGCGATGCCGCCGACCAGCGCCACCAGCAAACCGATGCCGATCAGGCGCACGTAGTCGAAGCCGAGCCGGCTTTCGACGTAGCGCGACCCGAGCAGCATGTACTGCAACAGCAGCGGGATGGTCAGCACCAGACCCGCGATGAAGCCGCCGCCCGGTTGGTTGTGGCCGCGCAGGAACAGATACAGCGACACGGCGATCGCGAGCGGGAACAGCAGGTGGCCGAGCGTGGCGGCGATCGGCAGGTCCAGCGGCGGGCCGGGGATGCGTTCTTCCGGCGCCAGGCGCGCGCGGCGCAGCAGCGCGTGCACGACCAGGCCGGCCATGCCGAACACCGCGATCTCGCCCAGCGTATCGGTGCCGCGGAAGTCCACCAGGATCACGTTGACCACGTTGCTGCCCCAG
>JACSSF010000119.1 GCA_014879375.1 Lysobacteraceae bacterium
ACTGGGTTATCTCGCCTTCGGCTGGCTGACGATGGGGCAGGTGCTCAGCCTGCCGCTGATCGCGCTGGGCCTGTTCTGGCTGTGGAAGTCGCGCTCGGAGCCGACGTTGCAGCCGCAACTGCCGCCGCCGGCGAAGGCCAGCTGATGCGCCAGTACCTGGACTTGCTGGGCCACGTGCTGGAGCAGGGTGACGAAAAATCCGACCGCACAGGCACCGGCACGCGCAGCGTGTTCGGCTGGCAGATGCGCTTCGATCTGAACGAAGGCTTCCCGCTGGTCACGACCAAGAAACTGCACACGCGCTCGATCATCCACGAGCTGCTGTGGTTCCTGAAGGGCGAGACCAACATCGCGTATCTCAAGGACCACAAGGTCTCGATTTGGGACGAGTGGGCCGACGACAATGGGGAGCTGGGCCCGGTCTACGGCAAGCAATGGCGCAGTTGGGAAGGCGCGGACGGCCAGGCGATCGACCAGATCAGCTGGCTGGTCGATGAAATCAAACGCAACCCGGATTCGCGCCGCCTCATCATCAGCGCCTGGAACGTGGCCGACCTGCCGAAGATGGCGCTGATGCCTTGCCACTCGCTGTTCCAGTTCTACGTGGTCGATGGCAAGCTGAGCTGCCAGCTCTACCAGCGCAGCGGCGACATCTTCCTCGGCGTGCCGTTCAACATCGCGAGCTACGCGCTGCTGACGCACATGGTCGCGCAGGTCTGCGGATTGCAGGTCGGCGACTTCGTCCACACACTGGGTGACGCGCATCTGTATTCGAACCACTACGAGCAGGCCCGCGAGCAACTGTCGCGCGCGCCGGGCCCGCTGCCGGCCTTGCACCTGAACCCGGACGTGGACGACATCTTCGGTTTCCGCTTCGAGGACATCGAGATCCGCGATTACCACCCGCAAGCGGCGATCAAGGCGCCGGTTGCAGTATGAGGAGAATGAACATGGAACGTTTCGCCTGCCTGCTGGCCTGCCTGCTGGCCTTTCCGCTTGCCGCGCAGGAGCCCGCGCGTGATGTCGCGCCTGCGTCACCACGCAAGGCCGACGTCGAACTGCCCTTGCCGGCGACGCCGATCCCGGTACCGGCGCTTTCGCCGAAGGCCAGCAAGACGGAGCTCGTGACGGCGTATTACGACATCACCGGCCGGCGCATGTTCCAGGTGTTGCTGAACCAGTTCCTGCAGCCGCCGGCCAGCATGCAGGCGCGCGTGGCGAACTGCCCCGAGGCCAAGCAGCTGATGGAGACGCATTACCGCGACGTGGTCCAGCCGCACTTCCGCGATTGGCTGGAGAATTCGATCCGCCCGCGCATCATCGTGGTGCTGAACGATTCCTTCGGCGAGGCCGAGTTGCGCGCGTTCCTGCGCTTTGCCGCCACGCCCAACGGCCAGCGGCACCTCAACCAGATCGCGACCCAGCAGGGCAGGAGCGACGTCAGTCGTTTCCCCGAGTTCCTGCAGGATGCGGACCTGCGTGCCTACGACCGCCAGTTCGACACGATGGGGGATCGGATCGGCGAGGTCTTCGCCAACACCCAGACCGAGCTGATGACGCCGGCGTTCATCCAGGCCGCGCAGGCTTCCGGCACGCGCATCGCCGAGCTGGTGGATGCCTGCAACGCCGCATCCAAGCCCTGATGGTGGACGAGGCGACTTCGACCAGGCCCGCGATCGACCTGATCGCGGCGCTGGATCGCAACCATGCCATCGGGCGCGGCAACGACCTGCCCTGGCACTTGCCGGACGACCTCAAGCGCTTCAAGGCGCTGACCCTTGGCAAGCCGGTACTGATGGGGCGCAAGACCGCCGAGTCGCTCGGCCGCGCGCTGCCCAAGCGACGCAACCTGGTGCTGACGCGCAGCGGGCAGGTGCCCTTCGAGGGCATGGAAGCGGTCGCCTCGATCGACGAAGCGCTGCGCATCGCCCGTGACGATGGCGCCGACACGCTGGCGGTGATCGGCGGCGGCGAAGTGTTCACATTGGCGATGCCGATCGCCGACCGGATGCACCTGACCTGGGTGGACACCGTCGTTGAAGATGCCGATGCGTTCTTCCCGCGATTCGATGTGGAGGATTGGCGCGTGACAGCGCGCGAGGCGCATTCCGCCGACGCGCGCCACGCGCATGCGTTCGAGTTCGTGGATTACGTGCGCGCCTGAATCGTGGCGTCGCGGTGACGATGCGACATCACACCTTGCGGCCGGGTACCTGCACCAGTTCCAGCGTGTCGGCGTCCAGTCGCAGCGCAGTCAGCGGGCCGCCCCAGACCGCGCCCGTGTCGATGGCGTGCACGCCGTGGCCGATCATCAAACCGAGCGTGCTCCAGTGGCCGCAGACGATCTTCAGGTCGCGCGCGGCATGTCCCGGCACGGAGTACCACGGGT
>JACSSF010000049.1 GCA_014879375.1 Lysobacteraceae bacterium
CGGCATGGCGATGATGTCGGCGCGCTTGCCGGCCTCGACCACGCCCTGGTCGTCCACGCCCAGCACTTCGGCGGCCATGATCGTTGCCGATTGCAGCGCGTACGAAGCAGGAATGCCGGCCTCGACCATGTAGACGAACTCGCGGGCGTTGTCGCCGTGCGGGCCGACGCCCATGTCGGTGCCGAAGGCGATCTTCACCCCGTTCTTGTAGGCCTTGGCCGCGGTGTCCTGGATCAACGCGCCGATGCGCGCGGCCTTGGGACGCACGACCTCGGGGAAATAGCCATCGATCTTGGCTTTCTCCGCGACGAAACGGCCGGCATAAATGGTCGGCACGTACCAGGTGCCTTTCTGCTTCATCAGCGACATCACCCGGTCACTCATGTAGGTGCCGTGCTCGATGCTGCTCACCCCGCCGGCCACCGCGCGGTACATGCCTTCCTCGCCGTGCGCGTGCGCGGCGACCTTGTAGCCGTAGTCCTTGGCGGTGTCGACGATGGCCTTGGCTTCCTCGACGGTGAACTGCGGGGCGTCGCCGGACTTGGCGTAGCTCAGCACGCCGCCGGTGGCGGTGATCTTGATGACGTCGCTGCCCTCCTTGTAGCGCTGGCGCACGGCCTGGCGCGCGTCGTCGATGGAGTTGATGACGCCGTCGGTGGGGCCGGGCGGGCCGATCAGGTGCTGCAGCACGCTGTTCATCCCGTTGGTGGGGTCGGCGTGGCCGCCGGTGGTGGCGATGGACTTGCCCGCAGCCCAGATGCGCGGGCCCTTCACCAGCCCCTGGTTGATCGCGTCGCGCAGGTGCGGGGTGACCTCGCCGCCAAGGTCGCGCACGCTGGTGAAGCCGGCCATCAGGGTCTTTTCGGCGTAGCCCACGCTGCGATAGGCGTAATCGACATCGTCCAGCCGAAAGCCCTCGGAGTAGCTCTGCGGGCTGGACTGGCTACCTAGGTGCACGTGCAGGTCGGTCCAGCCGGCCATGCAGGTCCGGCCTGACAGGTCGATCGATGTCGCATCGCCCGCTGCCTCGACCCGGCCCGGCAGCACCTCGGCCACCTTGCCGTCGCGCACCACCACCGTATGCGGCCCCAGCAGCTTGCCGCTGCGGCTGTCGAACAATTTGCCGCAGTGGAGCGCCGTGTCCGCGCCGAAGGCAGGCAAGGCGGCAGACAACATGGCGATGGACACGGTCGCGGCGGTCAGCAGTCGATGGCGCATGGCGGTTCCCCGGGGTTGAGGCCCGATAGTGACATGCACGGCGCGTAGATGACGGCCATGCTGCACTGCGGTAGGCTGATCAGTCCGCATGATCCGGTCGCCCCACATGTCCGACGACGTCCACCCCGCCCACGCTTATGATCCGGCCGCCGTGGAGGCCGCTGCCCGACACCACTGGGACACGACCCACGCGTTCGACGTGAACGAGGAGAGCGACAAGCCGAAGTACTTCTGCCTGTCGATGCTGCCGTACCCGAGCGGCGCGCTGCACATGGGCCATGTGCGCAACTACACCATCGGCGACGTGATCAGCCGCTACAAGCGCATGACCGGCCACAACGTGCTGCAGCCGATGGGCTGGGATGCGTTCGGCCTGCCAGCGGAGAACGCCGCGATCAAGAACAAGACCGCGCCGGCGGCGTGGACCTACGCCAACATCGACCACATGCGCGGGCAGCTGAAGGCGCTGGGCTACGCGATCGACTGGACGCGCGAATTCGCCACCTGCCAGCCCAGCTACTACGTGCACGAGCAGCGCATGTTCGTGCGCCTGATGAACAAGGGCATGGCCTATCGCAAGAACGCGGTGGTCAACTGGGACCCGGTGGACCAGACCGTGCTCGCCAACGAGCAGGTGGTCGATGGGCGCGGCTGGCGCAGCGGCGCGGTGGTTGAGAAACGCGAGATCCCGCAGTGGTTCCTGCGCATCACCGATTACGCACAGGAACTGCTGGACGGCCTGGACGCGCTTCCGGGCTGGCCGGACTCGGTCAAGACGATGCAGCGCAACTGGATCGGCCGCAGCGAGGGGCTGGAGATCGGCTTCAAGGTCGATGGCGAGGCCGAGCCGCTGCGCGTGTTCACCACGCGCCCCGACACGCTGATGGGCGTGACCTTCATCAGCATCGCCGGCGAACACCCGCTGGCGATCAAGGCGGCCCGGGACAACCCGGAACTCGCCGCGTTCCTGCAGGAACTGAAGAAGGGCGGCGTCTCCGAGGCCGAACTCGAGAGTCAGGAAAAGCGCGGCATGGCGACCGGCCAGTGGGCGATCCACCCGGTCACTGGCGAGGACGTGCCGATCTACGTCGCCAACTTCGTGCTGATGGGCTACGGCACCGGCGCGGTGATGGCG
>JACSSF010000134.1 GCA_014879375.1 Lysobacteraceae bacterium
AGGGAATCGAACCCCCGACACGGGGATTTTCAATCCCCTGCTCTACCAACTGAGCTACCCGGCCAATGCGCCCGGGTCACGCGAGCCGGCCATCTTACGGGGCGGGGCGGTTTTGGGCAAGCAGGGCCTACCCGCCTTATGTGGGCACTGAACCGGGTTTGAATCTGTGATGGGCGTTCACAGCACTTATTTCGGCATGGGGCAATATGGATTGGCCAATGTCGGTGACTATGGAGGGAACACAGATGAAAACGGTCCATGCCTTGAGTCTGTCCACCGCGGTATTGCTGGTGCTCAGTGCGTGTGCGAGCACGCCAAAGGAAGCGAGTGCCGACAAACTGGCGCGTTACCAATCCTTCGCCGGTGAGCCCGTGCGTAGCATTCCTTACAATGCATCGGCAGGTGGCAAGAACTTCGACATCATCGACGAAGAAAATATGGTGGTCGAGATTCGGCCCACCGAAGGTTATCTGTTTAGCCTTTCCGGTCCATGCTTGCGAAATAACAGTGCGCCAGTATTGAACATCACATCCCAAGTGGGGCGTGTCAGCGCTGGTTTTGACCGGGTCAGTTCGCTATCTCAGCCTGGGATGACGTGCATCGTCAAAGAAATCCGTCCTCTGGACATGAAAGCCCTCCGCGCCGCAGAAAAATCGGCGAGCAGCCCAAGCTGACCGGGCCACCAATCCTGATTACTACGTGCCAGCCTGCTCTGGCACGTAACCCTCCGGCTTTTCCGCGCCGCCGCCAAACAGGAACTTCTCCATCTCACGTTCCAGAAACGCGCGATGTTCTGGGTTCATCGGTGACAGCCGGTTTTCGTTGATCAACATGGTCTGGTGCGCCAGCCACGCGGCCCATGCAGTCTTGCCGATGTTGGCGAAGACGCGCTTGCCCATCTCCCCGGGCCACGGAACGAAGGCGAGCCCCTCGGTTTCGCGTTGCTCGCGTTGGCAGTAGACTATGCGGTTCATGGGGTCTCCTTTTCAATCAGCCTGCGCACCGGGGCGGGGATGCCGAGCGCGGCGAGTTCCTCGCGTGATGCCCAGCGCAAGCCGTCATTGTCGCCGACGCATGCGCGCGGTGCGACGCCATCGAACAACAGCGGCTGGATACGCAGTTTGTAGTGGGTGAACGCATGCTCGATCACCGGCAGATCGCGGCTTTCAATCACGCGGTTCGCGGCGATGTATCGATTGGCCACGACATGCGCCGCATCAACATCATCAACTTCCGGCAACGACCACAGCGATGCCCAGATGCCAGTCGCGGGGCGGCGCTCGAGTAACGTGCGGCCCTCGACATCGCGCAGCCAGACCATCCGCGTTTCGCGTTGCGGAATCGCCTGCTTCGGTTTGGATGCCGGAAGCGTGGCGATACGGTTTTCCCGCCTCGCAACACAGACGTCGTTGAACGGGCAGGCATCGCAACGTGGACGAGTACGCGTGCACACCGTCGCCCCGAGGTCCATCTGCGCCTGCGTGTAATCGGCCATGCGCGCGAGGCTGCTTTCCGAGGTCGGCAACGAGGCATTCGCCACCGCCCAGAGCCGTTTCTCGACGGCAGGCAGGCCTGGCCAGCCATCGACGCCATGCAGTCGCGTCAGCACGCGCTTGACGTTGCCGTCGAGGATTGGCCATGGCTCGTTCCACGCCTGCGCAAGAATGGCGCCAGCCGTGCTGCGACCGATGCCGGGGAGTGCGTGGAGAGCATCGAAGTCACGCGGCAACTCGCCGCCATGTTCGGCCACGCAGATTCTTGCCGCCGCATGCAGGTTGCGGGCGCGGCTGTAGTAACCCAGGCCCGACCACAGTGCCAGCACTTCGTCCGCATGCGCATTGGCCAGCGCTGGCAGATCGGGCAATGCATCGACGAAACGATGAAAGTAGGGGATGACCGTCGCCACCTGCGTCTGCTGCAGCATGATTTCGGACAACCACACGCGATACGGCGTGCGCCCGGTTTGCCAAGGCAGGTCATGGCGCCCGTGCACGTCGAACCAGTCGAGCAGGCGCGATGCATAGGCCGATGTGATGTCTTGACCGATGTCGGCTTCGGCTTTGGCCGCGACCGTCGCGTGTTTGCGACGCGTGGTCATGGCCGGGGTTCCGCAGGCGGCACCGAGGGCTCGTCCAAGTCCACCTCGACGCCTTCCAGCGTGGCACCGGCGATCTCCAGCCTTGGCGTGGACAGCCGCCCGTCGATCGGCGGCAGTGGTGATCCGGCCAGGGCGGCATCGCGCCACGCCAGCACATCGCGCACATGCAGACGCGCATCGAAACGCGTGGCGTCGCGGCGCACGTCGAGTGCGACCACGTCGCTGAAATCGAAGGCGCCGCTGTAGTCGAGCGAGAAAGCCAGTGGAGAGCGCGAATCGGACAGCGGTGCAGGGAGCGCGGGCCACGCATCGGGCCAAGATTGAATCTTCCCATCAATGACCAGTTGCAGGTGCTGGGTGGCCGCGAGCTCTCCGATCGCATCGAGATTCGGCACCACGCCATCCGCGCGCAATGCCAGCGACAGCGAAGGCCAATGCAGGCCATCGTTCGACACCCGCGCCGGGCCGTGTGCACCAAAGGCGAACGGGATCGCATCGCCGCCGCTTACCTGATAACGCACGTTCGCGCCGAGCGTCGCCGGCCGCAAGCGCAGACCGTCATCGCCCCAGTGCATCGGCGCCGACAGGCGAATGCGCATCGGCATCTTCCAGTCGCTGGCCATGGGCGTGACATCGCCCGTCAGTCCCAGCACGGCGTTGTTGGCCGGCTCGGACAAGGCGAGTTGAAGGTCGAAGGGGAGCTGCAGCAGGGGCGCGACATAGCGGCCACGCAGATGCGCGGTCAGCGATTGCTTGGGGGCGAAATGCGGGATGCCGATGTCGATGCCGTCCACTGTCCAGCCATTGCCCAGCAACTGTCCGCGCATCACATGCAGGCCGCGAGTCAGCGTCGGCAGGCGTTGCCCGGTGCTGGGTGGCCGCGACTTACGCCATTCCGCCAACACGTCGAGATCGAGCGTGGGCGCATCCAGCTCGACGCGTTCGATGTCGAGCAGCTGGCCGCGGCTTCTCAACGTGGACCAGGGCAACGACAGCAAGATGCGTTCGGCGCGCAGCAGCTCGCGCGAGGTACCGGGCAGCCTGGCATGCACGCCGCGGATCACCCAGCGCGGGGTGCCGCGCAGCTGCAGCTCGGGCTCGCCATCGGCAGTGATGTCCAACCCCAGCGCCTGGCCGGTTTCAGCCAGGATGAGGCGGGTGGCGAAACGCGGCTGCAGGGCTTGCTGGATGGCGATGACCAGCAGCAGCAACAGGACGAGGAAGCCGATGAGCAAGCCGCGCATCCACCTGCGTTTGCGCGCGGGCGGGGTGGCATTCGCGGCGCTGTCGCTCACTGGCCGAGCGATGCCGGCAGCAGCGCGTCGACGAAGGCCTCGGGATCGAACACGCGCAGGTCTTCCGGCCGCTCGCCGATGCCGGCAAAACGAATGGGGATGCCGAACTCGCGTGCGAGTGCAAACACGACGCCGCCTTTCGCGGTGCCATCGAGCTTGGTGACCACGAGCCCCGTCACCGGCACCTTGGCGCTGAAGGTACGCACTTGCGAGATCGCGTTCTGGCCGGTGGTGCCGTCGATGACCATCAGGATTTCGTGCGGGACATCAGGGCCGTGCTTGCCCAGCACGCGCACGATCTTGCCTAGCTCATCCATCAGGCCGGTCTGCGTGTGCAGACGGCCGGCGGTGTCGGCGATCAGCACCTCGGTGCCGCGCGACTTCGCCGAGGTATAGGCGTCGAAGGCGACGGCCGCCGCATCGGCATCCTGTCCTTGCGCGATCACCTGCACGCCGTTGCGTTCGCCCCAGGCTTGCAACTGCGCGACTGCCGCCGCGCGGAAAGTGTCGCCGGCGGCCAGCATCAGGCTGCGGCCGTCATCGCGGAACTTGCGCGCCAACTTGCCGATGGTGGTGGTCTTGCCGACGCCGTTCACGCCGATGGTGACGATGACGAAAGGCTTGGCAGTGCCATCGATCGACAACGGCTGCGCGACCGGGCGAAGCATCGCGATCAGGTCCTCGCGCAGCGCCGCCAGCAGTGCGTTGGCATCGGCGAATTCACGCCGGCCCATGCGCGAACGCAGGTCATCGACCAGGGTCGTCGTCGCCTTCACTCCGACGTCGGCGGTAAGCAGCGCCGTCTCGATTTCCTCCAGCAGCTCCTCGTCCAGCTTCGGGTTGCGCGAGAACAGGCCGCCCAACGAGCGGGCCATGCCGCTGCCTTTCAGGCGCTCACGCCAACCCGACTTGCCTGGCGCCGCGGCTGGGGCGGCATCGGCATAGTCATCCTTGGCGGGCATAGGCGTGGCAGGCGCAATGACCGAGGCCAGTGCCTCGATCGGCGCGTCCGGCCCCGGATGCTGGACGGGCGTATCGACCGCCGGCTGGACCGGCGTTTCGGCGGCGTCGCCGTCGGTGGGCTTCTTGCGCCAGAACCAGTTGACCATGCGTGGAGTGATGTAAGCGAGGGGATGTAAGAGAATGCGGGGATGGTAGCACCGGGGTTGTCGGCGCCTATGGGCGGATTAGGATGAACACAGGCAAGGGCAATGCAGGCGGGGTACGCATCATCGGCGGCCATTGGCGCGGTACCAAACTGGCCGTGCCGGATGTCGATGGCCTGCGCCCCAGCGCCGATCGCGTGCGCGAGACCCTGTTCAACTGGTTGATGCCCGCGCTGCCCGGTGCGCGCGTGCTGGACCTGTTTGCCGGCAGTGGCGCATTGGGACTGGAGGCGCTCTCGCGCGGCGCGGCATCGGCCACGCTCGTCGAACGTGACGCAGGTCTCGCAAACAGGTTGCGCGATGTCGCGGCAAGGCTCGACGGCGGGCAGGCAGCCGAGATCGTCCAGGCCGATGCCATCGCGTGGTTGCCGCGCGCCGCCGGCGAAGGGCGCCGATACGACATCGCCTTCGTCGACCCGCCTTTCTCCGGCGATTTATGGGCAGATGCGATCACCGGCCTGCAAACCGTGATGGCCGATGACGCGTGGCTGTACGTCGAAGCGCCGATCGGCATGCATGTCGCGATGCCCGAGGGCTGGCGTCTGCATCGGGAAGGCAACACCCGCGAGGTGGCGTATCGCCTGTGGCGGCGCGGTTATTGAGGGACGCCGGCGCGGCCCGCTGCTACACTCGCAGGAATCGCCGTTTTCGAGCACGCATGACTACGCCACGCCAGAGGATCGCCATATATCCCGGCACCTTCGACCCGATCACCTCGGGTCATGTCGATCTGGTGCATCGCGCCGCGCCGCTGTTCGAGCGCCTGGTCGTCGGCGTCGCGACCAGTTCCGGCAAGGGGCCGGGGATGTCGCTGGACCAGCGCGTGTCGCTCGCCCGCGAAGCGCTGGTCCACGTGCCGAACGTGGAAGTCCGCGGCTTCGACACCTTGCTCGCGCATTTCGTCACCGAGGTCGGCGCGGGCGTGCTGATCCGCGGCTTGCGCGCGGTGTCCGACTTTGAATACGAATTCCAGCTGGCCAGCATGAACCGCCACCTCATTCCCGAGGTCGAGACGCTGTTCCTGACCCCGGCGGAAAAATACGGTTTCATTTCATCTTCGCTGGTGCGCGAAATCTCCCGCTTGGGCGGGGATGTTTCCGCTTTCGTGCCACCGGCAGTGGCCGCCGCGCTGCAGGCCGAAAAGCAGCGTCATTCAGAATGAGCAACCGGGGAATCCCATGAAAAACACCTATCGCCTGCTGTTGGCCGCCAGTCTCGCCGCCCTTGCCCTGACCGCCTGCAAGAAGGAAGAGGTGGTGACCGAGGAGGTCGTGGTCGCGCCCGTCGCGGTGCCGGCCGGCGAAGACAAGGCCGCCTGGCAGCCGTACCTGGCTTCCATCGCCAAGGCCAACATGGAAGGCGTGGTCAATGCGCCTTATGCGTACTTCCTGCCGGGTGAATCCAGCGCCGACTTCCAGGGCGAGTACGACCGCCTGCTCGAGCGCGTGCAGATGGACATGTCGCGCGGCATCATCGAAGGCAACATGCTGCTGTTCGGATCGCCGGCGCGCACCAAGCTGGCCGACCTCGTGATCGAGGGCTTCAAGGAAGCCAAGCCGAACACGATGAAGAACGTGAAGGTCGTCTTCGTCGGCGATCCGGCCGACAAGGATCGCGTCCAGGCTGCGGTGGCACCCTCCGGCGTGACCTACGTGTTCGTTTCGTCCAAGTAAGCGCGACACCTCGGGCCGCGCCTGCCTGCCGGTGGGCGCGGCCTTTTGGATGACATGTCACTCAAGATCCTCGATAGCTGCATCAACTGCGATGTCTGCGAGCCGGTCTGCCCGAACAAGGCGATCTCGCAGGGCGAGGTCGTGTACGTGATCGACCCGGCCCTGTGCACCGAATGCGTCGGCCATTACGACGAGCCGCAGTGCGTGGTGGTCTGCCCGGTCGAGTGCATCGAGAACGATCCGGCGCACGTCGAGAGCGAATTCGATCTGCTGGCGAAACTGCGCCGACTGGAGGAGGCCGCATGACAGGTTCGATCACGCTGCTGCGCCGCGCGTGGCTGCTCTTCGCCTTGCTGTTGCTGTCGACGGCCGTGCAGGCACGCGAGGCGCCACGCCAGGCCAGGCCCGATGGCGCCGCGATCGCCTCCGCGCACGCGCTGGCGACCGATGCCGGTTTCGAGGTCCTCGCCCAGGGCGGCAATGCCTTCGATGCCGCGGTCGCGGTGTCCTCCACGTTGTCGGTGGTCGAGCCGATCAGCTCGGGCCTCGGCGGCGGCGGCTTCTTCCTGCTGCACGACGCGAAGAGCGGCAAGGATGTGTTCATCGATGCACGCGAGACCTCGCCCGCCAGCGCCACTCCGCAGGTCTATCTGGACGAGAACGGCCAGCTCAATCGCGATCGCGCGACCAATGGCCCCTGGGCTGCCGGCATTCCCGGCCTGCCCGCGGCGCTGGTGCATGTGGCGGAAAAATACGGTCGCCTGCCGCTGAAGGATTCACTCGCGCCGGCGATCCGCATCGCGCGCAAAGGCTTCCCGATGTACGGGCGGCTGGTGCGCGGCTACGGCGAGCGTCGCGAGGTGATGGAGCGTTACCCCGGCACGCGCGCGGTGTTTCTCCGGAACGGGCGACCGCTGAAGGAAGGCGAGCTGCTGCGCCAGCCGGAACTGGCGCAGACTCTGCAGTTGCTGGCTGACCAGGGCTTCGACGGTTTCTACCGCGGGCCCACCGCGCAAAGACTGCTGGCCGGGGTCAAGGCCGAGGGCGGCGCGTGGACCGCGGAAGAACTCGCCGCGTATCGGGTCAAGGAGCGCGAGCCGATTCGTTTCAAATACCACCAGTGGGACATCGTCACGGCGCCGCCGACCTCCTCCGGCGGCATCGCGCTGGCCGAGATGCTGCAGATGCTCGAACCCTGGGATTTGCAGGCGATGGGCCAGGCCGAGCGCACGCACCTGGTGGTGGAGTCGATGCGTCGCGCCTTCCACGATCGCACTTTCTATTTGGGCGATCCGGACTTCGTGAAGATTCCGGAGGCGACGCTGCTGTCGCCGTACTACGCCGCAGGCCTGCGCAGCACCATCAATCCGCTGAAGGCGACGCCGAGCGACCTGCTGCCGGGTGAGCCGACGCCGTTCGAGGAACATCCCGAGACCACCCATTTCTCGATCATCGATGCCGACGGCAATCGCGCGGCGGTCACCCAGACGGTGAACCTGCTGTTCGGCTCCGGCCTCATCCCGCCCGGCACCGGCGTGCTGCTCAACAACGAGATGGATGACTTCGCGCTCAAGCCGGGGACGCCCAACGCCTTCGGCGTCATGGGGTATTCGGCCAATGCGCCCGCGCCCGGCAAGCGCATGCTGAGTTCGATGACGCCGACCTTCATGACATCGCCCGATCGCGTGGCCGTGCTCGGCACGCCGGGTGGCTCGCGCATCATCACGATGGTGTTGCTCGGCATCCTCGGTTTCGACGCCGGGCTGGACGCGCAGGCCGTGGTCAGCCTGCCGCGCTACCACCACCAGTGGCTGCCCGACGTGATCGGCATCGAGAAGGATGCGCTGACGCCCGAAAGCATCGCCAGGCTGCGCGCGATGGGGCATGTCGTGCTGGTGCCAGGCGAAGTGCAGGGCCAGCGCTCGTCCGATGCGTGGGGCAACATGCAGGCGGTGGAGTGGGATGTCACTTCCGGCCAGTTGCACGCGGGCAGCGATCCGCGCAACCCGGTCGGCAAGGGCGAGGTGGTCAAGTCCGCCGCGATGAACCACGCCGGCGCCTCGCGCTGAGCGATACGCCGACGAGCTGATCCAAGTGGAACGGCCGGGTCATTCCGGCCGTTTTCATTGGCGGCATCACGCGGAACGACGGCATCGCCAGCGTAGAATCAGGCGTGATGACGTTGGACGGAAGACAGCGATGAAACTGTGGTCAATCCTCGGGAATTCGCAGAAGCTCGATGGCGGTGCGATGTTCGGCAACGCGCCGCGTGCGATGTGGCAGCAATGGATGCCCGCGGATGCTCTCAATCGCATCGACCTGTCGTGTCGCGCCTTGCTCGCATCCCCGCTGAACGGCAAGACGGTGCTGTTCGAGACCGGTATCGGCAGCTTCTTCGCGCCGAAGCTGCGCGAGCGTTACGGCGTGCAGGAAGATCGCCACGTCCTGCTCGATTCGCTGCATGAGGCGGGGTTCAGCCACGAGGACATCGACGTCGTGGTGCTCTCGCACCTGCACTTCGACCATGCGGGCGGCCTGTTGGCGCCTTGGAAGGAGGGCGAGCCGCCGCGGTTGCTGTTCCCGAACGCGACCTTCGTGGTCGGGCGCGAACATTGGGCACGCGCGCGTGACCCGCACTCCCGCGATCGCGCCAGTTTCATTCCCGAGCTGCCGGGCCTGCTGGAGGCCAGCGGCAGGCTGGAGATCGTCGATGGCGAGCATAGCCAGGCCCTCGGCGATGCGGTGCGTTTCCATTACAGCGATGGCCACACGCCGGGGTTGATGCTGGCGGAGATCGTCGGGCCGGAACAGGTCGGTGGCGATGCGCACGGTGGCGTGGTGTTCTGCGCGGACCTGATCCCGGGCCGGCCGTGGGTGCACGTGCCGATCACGATGGGTTACGACCGCAACGCGGAGCTGCTGATCGATGAAAAGCGCGCGTTCCTGCAGGACAAGCTGGCACGCAACGTGCACCTGTACTTCACCCATGATCCCGGCTGCGCGCTGGCCCAGGTGACGCAGGACGACAAGGGCCGTTTCGGTACCGCGCATGAAGTCGCCGAGCTCAAGGCGCGCGCCCTGGCGGCTTGAGGGGCGCGTTCAGGCCCGCGTGCCGAAGATCCGGTCACCCGCATCACCCAGCCCGGGCAGGATGTAGCCGTGCTCGTCCAGACGGTTGTCGATCGCGGCGGTGTAGACCTCGACATCGGGATGCACGGCTTCCAGCGCCTTCAGGCCTTCTGGCGCGCACACCAGGAAGATGCCCTTGATCCGGCGCGCACCGGCGCGCTTGAGCATGTCCACGGCGGCGATCAGGGTGCCGCCGGTCGCCAGCATCGGGTCCAGGATCAGCGCATCGCGCTCGTCCATGCGGCCGGCGAGGCGCTCGAAGTAGGTCAGCGCCTGCAACGTTTCCTCGTCGCGCTGCAGGCCCAGCACGCTCACCTTGGCGCTCGGGATCAGCGACAGCACGCCGGGCAGCATGCCAAGGCCTGCGCGCAGGATTGGCACCAGGGTGATCTTCGCGCCTTTGATGCGTTCGACCTCGACCGGCCCGGCCCAGCCGTTTTCAAGGGCGGGTTCGGTGTCGAGATCGGATGTTGCTTCGTAGGCCAGCAGGGTACCGAGTTCGCCGGTCAGCTCACGGAATTCGCGGGTGGACAGCGAGGCATCGCGCAGCAGGCCGATCTTGTGCCGGACCAGCGGGTGACGGACTTCGACGACTTTCATGCAGGCACTCCCGTGGCTTGCCCGGGAGTGTGCCGCAAATCGCCCGTGCCACGCAGCGGTGGGCGGCAGGCAACGACGTGCGCTACCTGCCGCTGACCAGCTGACTTGGGGTCAGGCCGCCTGGCTCACGCGCGGGCCTTCCAGCAGCGCGCGCCTGATCATCGAGACCATCAGGTCGAGTTCCATCTCGTCGAAGGCGAAGTGCGGGGTGAAGCGCAGCGAATTCTCGCCGCCGTGGATCACGCCGATGCCGTGTTCGCGCATCCATTCTTCGGAACTGCCGGTGCCGTAACCCTTGAAGCCCGGCGCCAGTTCGCACGAGAACAGCAGGCCGGTGCCTTGCACCTTGGTGATCTGGCCATCGAGTTCGGCCTTGAGCGCTTCCAGCTTTTGGACCGCCTGCATGCCGCGGTCGCGGATGTTGGCGCGCAGGGCGGGGGTGAGCTGGCCCAGCACCGCGCAGGCCACGTCAAGGGCGCGCGGGTTGGCGGTCATGGTGTTGCCGTACAGGCCGCGCTTGTAGATGCCGGAGGCACGCTCGCCCACGGCGAGCACCGACAGCGGGTATTGGCCGGCGTTGAGCGCCTTGGAATAGGTCTCCATGTCCGGCGCGTCGATGCCCTCGAAGCCGGGGTAATCGACGATCGACAGGTAACCGGTCGCGCGCAGGCCGGCCTGGATCGAATCGACCAGCAGCAGTGCGCCATGCGCCGTGGTGAGCTCGCGCGCGGCGTCGTAGAAATCGCGCGGTACGCTGCGGCCAGGGTCGCCTTCGCCCATCACCGGCTCCATGAACATGGCCTCGATGAACCAGCCATTCGCATCGGCATCGGCAAACACCTTGCGCAACGCGTCGATGTCGTACGGGGTGACGGTGATCACGGTGTTCTCGCCGCGATAGCTGGCGAGGTGCTGGATGTAGGTCTTGCGGGTGGAATCCGAATACAGCGCCGGCTTGTCGGTACGGCCGTGGAAGGCGCCCTTGACGACCAGGCGCTTGATGCTGCGGCCGGCATGGCGCGCACCGGGATCGGTCATCGTCTTGGCGTTGGCATCGACGATGCGCGAGGCCAGCGACACCGATTCCGAGCCGGAATTGAGGCACATGAAATGGGTGTACGGGGAGCCGCCGATGGTCTGGCCGATTTCCTTGCGCATCGCACGGTCGAACTTCAGCTGGGCGATGTTGGGCGTCATGATGTTGGCCATCACCTGCGGCTTCGCCATCGCCTCCAGCACCGCCTTGGGCGTGTGGCCAAGGCCGAGCATGCCGTAGCCGCCGGAATCGTGGACCACCGCGCCCTTGAGGGTGATGATCCACGGCCCGCGCGCGGCGAGGGCCACGTAGGGGTTGACCGTGTCGGCCGAATAGAAATTGACGAAGCCGGCCTGGATGCGCTCGGCCTGGGTGTTTTCGTCCAGGTCCAGCAGCTCGGGGAACTCGGTCTTGATTGCGGCGTATTCGGCGGCGGCGGCCTCGATGGCCTCGCCCAGTTGCGGGTGGGTGGCGGCGAAGCGCAGGACGGTGGCGTCGTCGAGGCCGGTGGTGCGGGCTTGGCCGTGGGCGCGCAGCGGCGCGAGGGTGTCGAGCAGGGTCATGGGAAGCTCCCGGGCATAGGCAATCTCCCATTATCGGGATTGGTTCGTCGAAAGGCAGCCATCATTCAGACGAAATATCTGGTAATTTCGTCTAATCGACGAAACCGGGACCTCGCCATGCGGATCACCGCCGCCGACCAGCAATTGCTCAGCCTGCTGCGCGAGAATGCCCGCGCCTCCACCGCGGAAATCGCCCGGCGGCTCAGGCTGTCGCGGACCACCGTGCAAAGCCGCATCGACCGGCTGGAACGCGAGGGCGTGATTGCCGGCTATACGGTGCGGGTGGGCGAGGCGGCCGAACGCGGCCATATCCGCGCCTACATCTCGGTGACGGTGATGCCGCGACGGATGCCGTCGGTGGTCGAGGCGCTGCAGGCGATGCCCGAGGTACGCGCGCTGCATTCGGTCAGCGGGCCCTCCGACCTGATGGCGGTAGGCGTGGTGCCGACGGTCGAGGCGATGGACGAGCTGACCGATCGCATCGGCATGGTCGATGGGGTGGAGCGCACGACGTCGTCGATCGTGCTGTCGACCAAGTTCGACCGCTAGGGCGTGGGGCGCTGGCCGCGTAAAATGCGCGCCTGACATCGCCCGACGCCGCCTTGAAGAAATCCGACTTCCATTTCGACCTGCCGCCCGAGCTGATCGCCCAGGCGCCGCTGCCCGAGCGTTCGGCCAGCCGCCTGTTGGTGGTGCCGCCAGGTGATGCGCCGTTCGAGGATCGCGGCATCCGCGACTTGCCGTCGTTGCTGCGCGAGGGCGACTTGCTGGTCTTCAACGACACCCGGGTGATCCCGGCCCGCCTGTTCGGCAACAAGGCGACCGGTGGCCGCGTCGAGATATTGATCGAGCGGCTGCTGCCCGACAACGAGGCGCGTGCGCAGATCGGTGCCAGCAAGACACCGAAACCCGGCAGTCGCATCACCCTGGATGCCGGCGGCGAGGTGGAAGTGATGGGGCGCGATGATGCGTTCTATCAGCTGCGTTTTCATATCGATGCGCCGCTGGAGAAATGGCTGGTCGATGCAGGCCGCCTGCCGCTGCCGCCGTACATCGAACGTGCGCCCGATGCTGCCGATACGGAGCGATATCAAACGGTTTTCGCGCGGCATACCGGTGCGGTGGCTGCACCGACCGCGGGCCTGCATTTCGATGAAGCGTTGCTCGACGAACTGCGCGCGCGCGGCATCGAGTTCGGTCACGTCACCTTGCACGTGGGCGCCGGCACCTTCCAGCCGATGCGCGTGGACAGCGTGCATGACCACGTGATGCACAGCGAGTGGCTGAACGTCGGCGCCGAACTGGTGCAGCAGGTCCGTCGCACGCGCGAGCGTGGCGGCCGCGTGGTGGCCGTCGGCACCACCGTGGTGCGGGCGCTGGAAAGCGCGATGCGGGACGGCGAATTGCAGCCCTTCGCCGGCGAGACGCAAATCTTCATCTTTCCCGGCTATCGCATCCGCAGCGTCGATGCGATGGTCACCAACTTCCACCTGCCCGAAAGCACGCTGCTGATGCTGGTGTCGGCCTTCGTCAGCCGCGAGCGCATCGTCGCCGCCTACCGGCATGCAGTGGCACAGCGCTATCGCTTCTTCAGTTATGGCGATGCGATGTTGTTGTGGGCACCAGAGAGCAACGCATGAGCCGCATGGCCTTCCAACTGCTGGGCACCGACGGCGCCGCGCGTCG
>JACSSF010000037.1 GCA_014879375.1 Lysobacteraceae bacterium
GGGCTGACCATGCGCTACGCCGCCGCCCTCGTCTCGCTGATCCTCGCGCTGTTCTTCGCCGCGGCGGTTGCCCTGTGCGCCTACGCGCAGGCATGGAGCTTGGTCGTCGTGGCACTGCTCTCCGGCCTGTACTTCTTTTCCGACTTCATCCGAGAGCTGCGCAAGGTCCGTCGGCACCACGAGCCCGTCCATTTCCTTCGCCCTGGTCGTCCCGGCCAGGACGACACCCACTGATCCATCCAACAGGAGCGCACGCCCCATGAACAACCCGACCCCGCGCCACAAGATTCGCGCCGTCACCCTCAACGGCATGACCTACTACGCCTATGCGGCGACCAGCGCCGGCGCGCGCAATGCGCTGATCGACACCCTGGATATCAGCGTCGCCCCGGCCACGCCCGAGCAGCTGATGGACATTGGTCGCCGCGGCTTGGCGGTGATCGGCATGCCGCAGACGGAAGGCGAGCAGGAATGAGCGCCGTTCTCGCCACCATCCCGGACGAGCAGCACGACCGGCAGAAGCTGCTGGGCGGTTCCGACGCGGCCGCCATCTTGGGCATCAGCCCGTGGCGCACGCCGCTGCAGGTGTACCTGGACAAGGTCGAGCCGCGCAGCTTGGAGCCGGACCACAACAAGGCCCGCATCTTCGCCCGTGGCAAGCGCATGGAGCCCTACGTTGTGGACCTGCTGGCCGCCGAGGAGGGCCTGACCATCGTCGGCCGGGGCAACCGCTACCGCGACCCGGAGCTGCCGTTCCTGGCTGCCGAGATCGACGCCGAGACGCACGACGGCCGGAACGTGGAGATCAAGACGGTTTCCCCGTTCAAGGCGTTCGAGTGGGGGGAGGAGCAGACCGACAGCATCCCGGTCCACTACACCGCCCAGGCCATGCACGGCCTCATGGTCACCGGCCGGGCGGTGTGCATCTTCGGCGTGCTGATCGGGGGCGACGACTTCCGCGTCTACCAGGTGGAGCGCGACGAGGAGACCATCGCGGCGATGCGCCAGCGGGAGATCGAGTTCTGGCAGCTCGTCCAGGACCGCACCCCGCCCGATACCCGCACCACCGCCGACGTGCTGGCGATGTTCGCCCGCGATACCGGCCGGATTGTCGAAGCCGACGCCGACGTGGCCGCTGCGATCGCGCGCATGCAGGGCATCAAGGAGCAGATCAAGGCGCTGGAAACCGAGGCCGCCCCGCTCTACACCGCCGTCCACCGTTTCATGGGTGACGCCGCCGTTCTGCAGGTGGACGGCAAGGCCGCCGCGACCTGGAAAACCCAGTCCACCCGCCGCTTCAACCAGTCGGCCTTCTCGGCCGCACACCCGGATCTGTTCGAGCAGTTCCGTACCACCACCGAATCCCGTGTCTTCCGCCTCAAGTAAGGAGCCATCCGCATGTCCGCAACCGCCCTCAAGGCCGCCGCAACCGGCACCGCCGTCACCACGGCGCCCGAAAACAAGCCCAAGACCATCGCCAGCCTGCTGACCGATCCGAAGATCAAGCAGCAGATCGCCCTGGCCCTGCCCAAGCACATGACCGCCGACCGCTTGGCGCGCATCGCTCTGACCGAGGTCCGCAAGGTGCCGAAGCTGGCGCAGTGCGACCAGGCCAGCTTCCTGGGCGCGATCATGCAGTGCGCCTCCCTCGGCCTGGAGCCGGGCGGCGCGCTCGGCCATTGCTATCTGATCCCGTTCGACAAGAAGAAAAAGCAGGGCAGCCAGTGGATCGTCGAGCGCACCGACGTGCAGATGATCGTCGGCTACCGCGGCATGATCGATCTGGCCCGCCGCTCCGGCCAGATCGTGAGCCTGGAAGCGCGCGCCGTGTACGCCCGCGACCACTTCGAGGTCGTGCTGGGCCTGGACTCGAACATCACGCACCAGCCTGACTGGTCCGCCGCCGACCGCGGCCCGCTGACCTTCGTCTACGCCGTGGCCAAGCTCAAGGACGGCGGCGTGCAGTTCGAGGTCATGAGCCGCGCCGAGATCGAGAAGGTCCGCGACGAATCGCAGGGCTACAAGGCCGCCGCCGCTGCCGCACAGAAGTACAACAAGCCGGTGGACAGCCCCTGGGCAGGCTACTTCGAGGAGATGGCCAAGAAGACCGTCATCCGCCGGCTGTTCAAGTACCTGCCGGTGAGCATCGAAATCCAGCGCGCGGTCGGCCTGGACGAGCAGGCCGAGGCTGGCATCGCCCAGGACAACCCGCTGGTGATCGACGGCGACTACACCCGGATCGACGACGCGCCGACCATCCCTGACGACGAGAGCGCCAACGACGCGGCCGACACGGGCGCCCTGACCGTGGCCGACGTGCTGGCCGG
>JACSSF010000042.1 GCA_014879375.1 Lysobacteraceae bacterium
CGGATCAGCACGCGCTTGCCGGAAAGATCGAGATCGGTCATGCGGGGGATGGACATGCGCGGGCGCTCCAGGGCTGCGGGGAATCGTCTATTGTCCGCCGCCCGGCGGGCGGGTTCAAACCCGCGCGGCTTCAGGCAGCTGGGTGCATCGGCAGCGCCCGCCGTCCGCCATCCAGCCCCAGGCCGAAGCGCAGGCTGCGGGCGATGCGTTGGGCGTAGGCGTACATCTGCTCGGCCTGCGCATCGTCCATCACTTCGTGCGCGGTCTGCCGCCACAGCGCCAGCCAATGACCGAAGTGTTCGTCGAGGATCGGATGCGGGCGATGCGCGGCCATCGGGTTGCCGCGATATTCGCGGCTGCCCAGCGCCACCGAAGCCCAGAACTGCACCAGCGTCGCCTTGTGCGCCGGCCAGTCGTGCACGGCCGGGTTGAACACCGGGCCGAGGATCGGATCGGTCTGGATCCTGTCGTAGAACACATCGACCAGACGCGCGATGTCGTCACGCGTCGGGATCGCATCGGGGCTGGCTTCGCTCATCGATGCATTGTCAGCCGGCGTCCGGCGGCGGGCCTTGATCCTCGTCAGCGCGCGACGCATCCCCCCTCCCGCGCAGGAGCGAGACGGCGAAACCGATCACCAGCAGTGCAGCCAGCAGCAACACGCCCCACAGCGCGTAGTTCTTCCAATCGTGCGGGACCCGCAGTGCATCGGGATCACCGGCTTCGCCCTCGCCCTGGATGGTGGCGATCGCGGGCTGCCAATCGGCGCCGCGGTTGGCGCGAATGCCGGCCAGCAGGTCACCCAGCGGCGCATCCTGGCGCTGGTGCTGCACGCTGCCCGCGACGACGCGATAAGGCGCGTTGCCGGAGGCGACGAACATCAGCACCTCCGGCTGCCACGACAGCCGCAGCTTGGGCGTCTCGGCCACCGCGACATCCGACACCAGGCGCCACTGGCGCTGGCGGATCGGTGCGAGCAGCTGCGGGCGCGAGTTCTGCCCGTCGCCGATGCGGTACTGCGCCCACGGCCCGGCGCGCAGCTGCCACGGGGTTTCGGCGCTGTCGCGGCTTTCCAGCCGCCAGCTGACCGCGCTGTTGCCGGGCAGCACGACATCGGCTTGGTCGAAGGGTTGCAGGCCATCGACGCTGAACTCGAAAGAACGGCGATCCTTGGCGACCTCGCTCGGCGCGTAGTCGCGCGACTGTCGCGCAGCCACCGGCGCAGCCGGGCCGATTTCCGCGTTGACCGCAGTCAGCGGCAGGGGCTCGCCGCCGGTCTGGGTCATGCGCAGGTAAAGCGCGGATTGCGGCAGCGGCACCCGGGTCTGGCCGAGCGTCTGGCCGTCGCGGGTGACCTGCAGGATGCCGACGTCCCCAGTCAGCACGCGCCAGTCCATCAGGTCGTCGCTGCCTTCCACGCGCAGCCGCGCCTCGACCTGCGCATCCGTGCGCAGGCCCAGCCGCAGCGCGCGCACCGGCGAACGCAGGGCGCTCGCATCGACCAGCCAGCTTTGCGGTGCGCGTGCATCCGTTATGTCGCGCGTTTCCACCCGCAGCACGCGACCGTCAGTGGCGCGTTCGCTGATGACGCGCAACTCGCTGCTCGGCAGCTCGGCGGCGTCGGGCAAGGCGAACCACGGCACGCCGACTTGCTGCGCCTTGCCGGCGGCCGGCGTGTCGGCGGCAAACAGCATCGCCGGCACCGGTTGGTCGTTGGCATCGATCACCGCGACATCGCGCAAGTCGGCGTCATGGGCGCTGCGATACACGGCCTCGGTCAACTCGATGCGGTACGCGCCGGCATCCGGCTGGGACAGGCTGACCGGCCATTGCCGCAGCCAGCCGGCGGCACCCATCGCCAACAGCAGCAGGGGCAGCACCACCCAACGTTTGCAAGATGTCATGTCGATGTCTCCTCGTGGCTGCGCGGCGGTGCGGGGGCGAGATAGCCCACCACCGTGCACAGCAAGCCATAAGCGATGAACGAACCGATGCCGAGCAGGTTGCCCAGGTGCTGGCGATCCACCAGCACCAGCTTGGCCAGCACCACGCCCATCAGCACGGCGGCAGCCAACCACAAACCGCGCTGGCCGCGCCGTGAACCGACTACCCAGCCGACCACGCCGAGCACGCTCCACAACACCGTGAGCGTGGTCTGCGCGAGCGAGCTGGACAGGAGCGCCGCATCCCACGGCACGCCGCCCCAGAAATGCACGGCGCGCAAGGCCACGCTGCTCACCCACGTCAGCGCGACCAGGCCAATCAGCAACGCGCGATGGCTGCGCAGGCCGAGCACGCTGCCCTTGGTCAGCACGTGGACGCCGAGGATCAGGATCGCCTGCTGGGTCAGCTCCAGCGGATTGATCAACGGCAGCCACGGCAACGGCGAAGCATCACCGCGCACGAACAGGCCAATGGCAAACGCCAGTCCCAGCAACAGGGCATAGGTGCGCCCCAGCCACGGACGCCACGACGCCGGATCCAGCGTCGCGCCGCGACGCCCGCCCAGCCACTCGGGACGGAAGGCCAGCACCGCCGAGACCGCCAGCCATGGCAACACGATCAGCGCATATCGCCAGCCCTGCGCCAGCCCCGCGCGCTGCGCCAGGTACTCGCCCAGCAGCGACAGCGCCAGCGGCCACACCAGCCACCACACCCACTGCGCCCAGCTGGCGATCCGGCCGTTGCCGCTGCGCAGGCACATCAGGCTGCGCAGGCCGAGCACCAGATACACCGCCCACGCCACACCGCCCATGCCGGCGAACGGATGCGCATGCACGGCGCTTTGCCAGAGCGCGATGGGCAGCGCCATCGCCAGCGCCGCGACCGATACCGCTTCCGGCAGCCATGCCTTTTGCAGGCGGCCGGCCTCGGCGCATCCCCATGCGGTCACCGCGGCCAGCAACAGCCACCAGTCAGGACGATGGGCATACGCGGCGAAGCGATCGATCTCGACCGCGCCGATTCCCAGCCACCACACCAGGCCCCAGGCCAGCGCCAACGCCGCCGCGCGGCCATGGCGCGAGCGCCACAAGGCCCAGGCGCTGGCGAAACCAGCCACCGCGATGATCAATCCGCTCATGAACGGCCCATTGAGGATCGGTCTGGCCGTCTCCGCCACGACGGATCCGGCGCCATCGACCACTCGGTTCCAGTTGCCCATCGCATAAGCCGCGCCCGCCGCCAACTGCAAGCCGGCGCCCGTCCACAACGGCACACGGCGCATCTGGCGCAGGCCGAACATCACCAGGGCGGCGCCTTCCAGCGCGAACACGGCTGCAGTGACCCGCGCCGAGAACGCCAACGGCACCGCCAGCGTGGCGAAGCCGACCGCCAGCAACGCATGCGCCTCGAACAAGGCGACGTAACGTTCGCGGCTGCGCTCCCACCATGCGAGCGCGGCGTACACCGCAGCCAGCGCGACCGCGCAGAACGCCAGCGTCATCGGGCGATCCGGCATCAGGCCCGCCTGCGCGGAGAACGCCACCAGCGGCGTGCCGAACAGCAGGCAGCCATCGATGGGATCACGCAGGCGTGGCGCACGGCGGCGTGCATGCAGCACCGGGATCAGCAGATAGATCGCGAAGAACAGCAACAGGAACGGCTCGGTGCTGGCGAAGAATTCCGCCCGGTACTTCAGCACGCCCCACGCGATGCCGATGCCCCAGGTGAACACGAAACCGAGCAGGAACAGCACCCGCCACGGCTTCACCCACGCCACCCCGAAGATGGCGAGGTTCAACACCGCGTAGTACGAGAACAGCGCGACATGGTTGCCGCTGCCGTCCGACAGCCAGATCGGCGCGAGGAAGCCGGCCAGCACGCCCAGCACCGCCAGCGTGCGTGAATCCTGCAACACCGCCAACACGCCCAGTCCGGCGATCAACACCACGCTGATGCCGAAAGCCAATCCCATCGGCATCAAGCCGTACATCTTGGCCGCGGCAAACACCACCAGCAGCAATATGCCGATGGCGCCGCCCTGCAGCGCGCGCGCGAACGCGGGCTTGGCCACGCGCTTTCGCCAACCGAACACCAGCGCCGCCAATGCCGCCAGCGCGACGCCGGCCAGCCGCAGCTCGATCGGCATGCGCAGCCAGCCTTGGTCGCTGGCGTACTTGAGCAACGCCGCGACACCCGCCAGCAGAACCAGCATGCCCACCTTGACCGGAACGTTGCCGGTGCTGAACCACTGGCGGATGCGGCGGCCCGCGACCTGCATCCAGTCCGTACGCGGTGCCTTGCGCGATGTCCCGGCCGGCGGCGGTGGTTGCCACGATTCGGGCAGCTCGGTCCGGGCGGCAACCGGCGCAGAGGCCGGAATCGGCGGCGGGCGCGTGCCAGCTGGCGTGCCCGGTGATGCTGGCGCTGCGGGTGCGGCAGGGGACGTGGCGGCAGCCGGGGATGGCGGCGACGGTGGCGCCTGCCGGGCGGCCTCGGCTTGCCCGGCATCATGCGCATCGCCGCGGCGCTGCGCATCGAGCATCAAGTCCGCGACCTGATTTTCCAACTCGGCCACGCGACGCTTCAGGCCACTGACCGATGACAACGCAATCACCAGCAATACCGGCACCGCCAGCACCGCCAGGACCAACAACACGAGCAAGCCTTCCATCGCCTGTCCCCATCCTCGGAGATGCCACTCTAACCCGACTGCGACCCGCGCCTGTCCCACAATGCAAAAGCCCCGCGCGGGCGGGGCTTTCGGTGATGCTGTCGATGCGGCTTACTTGGCCGCGACGACCTTGACCATTTCCAGGCACTTGTTGGAATAGCCCCACTCGTTGTCGTACCAGCTGACCAGCTTGACGAAGGTGTCGTCCAGCTGGATGCCGGCATCGACGTCGAAGATCGAGGTGCGCGCATCACCGCGGAAATCGGTGGCGACCACCTTGTCCTCGGTGTAGCCCAGCACGCCCTTCATCGCGCCTTCGCTCTGCGCCTTCATCTCGGCGCAGATCTCGGCGTAGGTGGCCGGCTTGTCGAGCTCGACGGTCAGGTCGACCACCGACACGTCGCTGGTCGGCACGCGGAAGGCCATGCCGGTCAGCTTGCCCTTCAGCTCCGGCAACACCACGCCCACGGCCTTGGCCGCGCCGGTGGAGGACGGGATGATGTTCTCCAGGATGCCGCGGCCGCCGCGCCAATCCTTGCTGGACGGGCCATCGACGGTCTTCTGGGTCGCGGTGGCGGCGTGCACGGTGGTCATCAGGCCACGCTTGATGCCCCACTTGTCGTTCAGCACCTTGGCCAGCGGCGCCAGGCAGTTGGTCGTGCACGAGGCGTTGGAGACGATCGCCTCGCCCGCGTACTTGTCGCTGTTGACGCCGTACACGAACATCGGGGTGTCGTCCTTGCTGGGCGCGGACAGGATCACCTTCTTCGCACCGGCGTCCAGGTGCTTCTGCGCGCTGGCCTTGTCGAGGAACAGGCCGGTGGATTCGATGACGACATCGGCGCCGACCTCGTTCCACTTCAGGTTGGCCGGGTCGCGCTCCTGGGTCAGGCGGATCTTCTTGCCATCCACGATCAGGGTGTTGCCATCCACGGACACCGTGCGGTCGAAGCGGCCATGCACCGAGTCGTACTTGAGCATGTAGGCCAGGTAATCCGGCTCCAGCAGGTCGTTGACCGCGACGATCTCGATGTCGTCGCCGAAGTTGTCGAACGCCGAACGGAAGACATTCCGGCCGATGCGACCGAACCCGTTGATACCGACCTTGATGGCCATTGCCTGCTCCTTCGCGAATGAGGCGTGGGGAAACGCACATTCTAGCCGATCGGGCCGCCGGAAGCCCGGCCCAAGGCGGGTGAAACCCCGGTAAACACGGCGCATTCACGACTTGACGGTTTCTTGATCATTCTCAAATCCCCGGCGGATGTTGCGGCGCATCATCACCCCCATTGAAACACTACCCCGCAGGAGATCCACATGATCCGCAAGCTCGCCCCCATCGCCGCCGCCGTCGCCCTGTTCGTGGCCGCCCCGGCCATGGCGCAATCCAAGGGTGATTTCACCGTGGGCATCGGCGTCCACAACGTCGCCCCCAAGTCCGACAACGGCACCCTGGCCGGCACCCTCGATGTCGAGGTCGGCGACAGCGTGCGCCCGACCGTCACCGGCGAATACTTCGTCGCGGACAACCTCGGCATCGAGCTGATCGCCGCCTTCCCTTTCAAGCACGACATCGACATCAAGGGCCTGGGCAGGGTCGGCTCCACCAAGCACCTGCCGCCGACCCTGAGCGTGCAGTACCACTTCGGCGCGACCGACGCCAAGATCAAGCCCTTCCTCGGCGCCGGCGTGAACTACACCTGGTTCTTCAGCGAAGACACCACTGGCGCACTGGCCGGCAACGAGCTGCGCCTGGACAACTCGTGGGGCCTGGCCGCACACGGGGGCATCGACTTCGCGCTGAGCCCCAAGAGCGCGATCCGCGTGGACGTGCGCTGGATCGACATCGATTCCGAAGTGCGGTTGAACCAGGCCAAGATCGGCACCGCCAACATCGACCCGCTGGTGTACGGCGCGGCCTACGTCATGAAGTTCTGATTGGTTGGTTGGAGCGCGACCGCACAGGACGTGCTCTCGGGCCATGCCGGTTATCCTTCCCGGCATGGCCCGCTTTTTTTCTTTCCTTGGGCGATGCGGCATCGCGCTCGCCGTCGCCGCCTTCGCACTGCCCTGCTTTGCCTGGGGCGCGCAGGGGCACCGCCTGGTCGCCCGCCTGGGTGATGCCGAACTGACCCCCGAGGCGCGCCGCGAGGTGAATCGCCTGCTTGCCGGAGAACCCGACCCCACCCTCGTCGGCATCGCCAACTGGGCCGATGCGCTGCGCGAGAGCGACCCCGAGCTCTCCAAGCGTTCATCGCGCTGGCACTTCGTCAACCTCGCCGAGGACGGCTGCCAGTACGAGGCCGCGCGCGACTGCCGCAATGGCGATTGCGTGGTCGAGGCGATCCGCAAGCAAGCCGCGATACTGGCCGACCGCAGCCAGCCATTGATCGCGCGCCGCAACGCGCTGAAATTCGTCGTCCACTTCGTCGGTGACGTGCATCAGCCGCAACACGCTGGCTATGCGCACGATCGCGGCGGCAACGACACCCAGGTCAACGATGCCGGCGAAGGCACCAACCTGCATGCGCTGTGGGATCGACGCCTGCTGCAGCGCCAGCATCTGGACGACGATGCGTATTTCGACAGATTGCAGGCGATGTCGCTGGCCGTGCCGCTGGCGCGCGATCCGCTGCCGCCCGATGCCGCGGCCTGGGCCGAGGCGAGTTGCCGGATCGTGCTGCAGCCCGGCGTCTACCCGGCCAGGCCCAAGCTGGACGAGGCGTATTTCATCAGCTGGACGCCGGTCGCCGAAGCACAACTGCGCCGTGCCGGCACCCGACTGGCGCAGCTGTTGAACGCCGCGCTGGCATCCTAGTCGGCGGATAGCACCTCGCGCACGCGGGCCTCGGTGCTCTTCATGCCCGCCTTGCGACCGAATTCGAGCGCGGCTTCAACCGCCATGCCCTCTTCGCGCGCCGCCATCAGCGCCAACAGGCCGCCGGCGCGATTGGCCGAGGCGCAATGCACCAGCACCGGGGCGTCGTTCGCGCTATTGATCGCCTCGCCGAGCTTGCGCGCGTTGTCCGGCGTGATCGATGCACCATCGGCCACCGGGATCTCGATGTAGCGCATTCCAGCGGCCCGCACTTCCGCCGCCTCGTCGCGCCCCTGCATTTCATCGGCGGTACGCAGGTTGACCACCGTGGTCACGCCGCGCGCGGCGATCGCTTGCCAATCCGACGCAGCGGGCTGCCCGGCGCTGTAGAGGTTCGCGCGCGGCTGGAGCAGCGTCACGCTTAACGCCTGCGCTTCCATCGCCTCGGGCGCCGCAGCCTCCTTGTGCGCGGGCGTGCAGGCCACCGCCGCCACCGACAGCAGGCCACTCATCAAGGGTTTCGAAACGTGCATCGTGCATACCTCCGTTGTTGGCGAACCTCACGCTTGCCTTAATATTAGATTTAACTTATATTGATGTCAATGCACGGACTTCCTGCCAAAACCAGCACCCCAGCCGCCCTTGATGGCGAGGCGATGCGCCGGCACGCCGGCGAGGCCGCGCGCATGTTGAAGGCGCTTGCCAACGAGAAGCGCCTGCTGCTGCTGTGCCAGCTGGTCGAAGGCGAATGTTCGGTGGGTGAATTGAATGCACGCGTGGATCTCAGCCAGTCGGCGCTCTCGCAACACCTGGCCGTGCTGCGCGAGGACGGCCTGGTGACGACGCGGCGCGAGGCGCAAACGATTTACTACGCCGTGGCTGAGGGGCCTGCTCGCGACATCCTGAAGACCTTGCACGACATCTACTGCGCCGACTGACCTTGCCCACCCACTCATTTCGCTTCAAGGGGATGCGATGAGCACCGCACCGATCGTCCAACCGTTCTTCCACGCCGACAGCTCGACCTGGAGCTATGTCGTCCGTGACCCCGACAGCCACGCCGCCGCCATCATCGACCCAGTGCTGGATTTCGATGCCGCGTCGGGACGCACCGGCACCGCCAGCGCCGAAGCGATCGTCGATTACATCGATGCGCATTCGCTGCAAGTGGCGTGGCTGCTGGAAACGCACGCCCATGCGGACCACCTAAGCGCCGCCCACTGGCTGCGCAGCGCCCGTTTCCCGCGTGCGCGCATCGGCATCGGCGCGGGCATCACCGCGGTGCAAAAGACTTTCCGCCCCATCTTCAACCTGGGCGAGCACTTCCCCATGGACGGCTCGCAGTTCGACCACCTCTTCCGCGATGGCGAATGCTTCGACATCGGCCAGCTGGAAGCGCAGGTCATCGCGGTCCCGGGCCATACCAGCGACAGCAATGCCTTCCTGATCGGCGATGCGTTGTTCGTCGGCGATTCGCTGTTCATGCCCGACGGCGGCACCGCGCGTTGTGACTTCCCCGGCGGCAGCGCGGCGACGCTCTATCACTCCATCCAGCGCCTGTATGCCCTGCCCGATGCCACCCGCGTGTTCGTCTGCCACGACTATGCGCCGGGCGGGCGCGAGCATCGCTGCGAAACCACCATCGGCGACGAGAAGTGCGGCAACATCCATGTCCGCAACGACACGCCCGAAGCCGAATTCGTGCGCACGCGCGAGGCGCGTGATGCCACGCTCGACATGCCAAGGCTGATCCTGCCCGCGGTGCAGGTGAACATCCGCGCCGGCGCGCTGCCGGAAGCCGAGGGCAACGGCGTGCGTTACCTCAAGCTCCCCATCGACACGATTTGATGCCATGGAAACCGCCTTCACCCCCGTCACCGCCCTGATCGGCGGCGTCCTGATCGGGCTGGCCGCGACCCTGCTGTACGCCGGCATCGGGCGCATCGCCGGGATCAGCGGCATCGTCAACAACGCACTGGAACAACGCACAGGCCACAGTTGGCAATTGGCTTTCATCGCTGGCCTCATTGTTGCGGCGGGTGCGTGGCTCATCGGCTCGGGCGCGGCACCGCGCATCGGCTTTCCGTTGCCGTGGCTGATCGTCGCGGGCCTCCTGGTCGGCTTCGGCACGCGCCTGGGCAACGGCTGCACCAGTGGCCACGGCATCTGCGGCCTGGCGCGCCTGTCGAAACGCTCGTTGCTGGCCGTGCTGGTGTTCATGGGCAGCGGCATCATCACCGTGTACGTGCTGCGTCACCTGTTGGCGGTGCTGGCGTGAAGCGCATCGCGATCGCCAGCGTCGCCGGCCTGTTGTTCGGTCTTGGGTTGGCGATCTCCGGCATGACCAACCCCGACAAGGTGTTGAACTTCCTCGACATCGGCGGTCGATGGGATCCGTCACTGGCCTTGGTGATGGGTGGTGCGCTGCTGGTGTCGGTGCCCGGCTTTGCATGGGCACGCCGGCGCGGACGTTGCGCGTGTGGCGATGCTCTCCCCGATGCGCCTGCGAAACAGGTGGATATCCGCTTGCTGGCCGGCAGCGCGCTGTTCGGCATCGGCTGGGGCATCGCCGGCTACTGTCCGGGACCCGCGCTGGCCAATCTCCCGCTGGCAGGCGAAGCGATCCCGTTCGTCATCGCGATGCTGGCGGGATCACAGCTGGCGCGGCTTGTCCCCGGCGATTGATCTACGCACAGCTTGCCGCCGGTCTTCGACATGCATTGACGGCGCGCCGCGTATGCTCGCGCCATGCGTCCACATCACGCCAGCCTTGAACAGGCCGTCGCCGACATCCTTTCCGGCATCGAGGGTCCATTGCGCGTCGCCACGCCGCTTGGCCTAGGCAAGCCCAATCGCCTGCTGAACACCTTGTTCGATGCCTGTGCGGTGGAAGGCGGGCGTCCCCTGCAGCTGTATACCGCGCTGTCGCTCGATCCACCCAAGGGCGGCAGCCTGCTGGAACGGCGCTTTCTGGGACCGCTGGTCGAGCGGCTGTACGGCGACGACTATCCGCGCCTGCACTATGTCGATGCACTCAAGCGCGATGCGTTGCCCGCGCACATCGATGTCGAGGAGTTCTACTTCCAGTCCGGTGCCATGCTCGGTTCCAGCCAGGCGCAGCGGCGTTACGCCAGCCTCAACTACACCTATGTCGCGGGCGCGCTGGCCGATCGCGGCGTGAATTGCGTGTTGCAACGGGTGGCGGCGCACGCGGGCGATTTGCGGCTGTCGCTGTCGTGCAATACCGATCTCACCACCGACACACTCGCGGCGATCAAACGCGCCGGCCTGCCGCGCCCCTTGATGATCGCGGAGATCGACCCGGCCCTGCCATGGCTTGGCGGGAGCGCGCTGGTCGATGACGGCTTCTTCGACATCGTGGTGCGGCCCGACGCGCCGCACGCGAAGCTGTTCGCGCTGCCGCGCCAGCCGGTGGGCGACATCGACCATGCCATCGGCCTGTACGCCAGCACATTGGTGAAGGATGGCGGCAGCCTGCAGATCGGCATCGGCGCGCTGGCCGACGCCCTCTCGCACGCACTGGTACTGCGCCATACCGACAACGCGACATATCGCGAGGTGCTGCGCGCACTCGATCCCGACATCGAACATCACCCGCTGGTGCAGCGATGGGGCGGCCTGGCGCCTTTCGAGCAAGGCCTTTACGGCTGCAGCGAGATGATCAACGAGGGTTTCCGCGTACTGTCCGAGCGCGGCGTGCTGAAGCGCAAGGTCATCGATGACTTGCCGTTGATGCGACGTGTTGTCGATGGCGATGCCACAGCTGAGGACTTCGAGCGGCTGGCGCGCGATGGCAACACCCTGCGCGGCGCGTTCTACCTGGGGTCACCTGATTTCTACGACTGGCTGCGCGGGATGGATGCGCAGGCATCGCGCGACATCGACATGCGTCCGATCAGCGAGGTCAACGCGCTCAGCCGCGACAGCGAGGCGCTGGAGCGCCTGCAACGTCGCGAGGGCCGCTTCTTCAACACCTGCATGATGGCGAGCCTGCTCGGCGCCGCCACTTCCGACGGATTGGAAGACGGGCGCGTGGTCTCGGGCGTGGGCGGCCAGTACAACTTCGTCGCGATGGCGCACGAGCTGGACGACGGGCGCTCGGCGTTGATGCTGCGGGCGAATCGCGAATCACAAGGCAAGGTCAGCGGCAACATCCTGTGGGACTACGGCTATACCACCATCCCGCGCCATCTTCGCGACATCTACATCACCGAATACGGCATCGCCGACGTGCGCGGACTGACCGACGAGGACGTGATCAAGGCGATGTGCAGCCTGGCCGATGCGCGCGATCACGAAGCGCTCGTCACCACCGCCAAGAACAACGGGAAACTGGCCAGCGATTTCATTGCGCCGGACAACTGGCGCGGCAACACGGTGGCCACGTTGACGCAACGCCTGGCGCCTTTCCGCGCCGATGGCAGCCTGCCCGATTATCCCTTGGGCAGCGATTTCACCGACGTCGAAATGCGGCTGGTCACGGCGCTCGGCAAACTCAAGGCCGCGACCGCGACGCCAATGGGCAAGCTGCGCACCATCGCAACGGCATTGTTCGCAGGCACAAGCGACACCGACCACGAGGCGATGGCGCGCATGGGACTGGATGCACCGAGCGGCTTCAGTGAACGGTTGTATGCGCGACTGCTGGGTTGGGCGCTGCGATCAGAGAGGCGTTGATCGCTGCGTAGTTCAACGCGCGGACTGATCTTTTACGCCTGTTTCCCGCAGCTAGGAGGCATAGCCAACGAGCGTGCACTTCGCTCGTCTTGGCGGTCAATGCCCGATCATCCCCGGGGAAGAGACGGTGCCAACAGCACAAGTGGCGCAAATGGAATGTCCAGCATGGCTGGCATTGTCGGCATGGTCGTAACATCGGGCGATCGCACCCTCGGCAGCGGCCTCAGCCCTGGGCGGCGCCGTCCGATTCCTTGTCGCCGGGCGGCGGCACGTAATCGATGTTGCCCAGCACCAGCGCGCGTCCGGCGAACCGCCCGCCGCTGGCCTCCAGCACGAAGCGTTCGGCATCGCGGCGACGCAACTCGCCCATCGCCTCATCGGCCTGCAATTCGTCGTCGCCGAGCGCGATGAGCGCCTGGCGGCTCATCAGCAACGCCGATTCGAACGTCTCGCGGATCACCCAATCGGCCTTGTCCTTCATCAGCTCGAGCGCATGCTGGCGATCGAAGGCCCGCACCAGCACGGTCGCCTGCGTGTATTCCGCCTTGGCTTCCTCGACGATGCGCGTCGCCGCGGCCGGATCATCCACGCACACCAGGATCACCCGTGCGTGCTCGGCGCCGGCCGCGCGCAGGATATCGGGACGCGCACCGTCGCCGTAGTACACCTTGAAGCCGTAGGGCAACGCGTTGCGGATCACGTCCGGATCGTTGTCGATGATGGCGATGCGCTCGCCGCGCGAGATAGGCCCCTGGCTCGCGATCTGCCCCACCCGCCCGAAGCCGATGATCAGCACGGCCGGATGCGTGTCGTACGCTGCTTCCACGCCGTCCATCGAAGGCGCGGGCGGGCGGGCGAAGCGCTTGTGCACCACCACCACCAGCGGCGTGATCACCATCGACAGCACGATGATCGCGGTCATGTTGGTGTTCACCTCGCCGCTGATCACGCCCTTCGCCACCGCGGTCTGGTACAGCACGAAGGCGAACTCGCCGCCCTGCGCCATCAGGATCGCGCGGTCCAGCGCCTCGTCGTGCGGGCTCTTCATCACCCGCGCC
>JACSSF010000172.1 GCA_014879375.1 Lysobacteraceae bacterium
CTTCATCGAATCGGCGGTCTTGTCGATCTGCACCGGCGCCATCGCGATCCACGGACGCTGGCCCTGCGCGCCCAGCAGCATCGTGCGGGCGCCATATGACCAGTGCTTGTCCTCGCGCAGGTTCATGTTGAGGCGGGAGGTGAAGTTGCCGCCCAGCACGTCGTTGCTCATTTCAAGCTTCACCGCGCCCGGATCGCGCGTGGACGGCATCACTTCGCCGGCCATGATGTTGGCCTGCACCGCGCCCGGCTGGTCGATCAGGTAGACGCGCGCCTTGTCCGGACGCGCCACCTGCGGCAACGCGGCCGGTTTGGCCACCGGTCCCTGGCCCTTCCAGTCGCCCAGATGCTTGTTGAGCACCGGCACGATCTCGTCCAGCGTGGTGTCGCCGACGACCACGATGGTCGCGTCTTCCGGGCGCAGCCAGGCGTTCTGGTAGGCGACCAGGTCGTCGCGGGTCAGGCTGGCGATGGCGGCTTCGGTGCCGCTACCGGTCAACGGAATGCCGTAGGGATGGCCATCGCCGTACAGCAGCGGCGGCAACACGCGCATCGCCACGCCTTGCGGCTGGGCCTTCTCCTGCGCGATGTTGGCAATCCAGGTCGCCTTGACGCGGTCGATGTCCTTCTGGTCGAAGCGCGGCGCGCGCAGCATGTCGGCGAACAGGTCCACCGAGGCATCCAGATTCGACTTCAGCGCCGACAGATACGCATTGCTGCCGTCCAGCGCGGCGCCGGAACCGAAGTTCGCGCCCAGGCCCTCGGCGCGCGCCTTGAAGCCGAGCGCGTCCAGGTCACCCGCGCCTTCGTCCAGCATGCCCATGGCGAAGCTGGCGGTGCCGAGCTTCTTGCCGGCATCCGACGCGTAGCCGCCCTTGAACTCGTAGCTCATCTGCACGACCGGCACTTCGTGGCGCTCGGCCAGCACCACGGTGGTGCCGTTGGCCAGCTTGGCGCGCTGCAGCGCCGGGAACTTCAGCGCCGGGTACTGATCGACCGAGGGCACGCCCTTGCTGCGATCGACATCGCTGGCGACGGTCTTGTACTTGGCATCCGGCTTGGCCAGCACGAACGGCGCCGGCTTGGCGCTGGCTTCCTCGGCCAGCGGCTTGCGCTCGCCCGGCGACACCACGTAGGTGTGGCTCGGCGCGGCCAGCCACTTCTGCCCGACCTGCTGCACGCTGGCCGGGGTCGCGTTGGCGATGGCATTGAGCGACGCACGGAAGCAGCCCGCATCGCCCTCGTAGATCTCGCAGGCGGCCAGCACGTCGGCCTTGCCGCCGAACCCGCCGATGCGCTCGACGCCGCGCACCATCTGCGCGTTGTGATGGGTCTTGGCCTGCGCCAGTTCCTCGGCGGTCGGGCCGTCCTTCAGCAGCTTCT
Source organism: Lysobacteraceae bacterium (assembly GCA_014879375.1). Classification (GTDB taxonomy): domain Bacteria; phylum Pseudomonadota; class Gammaproteobacteria; order Xanthomonadales; family Xanthomonadaceae; genus Solilutibacter. Next base: position 1,383 of record JACSSF010000172.1, read on the forward strand.
TCAGCTCGTCATCGATGGCCGCCTCGACCTGCTTCGGGTCCACGCCCTGCTTCACCATCGCATTGATCAAAAAGATGCCGCCCAGCTGCGAGCTGTAGTTGGCGGTGCTGACGCTGTCCACCAGCTTGTCCTGGTAGACCAGTCGCTTGTCCAGGCGCGAGGTCGCGCTGCCGCCCAGCACCTGGCTGAACAGGTCCAGCACATCGGTGTCGCGGTTGGCGACATCGGCCACGTTCCATACCCGGCGCACCATCACCTGCGGCACCTTGTCCTGCAGTTCGGTGCGGCCATCGGCCGTGAGCTTGGCCGGATCCACCTTGGGCTGCGCCATGGTCGGGCCGGCCGGGATGTCGCCGAAATACTTGGTGACCTTTTCCTTCGCGGTCGCGAGGTCGATGTCGCCCGCCAGCACCAGCACGGCATTGTTCGGGCCGTACCAGGCGCGGAACCAGTTCTTCACGTCATCGAGCGAGGCCGCGTTGAGATCGTTCATCGAGCCAATGGTGGTGTGGTGGTAAGGGTGGCCCACCGGATACTGCGTGGCCGCCATCACGTCCCAGACCTGGCCGTAGGGCTGGTTCTCGCCCTGGCGCTTCTCGTTCTGCACCACGCCGCGCTGCTCGTCGAGGGTCTTCTGGTCGATCGCGCCGAGCAGGTGCCCCATGCGGTCGGATTCCATCCACAACGCCATGTCCAGCGCGGTGGTCGGCACGTTCTCGAAATAGTTGGTGCGGTCGGTGTTGGTGGTGCCGTTCATGTTGGTGGCACCGGCCTGCTCGAACGGGGTGAAGTACTCACCCGGCGCGTTCTCGCTGCCGTTGAACATCAGGTGTTCGAACAGGTGCGCGAAACCGCTGCGGCCGGCCGGCTCGTCCTTGCTGCCCACGTGGTACCAGACGTTGACCGCGACGATCGGCGCCTTGCGGTCGGT
>JACSSF010000077.1 GCA_014879375.1 Lysobacteraceae bacterium
GAGCGGCACCGTCCAGACTGGCAAGTCGTCGCGCACGCGGCGGAACATCTCGTCGATGCGCAGGCGCTCTCCGCCACCGATTTCGATGATCCTGCCCTGCGCAGCCGGCGTGCCGAGCGCGCGCCAAGCGGCCAAGGCGACATCCTCCGCATGCACCGGCTGACGCAATCCGCGCCCCTTCGGATACGGGAACAATCGCGTGCGCAGGGCGCGTCGCGCGATCGGGCTCAGGTTTTCGTCGAGCCCCAGCCCGTAGATCATGGTCGGACGCAGCACCGTCCAGCCGATGCCGAGGCGCTCGCATTGCGCGATCAGGGCCGATTCCGCCGCACGCAGTGCCGCCGACAGCGCGCGATCTTCCTCGACGGCGGCATCACGCTTGCTTTCCGCACTCATCGAGCTGGTCGCCACCAATCGCCCGACGGGCGCGGACGACAAACCGGACAGTGCATCCGCTAGCGCCTGCATCGGCCCGAAACTGACGATCACGTCAGCCGCCTCGACATCCGGCCAGCCCTTTTCGAGGTCCCCGCGATGCCAGCTCACGCCATCTGTGCCTGACGCTCGCACATCCCGACTGAGCGCGGTCACGTGATGCCGCTGTGCGCGCAACATCGGCAGCAAGGCGTAGCCGATCTGGCTGGTGGCGCCAGTCAGCAGCACGCGCAGCGATGGGGTGGAATCGGACAAGACGTCGTCGGCTGCAATGGAATCCCCGCAGTTTATCGCTTGGCCAGCCACGGCCGGACCGTGCTCAGCCACGCCGCGCTTCCTGCACGCCAGGCACCGCGGCCAGCTTGCCGAGCAATTGCGAGAGCTGGTCGATGTCGCGGATCTCCACGCCGATCGCCAGTCGCTGGCGTCCATCGCGGGTCGCGCCATCGCTGCGAATGGCACGCACCATCACACCTTCCTGCGCGATCAGGTTGCTGACATCACGCAGCCAGCCCTTGCGGTCGATGCCGCTGACGACGATGTCCACGGCCTGCCGCGGCGACGCATCGCCCCAGTCGACCGGCATCATGCGCTCGGGCTCGCGCGCGGCCATGCGTTTCATTGATGCGCAATTCGCCCGGTGCATGGACAGCCCACGGCTTCGCGTCAGGTAACCGACCACCGGCTCGCCCGGCACGGGTTGGCAGCACCGCGCCACGTGCACCAGCAGGTTGTCGACGCCTGCGACCGACACGCCCGGGCGCGCGTTCGATGTCGTTTTCGGCGAGGTCGATGGCGTGAAGTTGTCCGCTTCGGGCTCGGGCTGACGGCGTGCATCGTTGAGCGCGCGCACCACCTGGGTGGGCCCGATCTCGCCCAGCGCCACCTTGACGTGAAGCTCGTCGATGCTCTCGACATGGAAACGGGCGGGCATCGCGGACAGGTCCGCCTCGGCCAGCCCCATGCGCTTGAGCTCGCGCTCCAGGATCTCGCGCCCGGCCTGCTGGTTGCGCTCGCGATCCAGCTTGCGGAACCACGCGCGTACTTTCTCCCTTGAGCGCGGACTGGCAAGGAAACGGTTGCCGGGCAGTAGCCAGTCACGACGAGGCTCGCCGGTCTTGCCGACCATCACCTCGACGCGCTCGCCCGTGGCCAGCTTGTGATCGAGCGGCACGATGCGCCCATCCACCTTCGCGCCACGGCAGCGGTGGCCGATATCGGTGTGCACGCGATAGGCGAAATCCAGCGGCGTCGCGCCGGCGGGCAGGTCCACCACTTCACCCTTGGGCGTGAGGGCGTAGACGCGTTCCTCGATCAATTCCTGATCCAGGTCCGCGCGCAGCGCATCATCGCCCTGCTCGCCTTCGGCATCCAGCAAACGGCGCATCCACGCGACCTTGCGTTCGAGCGCGGCATCGCCGGCGCCGCCTTCCTTGTAGCGCCAATGCGCGGCAACGCCAAGTTCGGCGTGGCTGTGCATCTCGCGCGTGCGGATCTGCACTTCCACCACCTTGCCTTCCGGGCCGACCACGCAGGTGTGCAGCGAGCGGTAGTCGTTGGCCTTGGGCCGGGCGATGTAATCGTCGAATTCACCCGGCACCGGCATCCACAGCGCATGCACCAGGCCCAGCACGGCGTAGCACTCGGGCGTTGCATCGACCAGCACGCGCACCGCGCGCAGGTCGTACAGCCCCTCGAACGGCAGGTCCTTCTTCTGCATCTTGCGCCAGATGCTGTAGAGGTGCTTGGAACGGCCCGCGATCTCGGCCGCGATGCCGTTGGCCAGCAAAGCATCGCCGAGCGCTGCCTTGACCACGTCGATGTAGCTTTCGCGGCCGCGCCGGGTGTCGTCCATCAGTCGCGCGATGCGGCGATAGCCCTCGGGTTCCAGCACGCGGAACGCCAGGTCTTCCAGCTCCCACTTCAGCTGCCAGATGCCCAGCCGGTTCGCCAGCGGCGCGTGGATGTCGCGGGTCAGCCGCGCGAGCGCCGCCGCGTCATCCGAATCCATGCGCACGGCCTCGCGCAGGCGGGCGAGATGGCGCGCCAGCAGGATCGGCACCACGCGCAGGTCCTGGCTCATGGCCAGCAACAGGCGCCGCAGGCCTTCCGGATTCGTGCCCTGCCCCTGTTCGGCGTGCAGCGAACGCACTTGCGATTCCGCCGCCAGGCCCTCCAGCAAGCGGCGGATCGATGTGGGGATGTCGATGCCGGGATTGATGCCGCCATTGCGCGCGGCGACATCGAGGATCGCGGCGGTAAGCATCTCCTCGTCCGCGTTCAAGGTCGCCAGCTGCGCTAGGGTGTCGGGCAAACCGCTGCCTTCGACATCGCGCCAACCCTCACTCAACGCGCTTGCCAGCCATGCACGGGCGGATGCGCCCAGCCCGTCGGGTGCAGGCAGGTTCAGGTGTTGAGGCAGGGGCGTGGGGGCGGCCACGATGATTTCAACCGGGAATGACGCATTCATCGATTCGGTATGACTACACTACCGCCAACCCCAGCGATTGGAACCCCCATGCGCGTGATGTCCGCCTTCATCGTCATCGGCTTGCTGCTTTCCTCTGCCACGGTTTTCGCGCAGCAGCGCGACGGCACGCCCATCGAACAACAGATGACTGCCGAAGAATTCAAGGCCGCGGGGCTGGACAAGCTCTCCGCCGAAGAATTGGCACGTCTCAATGGCTGGCTCAACCGCACCGTGATTCAGGAATCCAGGAAGGCCGCGGCTGTCGCGGTGGCCGAGGCCAAACGTGAGGAGGCCACCCAGAACAAGAGCATGTTCGGGTTCGGCGGCGGGGATGCCTTCGAAGCGAGGATGGTTGGACCCTTCAACGGGTTCGAGCGCGGCAAGAAATACACGCTGGACAATGGCCAAGTCTGGCAGCAGGTCGACGATGCGCGCATGTATGGCGTCAAACTGGACAACCCGACCGTACAGCTCAAGCCGAGCGTGATCGGCAACGCCTGGTATATGCGCGTCGATGACCGCGCGGTCAACGCCAAGGTCAAGCGCATCAAGTAAACCTGCCGGCAAGTTGCCTCAGTCTGCCTGCATGCGCACCAGACGGGCAGCCAGTTTCTTCGCCGAAACGCCGCCCTTCGCGCCCAATTCCTGTGCATAGGTCGCCACTCGCAGTTCTTCCAGCTCCTGGCGGAACGCCTGCACATCGGGATCGGTTGCATCGGCCTCCGACAGCGCATCGACGAAGGGCTTCAACTCCAACATCCGTTGCTGGTCCTTCTGCGGGTCGCTCTGCGCGCGTTCGGCCCGCAATGACAACGCCTTGAGGTAGCGCGGCAGTTCCGCCAATGCCGATGCCGGCGTCTCGCGCAAAAAGCCGGGCGCCGCCAGCATGTCCAGGTGCGCACGCATGTCGTCGAGGTTGCCGCTGGCCCAGCCCATCAGCTTCGACTCCAGTTTGGCGCGCACTTCCGCCACCATCGTCAGGATGGCCTCGGCCTGCTGCAGGCGCCGCATCGCCTCGGCGAACAAGGTTTTGCCGATGGCGTCGGCTTCCGCGGCGAAGGCATCGCGATCCCGGATCGGCGCCAGCCGCGGATCGCTCGTCAACGCATCGAACGCGCCTTCGACCAGGTCTTCGCGCAACCGGTCGGCATCACGCGCCACCGGCTTGCGCAGCGCATCCATCCTGGTCGGCGCATGTTCCAGCGCGGCATAGAGCAGGCCCGTCTTGGGCGGAATCGGCAGCTGCCGCCGCGCCTGCTTGGCTTTGTCGGCCAACGCGATCCGCAACAATCGGCGCACACCGGCAGGGTGAAGGCGCTCCGCAGTCTTGCGTTGCGCATGCACGTGCAAGGACACCGCATCGCCATCGTCCTGCAGCGCGGGATAGGCCGGGATGCCGCCGTCACCGGTCACCTGCACGGGAATCGGGGCTTCCGGAAACGCCTGCAGGCCGCCTTGCGCCATGTCCTTCGCCGCGCGCGCCGCGAACGCTCGCTGCGCCCGATCTCCGTATCCCGAACGCAGTTCACCCAAGTCCCGCGACTGCGCGATCACCTGCCTGCCCGATTCATCCTGCAACTGCAGGTTCATGCGCAAATGTGGCTCGATGTCAGCCTCGTTGAAGTCCGTTGCGGATACCTCCACGCCTGCCAGCTTCTTCAGGAACCGCGCCAAAACCGGGACCATGGCATCCGCCTCCGGTTCGCGATGCGCCTCGGCGAAGGCGCGAGCAAAATCGGGGGCGGGCACGAAGTTCCGACGCAGCACCTTGGGCAACGACCTGATCAACGCCGCAGCCTTGTCTTCGACGAAACCCGGCGCGAGCCATGACAGTCGCGCATCGTCCAGCGCATTGAGCAGGTGCAGCGGGACGACCAGCGTCATGCCGTCATCGACCGCACCGGGCTCGAATCGGTAACGCACGGCAAGGCGCGTATCACCCAAGGCGACATAAGGCGGGAAGCGCGCGGCATCGGTTTCATCCGCCACCAACAGGTCATCGCGCGTCCACTCCAGTGCGGCTTGCTCGGCCTTGGACAAGTCCTTGAACCAGGCATCCAACGCCTGCGCGCTATGCACGTGCGACGGCAACCGATCCAGATACCAGCGTGCTTGCCAGTCTTCGTCCACCACCAGGCCGGCGCGACGTTGCTTGGCTTCCTCTTCCCTGGCTTCGGCCAGTGTCTTCAGGTTGCGCGGCAGGAAGGCGCTGCGTGTGTTGATTTCGCCGGTTACCAACGCGTCGCGCACGAATATCGCACGCGATTCTTCCGGATACAGCGCGCCGTAATGCACCGGTTTCTTCGGCGCCAGCACCAAGCCGAACAGGCTGATCTGCTCGCTGCCCACCACGCGCCCTTGTGCGCGCGACCAATGCGGGTCGTGATGGCGGCGTGCCAGCAGGTGCGGCAACTCGGCGATCACCCAATCGGGTTCGATCGCGGCATTGCTGATCGCCCAGACGCGCTCAGTGTCCAGCAAGGTTGCCGACAACACCCAGGCCGGCGGCTTGCGCGCCAGCACGGAACCCGGGAACAACTGGAAACGCCGACCGCGTGGGCCTTCGTAGACGCCGCGATCGCCCAGATGGCCCACCTGCGTCGGCAAACCGGCGATCAATGCGCGATGGAGCTTGGCGTAATCGACGCGCGTGGCGTCCGGCGTTGCACCAGGAAGTTGTGCATGGTGCTGCCTGCCCTGTCTTGAATCATCCGCCGTCGCCTTGCGCGGCCCGACATCCCTCGCCCGCCTGCCTTGTACGGCGTGGACCCGGCTGCTCGCCCAGCCCATTTCCTCGCACTGCAGCTTCAACTGTCGATGCAGTTCACGCCATTCGCGCAGGCGCAGGAAACCGAGGAAACGCTTCTCTGCCCATTTGCGCAGCTGCGACTGGCTGAGATCCTCATGCGCGATGCGGAAGGCTTCCCACAGATTCCAGATGCCGATGAACTCGGATTTCGGATCGGCGAATTCCGCATGCGCATTATCAGCAGCTGTACGCGCATCGACCGGGCGTGCACGCGGATCCTGGATGCCGAGGAAACTCGCGATGGCCAACATCTCGTGCAGTACGCCGTGCTTCTCGGCGGCGATCAACATGCGCGAGAGCTTTACGTCCACCGGCAATCTAGCCATCTGCTTGCCGATCGCGGTCAACTTGCGCTGACCATCGACTGCGCCAAGTTCCGCCAGCTGCTGCCAGCCATCGGCGACGGCGCGGGGATCGGGTGGCTCCAGAAACGGGAACGTCTCGATGTCGCCGAGGCCAATCGACAACATCCGCAGGATCACACCCGCCAATGCCGCGCGGCGGATTTCAGGATCGGTGAACTCCGCGCGCGCACCGAAATCCATCTCGGAATACAGGCGGATGCACACGCCATCGGCCACGCGCCCGCAACGGCCCGCGCGCTGGTTGGCACTGGCCTGCGATATCGGCTCGATATGCAGGCGGTCCAGCTTCTGGCGCGGGCTGTAGCGCTTGACCCGCGCATAACCCGGATCGACCACGTAGCGGATGCGCGGCACGGTAAGCGACGTTTCGGCGACATTGGTCGCCAGCACGATGCGTCGCTTCACCCCGGGCTGGAACACCTTGTCCTGGTCGCGTGCGGACAATCGCGCATACAGCGGCACCACTTCGGTCGAGCGGTACTTGCGCCGCTCCAGGGCCTGGTGCGCATCGCGGATCTCGCGCTCGCCCGGCAGGAAGATCAGCGTGTCGCCCAACGGGTTCTCGCGGGTGATTTCGTCGCAGGCCGCGACGATGCCGTCCAGCACGCTGCGTTCACCCTCGTCCTCCCCTTCGCCTTCCAGCGGGCGATACCGGAGCTCCACCGGGAAGGTGCGTCCCTCCACTTCGACCACGGGGGCATCGCCGAAGTGCGCGGCGAAACGCGCGGTGTCGATGGTGGCCGAGGTCACGATCACCTTCAGGTCCGGGCGACGCGGCAGCAACTGCCTGAGATAGCCAAGCAGGAAATCGATGTTGAGGCTGCGCTCGTGGGCCTCGTCGATGATGATCGTGTCGTAGCGCGACAGCCAGCGATCATTCTGGATCTCGGCCAGCAGGATGCCGTCGGTCATGAACTTGATCGCCGTGGCATCGCCCACCTGGTCGTTGAAGCGCACCTGGAAGCCCACCGCCCCACCGATCGGTACTTGCAGCTCTTCGGCCACGCGCCTTGCGACGGATCGCGCGGCGATGCGCCGGGGCTGCGTGCAACCGATCATCCCGGCCTGTCCGCGTCCCGCCAGCAGGCACAGCTTGGGCAATTGCGTGGTCTTGCCGCTGCCGGTCTCGCCTGCCAGCACGACGACCTGGTGCTTGCGAATCAGCTCGACCAGCTCTTCGGCATGCGCCGCGATCGGCAGGTCGGGGTTGATCGTCGCCTGCGGCAGTTGCGCAGCGCGGCGCTCGCGTTCGCCGATCGACGCCTGCAACCTGGATGCGAAGGCATCGCGCAAGGCCGCATCGTCCGGTTTGCCCTTCCACTTCGACCACAAGCCCAGCAAGCGGCCACGGTCGCGCGTCGATGCGGCATCGATCATGCGCCGGGCCGCACCGGGATTCATCGCGACTTCAACAGGCTGGGGGGAATCGATGGACATGCCGGAGGGTTTCAATCGGTGATTTTCATCGTGCCGAAACAGGGGGAAAGGGTATCGTCACCGCATCTCCACTCCAAGGATCGTTTCCATGGCCAAGAAGAAAGCCACGACCAAGAAAGCCGCCAAGGCCGCGCTCGCACCCCATGCCGACGGCGCCCCCGCGATCGACATCGGCATCAACGCGAAGGAACGCGCCAGGATCGCCGATGGCCTGTCGCACTTCCTCGCCGACAGTTACACCCTGTATTTGAAGACGCATAACTTTCATTGGAACGTCACCGGTTCGATGTTCAACGCACTGCACACGATGTTCGAGACGCAGTACACCGAGGAATGGACCGCGCTCGACGAGATCGCCGAACGCATCCGCGCACTGGGCTTCAACGCACCGGGCAGCTATAGCGAGTTCGCCAGGCTCACCACCATCAAGGAAGAGCCCGGCCTGACCAACACCGCCGATTGGCGGCAGATGGTGGGCCAGCTGGTGTCCGGCAACGAAGCCGTCTGCCGCACCGCGCGCGAAGTGCTGGAGATCGCCGATGATGCCGACGATGCCCCGACCGAGGACCTGCTGACCCAGCGCCTGCAGACCCACGAGAAGTACGCATGGATGTTGCGTTCGCTACTGCAATAATCAAGCTGGGCGCCGCTTTTCCGGAGCCTGCGTTCAGCCGAGCGCACGCTCCAGCACGGCCATCCGCATCTTCACCCCGTTGGCGACCTGCCGCAGGATCACCGACTGCGGGCCATCGGCCACTTCGTCGCTGATCTCCACGCCACGGTTCATCGGCCCGGGGTGCATCACGATCGCATCGGGTTTCGCCAAGCGCAGCCGCTCGGCGGTGATGCCGAAATCGCGATGGTAGGCGTCCAGCGATTCGACCAATCCGTCTTCCATGCGCTCGCGCTGCAGGCGCAGCGTCATCACCACATCGACATCGCGCAAGGCAGCATCGAGGTCATCGGTGACCACGCTGCACGCGGACAGCGTGTCGTCGTCCGGCAACAGGCCGGCCGGGGCGCAGGCGCGGATCTCGCCAGCGCCCAGCTTCTCCAGCGCCACCAGGTCACTACGCGCCACGCGCGAATGGCGGATGTCGCCGATGATCGCGACGCGCAGCTGGCCGAAGTCGTCGCCCTTCACCTCGCGGATGGTCAGCATGTCCAGCAGTCCCTGCGTCGGATGCTGGTGGCGGCCATCGCCTGCATTGATCAGTGCCGTGCCCGCTTCTGCCTGCTCGGCCAGCGCGGCGACCGCGCCGTTTTCGCGATGGCGCACGATGAAGCCGCGCACACCCATCGCCTCGATGTTCTTGAAGGTGTCGAGCGCCGTCTCGCCCTTGGTGGTCGAGGATGTCGCCGCCTCGAAACCCAGCACGTCTGCGCCCAAGCGCTGCGCGGCGCGCTGGAAACTCAGACGCGTGCGCGTGGAAGGTTCGAAGAACAGCGTGCAGACGCCGATGCCGGCCAGCCGCTGGCGCAGGTCGTCGCTGTCGGCATAGCTTGACGCGCGATCCAGCAGCGCGACGATCTCTTCGCGGTCCAGGTCATGCAGCGACAACAGGTGTTGCGACATCTTCAAGGCTCCGGGTTGTCGGTCAGCGGCACTGCGGTATCGGGCGCGGCGATCCAGCGATCCAGGATGACGGCGGCGGCCACCGCATCCAGCAACTCGGCGTCTCGACGGCGGCGCTGTCCTTCGGCGCGTCCGGCGGCGAAACGCTGCGCAGCCTCGATGCTGCTGCTGCGTTCATCGACCATCAACACCGGCAGCTTGAAGCGTTCATGCAGGCCGCGCGCGAACCGCTTGGCACGAACACGCGAGGATTGATCGCTGCCATCCAGCGTCAGCGGATCGCCGACGATGAAACCTGCCGGCATCCATTCGCGTTTGAGCTTCTCCACCGCGGCCCAATCGGGTTTCTCCTCGCGCATGTCCACCACCGCGATGCCGCGGGCACCCGCGCCCAGCCGACTGCCGACGGCCACGCCGATGCGGCGCGCGCCGACATCGAAGGCCAGCATCGTGCCGTCCAGCCTCATGCGCGCCCGCTGTAATGGGTCATGCGTTCGAAGTTGACCCCGACCAGTCCGGCCGCCGCCTGCCAGCGCTGTTCCAGCTGCGCGCGAAACAGCAAGTCACCATCGGCCGGTGCGGTCATCCAGCTGTTCTCGGCGATTTCCTGCTCCAGCTGGCCCGCACCCCAACCCGCACAGCCCAGCGCGACCAAGGCCTGATCGGGACCATTGCCATCAGCCAGCGCCTGCAGGACGTCACGCGAGGTGGTGAGCGACAGGCCGCCGGGCAAGCGGATACTGGAATCCCATTCGCGGTCGCCGTCGTGGAGGACGAAGCCACGCTCGGCATACACCGGACCGCCGGCGACTACCGGAAGCGTGCGGAGTTCGGGCGTTCCGCCCTCGATGCCCAGTTGATCGAACAACTCGCCGACCGTGAACTCCGAGGCACGATTCACCACGATGCCCATCGCGCCGTCGGTATCGTGCTGGCAGACCATCACGACGCTGCGGGAGAAATTGGGATCGGCAAGACCGGGCAGCGCGATCAGCAGCTGCTGCGACAGGGCGGAAGCGGAATCGGACATGGCGCCAGTTTAGCGCCCTGCCCGCGTCCGGGTCATTTGACCTCCGCCACCTCGACGCCGTCCAGCCCCTGGGCCAGGGTGCGGGCATCGCCGCTTTGCGCCAGCTTGATCTTCAGGCGCACCTCGTTCTGCGAATCCGCGTAGCGCAGGGCGTCGTCGTAGCTGATCTCACCGGCCTGGTAGAGCTCGAACAGGCTCTGGTCGAAGGTCTTCATCCCCAGCTGGGTCGAATCCTTCATGACCTCCTTCAGCTTGTGGACCTCGCCGTCGCGGATGTAGTCCTGCACCAGCGGGGTGCCGAGCAGGATCTCCATCGCCACCCGGCGGCCCTTGCCGTCGCTGCGCGGCACCAACTGCTGCGCGACCACGCCCTTGAGGTTCAGCGACAAGTCCATCAACAGCTGGTCGCGGCGATCCTCGGGGAAGAAGTTGATGATGCGGTCCATCGCCTGGTTGGCGTTGTTCGCGTGCAGCGTGCACAGCACCAAGTGGCCGGTTTCCGCGAAGGCGATCGCATGGTCCATGCCCTCGCGCGTGCGCACCTCGCCGATCATGATCACGTCCGGCGCCTGGCGCAGGGTGTTCTTGAGCGCGTTCTCCCAGCTGTCGGTGTCGATGCCGACCTCGCGCTGGGTGATGATGCAGCCCTCGTGGCGATGCACGAACTCGATCGGGTCTTCGATGGTGATGATGTGGCCGGTCGAGTTCTTGTTGCGATGGCCGATCATCGACGCCAGCGAGGTCGTCTTGCCGGTACCCGTCGCGCCGACGAAGATGATGATGCCGCGCTTGGTCATCGCCAGCTGCTTGATGATCTGCGGCAGGTTGAGCTCTTCGACGGTCGGGATCTTGGTCTCGATCCGGCGCAGCACCATGCCGACCTGGTTGCGCTGGTAGAACGCGGAAACGCGGAAGCGCCCCACGCCGGCCAGGCCGATCGCGAAGTTGCATTCGTGGGTCTTCTCGAACTCTTCGCGCTGCGGCGGCGTCATCACCGAGATCACCAGGTCGCGGCTTTGCTGCGGCGTCAGTGGCACGTCATTGACCGGCGAGAGCTTGCCATCGACCTTCAGCGACGGCGGCATGCCTGCGGTGATGAACAGGTCCGAGGCGCGCTGGGCGGCCATCAGCTTGAGGAGCGAGGTGAATTCGGCTGGCGTGGTCATCGCGGTACTCCCTTGGGGCGGCGCACAGGCCGGCCCGATCAATCGAACAGGCGCTTGTCTTTCGCGTAGTCGCGCGCCTGCTGCTTGGTGATCTGGCTACGCGCCACCAAATCCTGCAGGTGCTGGTCGAGCGTCATCATCCCGTGTTGCTGGCCGGTCTGGATCGCCGAATACATCTGCGCGACCTTGTCCTCGCGGATGAGGTTGCGGATGGCGGGAATGCCGACCATGATTTCCCACGCCGCGGTGCGGCCGCCGCCGACTTTCTTCAGCAGCGCCTGCGCGATCACCGCGCGCAACGACTCCGACAACATCGAGCGCACCATCGGCTTCTCGCCCGCCGGGAACACGTCGATGATGCGGTCGATGGTCTTGGCCGCGGACGAGGTGTGCAGCGTGCCGAACACCAGATGGCCGGTTTCCGCCGCAGTCAGCGCCAGGCGAATCGTCTCCAGGTCGCGCAATTCGCCCACCAGGATGTAGTCCGGGTCCTCGCGCAAGGCCGAGCGCAGCGCCTCGTTGAAGCCATGCGTGTCGCGATGCACCTCGCGCTGGTTGATCAGGCATTTCTGCGAGGTATGCACGAATTCGATCGGATCCTCGGCGGAGAGGATGTGGCCGTATTCGTTCTTGTTGATGTGGTCGAGCATCGCCGCGAGCGTGGTCGACTTGCCCGAACCGGTCGGCCCGGTCACCAGGATCAGGCCCTGCGGCTGGTTGATCAGCTCGCGGAAGATCGGCGGACAACCCAGCTGGTCGAGCGTCAGCACTTCGGACGGAATCGTGCGGAACACCGCACCCGCGCCGCGGTTGTGGTTGAAGGCATTGACGCGGAAGCGCGCGAGGCCCGGGATCTCGAAGGAGAAGTCGGTTTCGAGGAACTCCTCGTAATCGCGGCGCTGCTTGTCCGACATGATGTCGTAGATCAGCGCGTGCACCGTCTTGTGTTCCAGCGGCGGGATGTTGATGCGGCGCACGTCGCCGTCCACGCGGATCATCGGCGGCAGGCCTGCAGACAAATGCAGGTCGGACGCCTTGTTCTTGACGGAAAACGCCAACAGCTCTGCAATATCCATGTGCTTTCCCCGGGTTTGCGGTCCCTCCCCACCGGCGACCGCCACAAACGGCAGAATAACCACATCCCACCACATTTGGCACCTGTCATGCCCCAAGTGGCCGAACGACTCGCCCGATTGCAGGCCACCCTGCATGCTGCGGCGGCACGATCCGGACATCCCGATCCCGCGCTCCTGGCGGTCAGCAAGACGCGTTCGGGCACTGAAATCGCCGCGCTGCAGGCCGCCGGGCAACGCCTTTTCGGCGAAAACTACGTGCAGGAAGCGCTGGGGAAGATGCGCGAACTGGCTGGCATCGACATCGAATGGCACCTGATCGGCCACCTGCAATCCAACAAGACCCGGGACGTGGCGACGCACTTCGACTGGGTGCAATCGGTGGACCGGATCAAGCTGGTCGAGGCGCTGGCCCGCCACCGGATGGCCCATCAACCGCCGCTCAACCTGCTGGTGCAGGTGAACATCGATGACGAGGGCAGCAAGCACGGCTGCACGCCGGTCGATGCCGAAGCGATTTGCGAAGCCATCGCGGCACGGCCCTTGCTTGCCTTGCGCGGCCTGATGGCGATCCCCGCCCCGTCACCCGACCCGGACGTGCGTCGCGCCGCGTTCCGCGCCATGCGCGAACTCTTCGACCGGTTGCGCCAACGCTTTTCGTCGATGGACACCTTGTCGATGGGGATGAGCGACGACGCCGAACTCGCCGTCACCGAGGGCAGCACGATGGTGCGCATCGGCACCGCCCTGTTTGGTCCGCGGCCGGTGAAAAGCGGTGACGGGCTATCCTGAAGCCACATCCCCACGCCATGTCGCCATGAATTCTCCTGACGCCAACAGCCCGCATCCCACCATCGCCTTCATCGGCGGCGGCAACATGGCGCGCAGCCTGATCGGTGGCCTGCTGCAATCGGGCGCGGCACCGGACCATGTGCGCGTGGCCGAACCCGTCGCCGAATTGCGCGACGCCCTGGTGCGCGATTTTGGCGTGCAGGCTTTCCCCGACGCGATTGCTGCGGCGACCGGCGCGGATGTCTGGGTGCTGGCGGTGAAACCGCAGGTGATGCGCGATGTCTGCGCGGTCCTCGCGCCCATCGCGCAGACGCAAAAGCCCTTGGTGGTGTCGATCGCCGCGGGCATCACCAGCGCGCAGATCGACCGCTGGCTGGGCAGCGGCATCGCCGTGGTGCGCTGCATGCCCAACACCCCGGCACTGCTCGGCGCGGGCGTCACCGGCCTGTACGCCAATGACGAGGTGGATGCGGGCCAACGCGACATCGCACAAGCGTTGCTGTCGAGCGCGGGCAAGACGGTGTGGATCAATGACGAGGCCTTGATGGATGCGGTGACCGCGGTGTCCGGCAGCGGCCCGGCCTATGTCTTCCTGCTGGCCGAGGCGATGCAGGCGGCCGGCGAAGCCGAAGGCCTGTCCACGGAAGCTGCGCGCGCGCTGACCATCGAGACGCTGCTCGGCGCATCGCGCATGCTGGCAGCGGACGACACCCCGGCGGCGGAACTGCGACGCCGGGTGACATCGCCCAACGGCACCACCCAGGCGGCGATCGAAAGTTTCGAAGGCGACGGCTTCCGCGACGTGGTGGCCAGGGCCGTGCATGCCGCACGCGTGCGTGGCGCCGAACTCGCCGCCGCCAATGATTAAGGAGCGAGGATGAAACATGCTGCCCTGTTGTTGCTGCTGGCCCTGGCCGGATGCGTGGGCGAACCCGCGCCGGTCCCGGCCGAGGCGCCCGGTGCCAATGCGCCGATCAACGTCGCTCGCTCGACCGTCAACGGCATCACCTTGGAAGCGCGATTGATCGATGCGATGACGCTGGGTGATGCGATGGCCAGGCAATACGGCATCCGCCGCAATGAGGGCGAATGGTTGCTGCTGATCACCCTGCGTGACGCCGACGGCAACGGCGTGCCGGCCGATGCGGTGCAAGTCCAGGCCCGCGCCGGCGGCCTGACCGATGCGCCCGCGCCGATTGCGTTGCGCACGATCGAAGTGAACGGACTGACCGATCTCGTCGGCGTGGTGCAGGCGAAGGTGCCAAGCACGGTGCGAATCGAAATCGATGCCGTGCGCGACGGCGCGCGTGCCGAAATGCGCTTCACCCGCGACCTGCCCAAGCCTTGAGCATGTCGGCAGTACCCGAACTGCGCGACGAACTGGCGTCCGATGCGGGCGCGATCCATGCGCTGACCATCGATGCCTTCCGTGATGCGGCGCATCGCAGCGGCACCGAGCCTTTCATCGTCGATGCACTTCGGCGTGACGGCGCATTGAGCGTATCGCTCGTCGCGGTCCGTGATGGCGTCATCGTCGGGCATGCAGCGGCATCGCCGGTTCGCATCGCGGGCCGTGACATCGGCTGGCATGGACTGGGGCCGGTATCGGTGGCACCTCGTTGCCAACGCGAGGGCATCGGCAGGCGGTTGGTCGGCGCGGTCCTGTCGCGTTTACGCGCGCAAGGTGCAGCCGGCTGCGTGGTATTGGGCGATCCCGCCTATTACGGCCACTTCGGTTTCCACGTATCGCCGTCGCTCCGTTTGCCGGGCGTGCCTGGCGAATACTTCCAGGCGTTGCCCTTCGGCGATGCCGTCCCCGAAGGCGATGTCGCCTACGCGCCGGCGTTCGACACAACGGCCTGAGTGCTCAGACGCGTTTGGCCGCCCACGCCTGCACGATGCGTGACAATTCGCGCACGCCATCGGTGAGCGCCGCCGGGCCGGGCTGCAGGATCAGTGGCGACTTCACCTCATGCAGTTCGCCATCGCGCACCGCCGGGATCGCCTGCCAACCCGGACGCGCGGCCACCCGCTCGGGACGGAATTTCTTGCCGCACCAGCTGCCGATGATGATGTCGGGCGCGCGACGGATCACCTCGTCGTTGTCCTCCAGGATGCGCTGTTTGGCCAGTGGCTCTGCTGCGCGTTCCGGAAACGTTTCGATGCCGCCGACGATCCCGATCAACTCGCTGACCCAGCGGATGCCGGTGATCAGCGGATCATCCCATTCCTCGAAATAGACCCTGGGGCGATGCTTGAGCTGCGCGGCCCGCGCGGCGATATCGTCCAGCCCACGTTGCAATTCATCGGCATAGGCATTCGCCTTGTCGGCGACACCGACCAGCGCACCCAGACGGCGGATGTAGTCGAGGATCTCGTCGACCGAGCGATGGTTGGCGATCCACACCTCCACGCCACGGCGCACCAGCTCGGCGGCGATGTCGGCCTGGATGTCGGAGAAGCCGATGACGAAATCGGGACGTAGCTTCAGGATCTCCTCGATCTTGGCCGAGGTGAACGCACTGACCTTGGGTTTTTCCTTGCGCGCCCGCGCAGGCCGCACGGTGAAGCCGCTGATGCCGACGATGCGGTCCTCCTCACCCAGCGCGTACAGCGTCTCGGCCGGCTCCTCGGTGAGGCAGACGATGCGCCGCGGACCGATCACGCCACGCCATCCGGCAACGGGAACATCGATTCATCCACGAACACCGACGGCACTTCCCACGGATGATGGCGATGCACGCCTTCCCGCAACACATGCGCCAGGCGTCCTTCGTCGCGTGCGATGGCGAACTCGATGCGCACGGTATCCGCGCGGGTCAGCTCTCCGGGTACGCCCAGCGTCGGCTTCGCCTTGCCACCCGGGCGGAATTGCTCCTGCCCGCCCGGCGTGATCCACATGACTTCGCTGTAGTCACCCAATTTCAATCCGTCGGCCTTGAGGATGCCGGCGACCAGCGCATCCGCATGCGCGGGCGGCACGAACACGGTGACGCGATAGATCGGCAGCAACCGCATCAGGGGTAGAGCATGCGCTTGGACCAGCCGCCATCCACGCCACGCTCATACAGCCAGCGCTCGTGCAGGCGGAACTTGGCGCCGTGCCAGAACTCGATGGCATGCGGCACCACGCGGGTACCTGACCAGTCTTCCGGCCGCGTCACCGCACGGCCTTCGAACTCGTGCTCGAAGGCATCGATGCGACGCTCGAAGGTCTCGCGATCCTCCAGCGTGCGCGACTGCTCCGAGGCCCATGCGCCAATCTGGCTCATGCGCGGGCGCTGGGCGAAGTAGGCGTCGGCTTCTTCGTCCGACACGCGCTCGGTGGTGCCTTCGATGCGTACCTCCACCCCCGCCTCGCCCAGATGCGGCCACCAGAACAGCAGCGCCGCGCGCGGGTTGGCCGCGAGCTCCGCGCCCTTGCGACCATCGGTGTGGCTGTAGAAGACGAAGCCGCGTGCATCGAAACTCTTGAGCAACACGATGCGCGCAGCGGGCTGGCCGGCGGCATCGGCCGTGGCCAGGGTCATGCCGGTGGCATCGGCCTTGCAACCCTTGGCTTCGTCGAACAGCTGGGCAAATGCATCGAGGGCTTCAAGCAGCAAGGGGGGAGTGTTCATGCCGCCATTGTGGCGCGCGCCGGCGAGCGGCGCACCCACTTGGGTCAACAAGCCCGTTACTGGACCAGGAAAGTGATCTTCAGGTTGACCCGCCACTCCTTGACGCTGCCATCGGCATTGCAGACGACCTTGATCTCGTTGACCCAGGCGCCCTGGATGCCCTTGACCGTTTCGGCGGTCTTGGCCAGACCCTTCTTCACCGCATCTTCCATGCTAGTGGGCGAGGCGGCGTTGACTTCGATGATTTTCGCGACTGACATGCGACTTCCTCCTTTTCCACGGCTTGGTGCCGTGCGTCCAGCATGGCAGTCGATGCGTTAAATCCCTGTACGATGCGCGCATGGACACCGCCGCCAACCTGGTGCTGGTCGGGCCGATGGGCGCAGGGAAATCCTCGATCGGCAAGCGGCTGGCGCACGCACTCTCGCTGGAATTCATCGATGCCGACCGCGTGCTGGAAGCGCGCACCGGCGCAAGCGTCGCCGACATTTTCGCCTGCGAGGGCGAAACCGGTTTTCGCCGCCGCGAATCCGCGCTGCTCGCGGAACTGCTCTCCGGCCAGAACCAGTTGATCGCGACCGGCGGCGGCGTGGTGCTCGCGGCAGACAACCGCGCCCTGCTGGCGCGCGAAGCCTACGTCATCCATCTCGACGTCAGCGTGGCCGAACAATTGAAGCGCCTTGCGCGTGACCGCACCCGGCCGCTGCTGCAACGCGAGGATCGCGACGCCGTGCTGCAGGCGATGGCCACCGATCGCGCGCCGTTGTACGCGGAAGTCGCGGACCTGCGCCTCGATACCAATGGCTGCACGCCGGACCAAGCCTGCCGCCTGCTGCTGCCGCGCATCCAGGATGCGTGGCGCGGGGTCGCTGCATGAGCGAGGACGTGGTGGTCGATGTCGGCGGCCCTTCGCCCTACCGCATCGATATCGGCAACGGCTTGCTGGGCGATAGCGAACGCCTCGCCGAACGATGGCGTGGCCGGCACGCGCTGATCGTCAGCGACAGCCACGTCGCCCCGTTGTACGCCGATGCCTTGCTGCAAACACTCCGCGCTGCCAGGCCCGGCGGCGACATCGCTCTCCACGTGATCGGAGCCGGCGAGGCCTCGAAGACGCTGGCGAATTTCACCGCCGTCATCGACACGCTCGCCACGCAAGGCGCCACCCGTGATGCCTGCGTGTTCGCCCTCGGCGGCGGCGTGGTGGGCGACCTGGCCGGTTTCGCCGCGGCCTGCTGGATGCGCGGCATCGATTGCGTGCAGCTGCCGACTTCACTGTTGGCGATGGTGGATTCCTCGGTCGGCGGCAAGACCGCAGTGGATATCCCCGCCGGCAAGAACCTCCTCGGCGCCTTCCACCTGCCGCGCGCCGTCGTCATCGACACCGCCACGCTGGCCACCCTGCCCCGGCGCGAGTTGCGCGCAGGACTGGCCGAAGTGGTGAAGTACGGCGCCATCTTTGACCCTGCCTTCATCGATTGGCTGGAAGCCAGCGCCGATGCGCTGCTCGCGCTGGATGAGGCGGCCATCACCCACGCCATCGCCGCCAGCTGCCGCTACAAGGCGGAGGTGGTCGAGCGCGATCCGTTCGAGAAAGGCGAGCGCGCCCTGCTCAACTTCGGCCATACCTTCGCCCACGCCATCGAGACCGAACAGGGCTACGGCGGACTGGTGCATGGCGAGGCAGTCGCGATCGGCATGGTGCTCGCCGCGCGCCTGTCTGCCCTAATGGGGTTGGCCAGCGATATCGATGCCGCGCGTTTGCAGGCACTTCTCCAGCGACTCGGCTTGCCGGTCACAGTGCCCGCCGGCCTCGATCCTGATGCACTGGTCGCGCGGATGCGGCTGGACAAGAAGAACGATGCCAGCGGCCTGCGCCTGATCCTGTGGGAGGGCATCGGCCGCGCGCGGGTGGTGCCCGGGGTAGCGGAAGACGCGGTGCGCGCCGTGCTGGCTTGACCCGGCGCAAGCATGCGCCTGCGGCGTGGACGCTACAATTTCACCATGCGCCTGCTGCTGCAACAACGGCCCGATGGCCGCGAAGCGCCCCGCTTCGTCCAGCTCACCCTGCAACCGGACCTGTTCGGCGGCTGGGTGTTGCTGCGCGAAACCGGGCAGACCGGCAGCCGCAGCACTTTGCGTCGCGAGCAGTACCTGGACCAGTCCAGCGCGCTGATCGCGCTCGAAAAGGCTCGCGACGCGCAATTGAAGAAAGGCTTCCAACTGATGTTCGCGCAGGGCGCGGACCTGCCACGCTGACGAGATCGACATGACACTCAAGAACGACCGCTTCCTGCGAGCCCTGCGCCGCGAACCCGTGGACCACACGCCGGTGTGGCTGATGCGCCAAGCCGGACGTTACCTGCCGGAGTACCGCGAAACCCGCAAGGCCGCGGGCAGTTTCCTCGCCATGGCCAAGAATCCGGAGATCGCCTGCGAAGTCACGTTGCAGCCACTGCGCCGCTTCCCGCTGGACGCGGCGATCCTGTTCTCCGACATCCTCACCGTGCCGGACGCGATGGGCCTAGGCCTGTATTTCGTCGAAGGCGAAGGCCCGAAGTTCGAGCGCCCGGTACGCACCGAGGACGACATCGGCAAACTCGCCGTGCCGGACATGGAAACCGAACTCGGCTACGTGATGGCCGCGGTGCGCACCATCCGCCGCGAGCTGGACGGCGCGGTGCCGTTGATCGGTTTCTCCGGCAGCCCGTGGACGCTGGCCTGTTACATGGTCGAAGGCGGCGGCAGCAAGGATTTTGGCCGGATCAAGGCGATGGCCTACAGCGAGCCGGCGTTGCTGCATCGGTTGCTCGAGGTCGTGACCGATGCCGTCATCGCCTATCTCTCGGCGCAGCGCGCGGCCGGCGCGCAGGCGTTGCAGGTGTTCGACACCTGGGGTGGCGTGCTGTCGCCGGCGCTGTATCGCGAGTTCTCGTTGCGTTACCTGCAACGCATCGCCAGGGAATTGAAGCGTGGCGAAGGCGCCGAACGCACGCCCCTGATTTTGTTCGGCAAGGGCAACGGCCCGTATCTGGACCAACTCGCCAATAGCGGCGCGGAAGGTGTGGGCATTGACTGGACCGTGTCGCTGGAAGACGCGGTCTGGCGCACCAAGGGCAAGGTCGCGCTGCAGGG
Source organism: Lysobacteraceae bacterium (assembly GCA_014879375.1). Classification (GTDB taxonomy): domain Bacteria; phylum Pseudomonadota; class Gammaproteobacteria; order Xanthomonadales; family Xanthomonadaceae; genus Solilutibacter. The sequence continues at coordinate 19,909 of JACSSF010000077.1, forward strand.
CAATCTGGACCCGACCACGCTCTATGCCAGCCCGGACGCGATCCGCGCGCAGGTGCGCGAGGCGCTGGACAGCTATGCACACGGCAACGGCGGCTCACGCGACGGTCACGTGTTCAACCTCGGCCACGGCATGTCGCCCGACATGAACCCCGAGCACGTCGCTGTGCTGGTGGACGAAGTGCACGCCTACAGCAAGCGCTGACTCAACCCGTCGCCTTGCGTCGGGCGGCGATCGCCTGTCGCAAGCCGTTCGCCAGCATCTCGGCGGTGACCGGCTTGCGCAGGAAGGCATCGAATCCGGCCTCGCGCGACATCGGTTCGGCATCGGCGTCGGCGCGCGCAGTCACCGCCACCAGCGGGCCGTCGAACCCACCCAACCGCAACTGGCGTGCCAGGGCAAAACCGTCCATGCCCGGCAGGTCCAGGTCCAACAAGGCCGCATCGAAACGTGCCGATGCCACTTCGGCCAAGGCGGCGAGGCCATGCGGCGCGTGACGTACCGCGTGTCCCTGCGTGCGCAACAAGCCGACCACGACCTCGGCCACGGTGACATCGTCCTCCACCAGAAGCAGATGCATCGCCTGATCCGGCTCGATCGATGCCGCCACGGACGATGCCAATGGGGATGGCACGGTCTTGAGCGGCAAGTCGACGGTGAAGCACGCGCCTTGGCCCAGCGTGCTTTTCAGGTCGATGCGTCCGCGCATGGCCGCCGACAGCTCCTGGCTGATCGCAAGGCCCAGGCCGCTGCCGCCGTAACGCGCATTGGTGCGTGCGCCTTCGGCCTGCTCGAAACGGCGGAACAGACGTTCGCTCTGTCCTTCGTTCAAGCCCGGGCCAGTGTCGTGGATGACGAAGCGCACGCCCTCGTCGCCCAACGATGACACCGCGAGGCCCACTTCTCCCTGCTCGGTGAACTTGATCGCGTTGCCCAGCAGGTTGAGCAGGATCTGTTCGATGCGGGTGCGATCGCCCAGCACGCCGCGAGGCAAATCGGGCGCGCGCTGCAGGACGAAGCGCAGTTGCTTGCGTTCGGCGAGCGGCGCCATGAGCGAGGCCACCTCGTCGATCAAGGCATCCAGATCGAAGGGCTCCTCGGACAGCACCAGCTTGTCGGCCTCGATCCGCGCGAGATCCAGCGCGTCGTTGAGCAAGCGCAGCAGATGCCTGCCCGCGCGATGGATCGCCTGCACCTGCCCCTGCTGGCGGCCATCCAGCGATGATGACTGCAGCAGCTCCGCCATCCCCAGCACGCCCGTCATCGGCGTGCGGATTTCATGGCCCAGCGTCGCCAGGAAACGGGTCTTGGCCTCGGAGGCCTGTTCGGCCATCTCGCGCTGCTGCTCGGCCATCGCCAGGGCATGGCTGCGGTCCAACCGGCGGCGGTAGTCGCGCACCAAGAACGCCATCAGCAGGGCCAGCAACAGGGCGCCACACAGCAGCGCAGGCCAAGTGCGCCACCACGGCGGCCTGACCGTGAACTGCAGCACTTGTTCCTTCGCGGCGTTGCCGGCAGCATCCTTTGCCCGCATCCGCAGGCGGTAATGGCCGGGGCCAAGGCCGCTGAACACGCGCTCGCCTTGCGCGCCCTGCTCCACCCAATCCTTGTCGAAGCCTTCCAGCCGGCTCCAGTAACGCGTGCCGCTAGGGTCGTCGTAGGCCAGCAGGTGACCGGTCAGGCGGAACTCGCGATCATCGGGCGCAAAGGAAAGCGCGTCGGTGAGCGGTTGCGCCATCCATGCGCCATCGCGACGCACGTCGATGCCGTCGATGCGCAGCTCCGGCACGCGAGCCGCGGGATCGGGATAGCGGGTATCGACCAGGAGCACGCTGCCGTCGCGCAAGGCGGCGCCCAACATGCCATCCGGCGCGAGGCTGAGGCTGCGATCAAGGAACTCCTGGCTGGACAGGCCATATTGGATGCCGATGCGATCCAGGTGCTTGCGCGCCGGATCCCACCGATACAGGCCACGCTGGCTGGACAGCCATACCCGACCGCGTGCATCGACCTGCATCCCGCCCGGTTGCAGCGACAGCAGTTGTTGTCCGGCAGGCACCCGGCTCACTTCACCCCACGCGCCATTTCCGAGCCGGTACTGGATCAGCCCGTCGAGCCGATACAGCCAGAGATTGTCGACATCGGAAAAAGCGAACGCGAGCACGCGATTGCCCCCATTGGCGAGGCCTGGCGGCACCACCAGCTTGCCGTCTGCCATCTCCAGCCAACCCACGCCAAAGCTGCCGGCCAGCCAGAGCCGACCATCAGGCCCGAAGCGCATGGCCTCGATATCGCCGTCGACGATGCCCAAGACTTTCGTGTCGATCCGGCGCAACACCTTGCCGGTGATGACATCGCGCTGCTCAAGCCCGACATCGGGTATGGCAGCCCAGAGCGTCCCATCACCCGCAATACTCAGGAACTGGTACTGCCCGTCCTGCAGGTCGTCCGGCCCCTCGCCCGTCTGCCAATCGTCCAATCGACCATCCGGACCGATGCGCCACAGACCGGTGCGGCCATAAAAGAGCCACAACTGCCCGCGCTGGTCCTCGACGAGTGACACCGGCTTGCTGGTCGGCATCTGGATGCGGATGGCTTCGGCGATTCGCTCCACGACGCCGGCGGCATTCACCCGCTCGACATGGCCATCCACGGCCGCCAGCCACAGGCCACCCGCCCGCGCGGGTGCCGTTACCCGATAGGTTTCCCCCAAGAGGCCCGCACCGTCCCCACGATTGCGCAGCTGGGCCAAGGCACGCCAGTCCGGACGCAGATACCCCAGCCCCAGGCCCGGCAATCCCACCCACAGACCGCCATCAGGTTGGCGCAGCAAGGCCTGGATGGTGCTGGGCTGGTACGGCGGATCGGTGGTCACGGGTTCGGGAATGGCGGCGTCGCTGGTCACGCGCCAGAGCCGGCGCTGGCTGCCGATCCACAGGCTGCCATCCGCCCCGGGCGACAGGGAGGTGGCTGCGTTCGGGCGCTCGAACATGTCGGCATAAGGCAGGCGCAGCCAGGTGCCATCGACCCCGCGACGGAAGATGCCGGCCGACGTGCCCACCCACACGCGCTGGCCATCGGCCGCGACCGAATAGACCATCGGCATGGGCGCTTCGCCGGGCAGCGGCTCGCTTCGGACCTTGCCGTCCTCCAGCACGGCGACACCGCCCATCGTGGCGATCCACAGTCGGCCACGGCCATCGACGTCCAGGTTGATCACCGTGTCCGAGGGCAGGCCCTCGATCCGCTCCGGCTTCCATGTCGCGGGGTCGCCAATCAGCGACATCCGGTAGAGGCCGGCATCGCCGGTGCCGAACCACAAGATGTCGCCACGGCTGGCGATGGCGAAGATGTCATCACTGCCCAGCCCGGGCGTCGATGCCTTGCGCCAGTGGCGGAAACCATCGCGCCGGCCATCCAGCATGCTGAGCCCGCCGAACTCGCTCGATGCCCAGACCCGGTCGCGGCCGTCCACGTGCACGATCTGGACCCAGTTGCCGGTCAGCGAGCGCGGATCATTGGCCTCGTGCCGCCAGACCCGGAAGCCGTTGCCGTCGTAACGCGCCAGGCCGTCGGTGCTGGCGATCCAGATGAATCCGGCGCTGTCCCGGTCCAGCGCATTCACCGAGCCGGTCGGCAGGCCCTCGCGGGGGCCGAGCACGCGCAAGTGCGGGCTTTCGGGCACCTGCGCACTCGCGCCTGCGCCCGCCATCGCCCCGAGCAAACCCAGCATCAGCCAACATGCCACGATCCATCGCCGCATCGTCACCTCTCCCTTCCCCTGACCCGATGCTGGCCCGATGCCGGCGTCAACGCAAGACTGTGCGGTGCGTTGAGGCATAGAATCCAGCCACATCCCCCGGAGATCGCCCATGACCTTGCGCAATACCGCCACCGAATGGGGCAGCGTCAGCAAGACTTTCCACTGGCTGATGGCGCTGCTGTTGATCATCCAGGGCACTCTCGGCCTGACGATGGGCGACTTCTCGCGCGAAACCCGCATGGAGCTGGTCGGCCTGCACAAATCGCTCGGCGTCACCATCCTGATGCTTGTGACTGCCCGCCTGCTCTGGAACCTCTACAGCCGGCGCCCGGCCTTCGCCCCCGGCGTCACTTCGCTGGAGCGCGTGCTGGCGATCGCCGTCGAGGTGCTGCTGTACGCGTTGATGTTCGCGATCCCGATCGCCGGCTGGCTGATGTCCGATTATGGCGGCCGCCCGGTGTCGTGGTTCGGCGTGTTCAACCTGCCGCAACTGGTCGGCGAGAACCATGACCTGCATGAAGTGTGGGAGCATCGCCACGAACAACTGTTCTGGGCACTGGCCCTGCTTGCCACCGGCCATGCCTGCATGGCGATCTACCACCAGGTGGTCCAGCGCGATGCCACCTTGTCTCGGATGATGCCGAAGGGCTGGTTGCGCGATCCCGACAACAAGTAAGCCTCAGAACAGGCCACGCACCGCCGCGGCATCGAACGGCCAGTCCAGTTCGATGCCGCGCGCCTCGTCGCGCAACACCGGTACGCGCAGCCCGTAGCGCGCCTCCAGCGCCGGATCATCGTCGATGAACACGCTGTCGAAATCGGGCGCGCGCGCTTCGGCCATCACGGCCAGGGCCTGGTCGCACAGGTGGCAGTAATCGCGCTGGAAAAGAATGAGCGCCATGCGCCTGCGTTGGTTGCCGTGGGGAATGCTGCCTAGAATAGCGGCTCCCCCCGTGGAAACCGCGCATGGCCGTCAGCGTCTTCGACCTCTACAAGATCGGCATCGGACCGAGCTCATCGCACACGGTCGGGCCGATGCGTGCGGCGGCGCGTTTCGTCGAGCATCACCTGAAGGAAGCCGGGCGGCTGGACGAGGTCGCGCGCGTGCGCGCCGAGGTGTTCGGCTCGCTGGCGCTGACCGGGCGCGGCCACGGCACCGACAAGGCGGTGCTGATGGGACTGGAAGGCCACTGGCCGAACCTGATCGACCCCGATCTCATCCCCGCGGCGCTCGACCGCATCCGGGCGGAGAAGAAGATCCGCCTGCATGGCGAGCGTGAGATCGCCTTCAACGAGAAGACCGATCTCATCATGAACAAGCGGCAGAAGCTGCCCTTCCACACCAACGGCATGCGTTTCGCCGCGTTCGACATTGATGGCAACGAGATCGCCAGCCGTGATTACTACTCGGTCGGTGGCGGCTTCGTGGTGAACCAGGACGAAGCGGCGGAAGATCGCATCGTCGCCGACACCACGCCGGTCGCGCATCCGTTCCAGAGCGGCGACGAACTGCTGGCGCAATGCGAGGCATCGGGCCTGTCCATCGCCCAGCTGATGCTGGAGAACGAGCGCGCATGGCGCGATGACGAAGAAACCTTGGCCGAACTGCGCGAGATCTGGGCGGCGATGAGCGGCTGCGTGACCCGCGGCATCCGCGAGGCGGGCACGCTGCCGGGCGGCTTGCACGTCAGCCGGCGCGCGCCGGCGTTGTTCGCGGAACTCTCGTCAAAACCCGAAGCGGCGATGCATGACCCATTGACCGTGCTCGACTGGGTGAACCTGTACGCCCTCGCGGTGAACGAGGAGAACGCCGCGGGCGGCCGCGTGGTGACCGCACCGACCAATGGCGCCGCCGGCATCATCCCGGCCGTCGGCCGCTACTACGAGCGCTTCATTCCCGGCGCGAACGAGCAAGGCATCTTCGATTACCTGTTGACCGCCGCCGCGGTCGGCATCCTCTACAAGGAAAACGCCTCGATCAGTGGCGCCGAAGTCGGCTGCCAGGGCGAGGTCGGCGTGGCCTGTTCGATGGCGGCGGCGGGCCTGACCGCGGCGCTCGGCGGCACGCCCTCGCAGATCGAGAACGCGGCCGAGATCGGCATGGAGCACAACCTCGGGCTGACCTGCGACCCGATCGGCGGGCTGGTTCAGATCCCCTGCATCGAGCGCAACGCGATGGGCGCGGTGAAGGCGATCAATGCCGCGCGCATGGCGATGCGCGGCGACGGCAAGCACAAGGTCAGCCTGGACAAGGTCATCAAGACCATGCGCGACACCGGCCGCGACATGCAGGACAAGTACAAGGAAACCTCACGCGGCGGCTTGGCGGTGAACGTGATCGAATGCTGAGGATGTCGTGGCCGCGCTGATGCGCAGCACGTCGTCGATGAGTGCAGCCGCGGTGACTTCCGCGCCTGCACCGGGCCCTTGGATCACCAGCGGCTGGTCGCAGTAACGGTCCGACCAGATCGCCACGCGATTGTCGGTGCCCGCACCGGCGGCCAGCGGATGATCCGCCGGCAAGGCTTCCAGCCCGACGCGCGCTTCGCCGTTCTGGAGGCGGGCGATGAATTTCAATACTTCGCCGTTGCGATAGGCCTCGGCGTAACGCAGGCGCAATGCCTCATCGAGCGTCGGCAGCGCGGCATCCAGCGCCTCTGCGGGCAACGCGGCCAGCGCATCGGGCACCAGCGAGTCCACTTGCACGCGGGCCGCATCCAGCGCCACGCCTGCAGCCCGCGCCAGGATCACGATCTTGCGACGCACATCCTCGCCCGACAGGTCATCGCGCGGATCGGGCTCGGTGTAGCCGGCATCGCGCGCCTCACGCACGAAACCGGAGAACGGACGCTTGCCATCAAAATGATTGAACAGCCATGCCAGCGAACCCGACAGCACGCCGGCGATGGCATGGATGCGGTCGCCGCCGGCTTGCAGCTCGCGCAGGCTGCGCAACACCGGCAGCCCCGCGCCGACCGTCGCGCTGTCGCCGTACTGAGTGTGCGATGTCGCGGCAGCGGCACGAATCGCCTGCCAGCGATCCAGCGACGTGCCCTGCCCCAGCTTGCAGGCCGTCACCACGTGCGCGCCGTCGCCAAGCCACTGCGCATGGCGCGCGGCAAGATCCTCGCTGGCACTCGCATCGACCACGATGTCACCATGGCCGAAGCGCGTGCGCGACAACCATACGGCGTCGCGCGGCGATGTCGAGGCGCGCAATGTCTGCAATGCATCGCAGGCCGATGTGGCATCGCAATCGCGCCAGCCGCGCGCATTGGCGATCGCGACCAGCGGCGGCAGCGCGACACCGTTTGCATGCAGGCGCGCGTGGCGATCGACGAACACGCTGCCGACCGTGCCGGTGCCAAGCAGATACAGCCGAGGCGCCGCCAGGCTCATGCCGCCAGCGCCTCGCGTTGACACGACGCGACGCGATCCAGCGCCGCCTGCAGGTCGGCGATCAGGTCATCGACATGCTCGATACCCACCGACAGCCGCAGCAGCCCGTCGCCGATGCCGGCCGCGCGACGCGCTTCCGGCGTCATCGCCGCATGGGTCATCGTCGCCGGGTGCGCGATCAGGCTTTCCACGCCGCCCAGCGACTCGGCCAGGGTGAAGCATTGCAGGCCTTCGACGAACGCTTCCACCAGGGACGCATCCGCCAATTCGAACGAGAGCATCGCGCCGAAACCCTGCTGCTGGCGCGCGGCGATCTCGTGCCCCGGGTGCGAGGCCAGGCCCGGCCAGTACAAGCCGCGCACCGCCGGATGGCCGTCCAGCAATTCGGCAACGGCGTGCGTGTTTTCCTCGTGCACGCGCAGGCGCGCGGAGAGCGTGCGCACGCCGCGCAAAGTGAGGAAGCTGTCGAACGGTGCACCAGTGATGCCGAGTGCGTTCGCCCACCAGGCAAACTGCTCATGCAGGGCGGCATCGCGCGCAACGATGGCGCCGCCGACGACATCGCTATGCCCGTTGATGTACTTGGTGGTCGAGTGCAGCACCGCATCGGCACCGAAGTCCAGCGGGCGCTGCCACAGCGGCGAAAGGAAGGTGTTGTCCACCAGCACCTGCGCGCCGACCGCCTTGGCCTCGCTGATCACCAACTCGAGGTCCGTGACGCGCAGGAGCGGGTTGGACGGCGTCTCGATCCACACCAGCTTCGGCTCGCGCGCGAATGTCTCGGCGCGCGCCACCGGATCGGTGAAGTCGATGGTGGCGAGCTCGAACGCGCCCTTCTTCGCCAAGGCATTGAACAGGCGCCAGCTGCCGCCGTAGGCATCGTGCGGCACCACCAGCAAATCGCCGGGTTCCAGCATGGCATTGAGCGCGAGGGTGATCGCAGCCATGCCGGTCGCGGTGATCACGCCGCCTGCGCCGCCTTCGAGCTCGGCCAGCGCATCGCCCAGCAGGTCGCGCGTGGGATTGCCGCTGCGCGTGTAGTCGTACTTGCGCTTCTGGTTGAAGCCGGCAAAGCTGAAATTGGAGGACAGCACCAGCGGCGGCGTGACCGCACCGAAGGCGGTGTCGCTGTCGATGCCGGCACGGACCGCGCGGGTGGTGATGTTCGATTCAAGGCTCATGTCAGGCGTCCAGGGCAGCGGTGAGGGCGGCGGCGATGGCCGCGGTTTCTTTGAGGAAGGCGTCATGGCCGTAACGCGAGGCAATCACCTGCAGCCAGGCGTCGGGCGCGCGCACCGAGAGCTCGGCCAGATCCTCGCGCGGGACCAGCTGGTCGCTGTCGATGGCGATCACCGACAGCGGCACGCACACGGCTTCGGGTTCGACCCGATGCAGGTCGATGGATTCGGACAGGCGGCGGTAGGCAGTCGCATCAAAGCGCGTCAGGGCGCGCTGGCCGCAGGCTTCCAGATAGCTCTCGGCCGGGCAGACCGCGCGTTCGCCCTCCAGTGAAACCGGCGCGTTGAAGCGCTCGGCGAATTCCTTGGGCGTGCGATAGGAAAGCATCGCCAACTGACGGGCGAGGGCGAGGCCATGACCGTCATCGCACTGCAACTCACCCAATTCGACGATCTTGCGTTGCACCGAGCGCAGCGCGCTGGCCCAGGGATGCGGGCGATGCGCACCGCTGATTGCGACGAGTGACTCCAGCCTGCGCGGATGCCGCGCGGCAAACTGCAGGCCGACCATCGCACCATAAGATGCGCCGACGAACGCGCGCGCCTTGGACAAGTGCAGGGCATCGAGCACGGCGGCGATCGCATCGGCCTGATCCGCGCTGTCGATCGGCGCGTCGAGGCCGTCGCCATCGCACAGCCAGTCGATCGCCAGCACGCGGTGCCGGCGCAGGAAGCTGGCCTGCGATTGCCACCAACCCTCGCTGGCATCGGCCTCATTCGCGGCCACGTGGCGGGTCGCTGAAATGCCGCCTGCGACGATCAACAGCGGCGCGTGCGCTGGTCCGCACAGCTCCCAGCGGATCGCGACATCGCGCACACCGGCGTGCCGCAGCGCCAGCGTGCAACGCAGCACGCCGCGCTCGGCGACGGTTTCATGCAGGGGCGCCTCGCCCAATCGACACGCAGGGTCGATGGCGGATTCAGATGAAGCTTGGAACGATGCGGCGACCAGACTCATGCGGAACTCCCTGTGCATCGAGTTCCGGGTGGTGCGCATGTCGGGCAACGCCGGGGCGTGTGCTCAACCATCTGCGCGGCGGGCTGGTGCCCCCACAGGAATTGGCACCTTGGACGGAGGTCCAGGTTGCCTCGGCGTCACAGGGCCTATCCCTCAGCCGATCTCGATGGATGGACGCAGCTTGCCCCAGCTTTTTCGCAATGTCAATCGCTTTATTCGAATAAAGCGATGGATATTCCATTCGGTCATGAGCGCCGATAATCAGACGATGCGACTTCGCCCTGCCCTGCCCCTGCTGCTTGTGGCGCTGATGCTCGGTCCGGCCGATGCGCAATGGCTCGGCTGGCCGCCGAAGCCGGCATCGCCGTCCAGTACCGCGAATGAACCCGCCGCTGCGGCAGTGCGCCTGCGCTTTGCCGGCCACGGCGCGATGCGCGAGCTCTGGGTGGACAATGATCTGTCCGGCCCGGTCGAGGTCCGCATCGACAGTGCGCGGGTCCGTCCCGGCTTCCCGCTGCAACGCACCCTGCCCGGCCACGGATCGTATTTACTGGCCCATCTGCCCAAGGACGCGCCGCTGTCACTGCGCCTCACCGCCGTTCCCGGCACGCCGGGAGCCCACGCGCAGGCCATCGGCTACCGTTTCCCCTTGCAGCTGCCCGAAGTCCGGGTCGGCCAGGCGCCGCAAGGCCGCTTCAGCCATGTGGATGCCGAGAACCGACAGGCCATCGATTTCGCCGCGCCCATCGGCACCCCGGTGATCGCCGCGCGCGCCGGCACGGTGATGCAAGTCGAGGAGCGCTTCGGCGACACCCCCGGGCATCTGGACGAGGCCAATTTCGTCCGCATCCTGCACGCTGACGGCAGCATGGCGGTCTACGCGCACCTGCAGCGCGGCAGTCTGGAAGTCGCGCCCGGTCAGCGTGTCGAGGCCGGGCAAATGCTCGCCCGCAGCGGCAATTCCGGCTATTCCAGTGGCCCGCACCTGCACTTCGTGGTGCAGGTGAACCGCGGGATGCGGCTGGAATCGGTGCCGGTGAAGATCCAAACCAACGCAGGCGAGCTGCGCCTGCCACGCACGAGTGCTCAGCCGTAACGCATCCAGACCGGTTCCAGCTTGGCGATGCGCACCGCCGCAGGGCAATCGGCGCGATGCGCCCCCGGCAGATAGCCAAGGCTCATCAGGAACTCGCCGACGATTTCCCCACCGACAAAGCGGAAATCGCGCTTGAACAGCTTCACCCACTCGGCTTTGTCGCGTGCGCGGCCGTCCAATTCGACATGCGCATCCAGCCAGTCCGCGAAGCTGCCGTGGGACGCGCGCAGGCGCTGGATGACGCCAGCGTTGTGGATCGCGGCGTCCACCTTCAGCCGATTGCGGATGATGCCGGGGTCAGCCAGCAGGCGCGCACGCTCCGCCTCGCCATAGGCCGCGACCTTGTCGACATCAAACCCGTCATACGCGATGCGGAAGCCTTCGCGCTTCTTCAGCATGGTTTCCCAGCTGAGGCCCGCCTGGTTGATCTCCAGGATCAGGCGCTCGAACAGCGCAGCCTCCTCCCGCGCGGGCACGCCATATTCGTGGTCGTGGTACGGGCCGTGCAGCGGGTGGCCGGGGGCGATGTCGCAATAGCCGGGCATGGCGGGATTCGGAGTGGGGGACGGCCACGATAACCGCATCGGCCGGTGTCGTTCTCGGGGATCGGGCCGGGCCCGCATCCGGCATATAATTCGCGTCCCCATCCGAACCTAGACGGCGCCAACCGCGCCGCGCTTTGCATGTCCGCCATCAAACAGGAAGCTGCGCGTCGCCGCACCTTCGCCATCATCTCCCACCCCGACGCCGGCAAGACCACGCTGACCGAGAAGCTGCTGCTGTTCGGCGGCGCGATCCAGATGGCCGGTTCGGTCAAGGGCCGCAAGGCCGCGCGCCACGCGACGTCCGACTGGATGGCGCTGGAGAAGGAGCGCGGCATCTCGGTGACGTCCTCGGTGATGCAGTTCCCCTACGACGGCCACATCGTCAACCTGCTCGACACCCCGGGCCATGCCGACTTCGGCGAGGACACCTATCGCGTGCTGACCGCGGTGGACAGCGCGCTGATGGTGATCGACGTCGCCAAGGGCGTGGAGGAGCGCACGATCAAGCTGATGGAAGTCTGTCGCCTGCGCGACACGCCGATCATGAGCTTCATCAACAAGCTCGATCGCGAGGGCAAGAACCCGATCGAGCTGCTCGACGAAATCGAAAGCGTGTTGAAGATCCAGTGCGCGCCGGTGACCTGGCCGATCGGCATGGGCAAGCGCCTGCGCGGCGTGGTCCACCTGCTCACTGGCGAAGTGCATCTGTACGAGGCCGGCAAGAACCACACCCGGCAAGATTCGACCATCTATCCGTCCATCGACGATCCGCGCGTGGAAGCCGCCATTGGCGCGAACATGCTGGCGGAACTGCGCGAGGAGCTGGAGCTGGTCGAAGGCGCATCGCACCCGTTCGACCAGCAGTCCTATCTGCGCGGCGAACAGGCGCCGGTGTTCTTCGGTTCTGCGGTGAACAATTTCGGCGTGCAGCCGCTGCTGGACTTCTTCGTCCGGCACGCGCCGCAACCGCAACCGCACGAAACCACCACCCGCGAGGTCGAGCCGGCCGAGGACAAGCTGACCGGCTTCGTGTTCAAGATCCAGGCCAACATGGACCCGCAGCACCGCGACCGCGTCGCGTTCATGCGGATTTGCTCCGGCAAGTTCAGCGCCGGCATGAAGGCGTTCCAGCCACGCACCGGCAAGGAGTTGAAACTCGCGAACGCGCTGACCTTCATGGCGAGTGATCGCGAGATCGCCGAGAACGCGTATCCGGGCGATGTCATCGGCATCCACAACCACGGCACCATTTCGATCGGCGACACCTTCACCGAGGGCGAGAACATCGCCTTCACCGGCATCCCCAACTTCGCGCCGGAGCTCTTCCGTCGCGCGCGCCTGCGTGATCCGCTCAAGTTGAAGCAGTTGCAGAAGGGCCTCGCCCAGCTGAGCGAAGAGGGCGCCACCCAGTTCTTCCGCCCGCTGATGTCGAACGACCTCATCCTCGGCGCGGTCGGCGTGCTGCAGTTCGACGTGGTCGCCTACCGGCTCAAGGACGAGTACGGCGTCGATGCCCTGTTCGAGCAGGTGCAGGTGGCGACGGCGCGCTGGATCAAGTGCGACGATGCAAAGAAGCTGGAGGAGTTCCGCGAGAAGAACGCCGCCAACCTCGCCGTGGATGCCGCGGGCCAACTGGTCTATCTCGCCCCGACCCGCGTCAACCTGCAGCTGGCCGAAGAACGTGCGCCGGGCGTGCAGTTCCTCGCCACCCGCGAACACGCGCACGCCGAACGCATCGACTGACGGTCGCGGCGGCACCCAAGTCGCGGGCCTGTATGCTCGGGGCATGGCCGCTTCCCCGACATCCCCCTACCCCCCCGGCGAGGAACGCGCCAACATCCTGACCCACGGGATCGGTGCGGCGGTCGCGCTGGTCGCCGGGATCGCGATGGTCACGATGTCGATCGTGCGCGGCGGTGATGCCTGGCAATGGGCCTCGGCGATCGTGTTCTCGGCATCGATGCTGATGCTCTACCTCGCCAGCACGGCCTACCATCGCGCAGTCGATCCGGTGCGCCGCGCGCGGCTGAAGATCGTCGATCACTGCGCGATCTACATCCTCATCGCCGGCACCTACACGCCGTTCACCCTGACCCTCCTGCGCGGCACGGTCGGCTGGACACTGTTCATCGCGATCTGGTCGCTGGCCGCCCTCGGCATCGTCTTCAAGCTCTTCTTCACCGGCCGCTTCAAGCTGGCATCGACGCTGATCTACATCGCGATGGGCTGGCTGGTGATGCTCTATGCCAAGCCGGTGTATGCGGCGCTCAGCGGCTGGACCTTCGGCTGGCTGCTCGCCGGCGGCCTCGCCTACACGCTTGGCACCGTGTTCTACCTGCAAAAGCGCATGCCCTACGCGCACGCGATCTGGCACGGCTTCGTCGTCGCCGGCACGGTCTGCCACTTCATCGCGGTGTGGTCGCTGGTGGTGCCACCCGCCTGAAGCAGGTCAGGAGGCGATGTAGTCCTGCAAGTGCTGCAGCTCGATCTGCTGCTGGTCGATCACCGCCTTGACCAGGTCGCCGATCGACACGATGCCGACGACTTCCTTGTGCTCGACGATCGGCAGGTGGCGGATGCGCTTGTCGGTCATCACCTGCATGCATTCATCGACCGTGTCGCCCAGCCGGCCGCACACGACCTGGTGGCTCATGATCTCGCTGACCGGCGTGTTGGCCGAGGTGCGCCCCAGCAGGACGACCTTGCGCGCGTAATCGCGCTCGGACAGGATGCCGACCAGCTTGCGGCCGTCCTCCATCACCAGCACCGCGCCGACGCCGTGGTCGGCCATCAGCCGTAGCGCGTCGATGACGGGCGCCTCCGGCGCGATCGACACCACGTCGATCTGCTTCGATTCAAGTAGATGCCGCACCTGACGCATGGCCGCTCCCCGTTTCGGATACGGCGCCAGCATACCCCTGTCCGCGGCCCGGCCGCCAATCGGCCACCACGTAGAGCGGGCGCTGCTTGGCCTCGACGTACAGCCGGCCAAGGTACTCGCCGATCATCCCGAGCGCGATCAGCTGCATCCCGCCCAGGAACAGGATCACCGCCATCATGCTGGGCCAGCCGGCGACCGGATCGCCGTACATCCACGCCTTCACGATCACGTAGATGCCGTAGGCCAGCGCCACCAAGGCGGTGAACAGGCCCAGATAGGTGCTGATGCGCAACGGGGCGGTGGAAAAGCTGGTGATGCCTTCCAGCGCCAGGTTCCACAGCTTCCAGAAATTGAACTTGGTCCGGCCGGCGACGCGTGCCTCGCGCTCGTAGACGATCTCCGCACCGTTGAAGCCCACCCAGCCAAACAGGCCCTTCATGAAACGATGGCGTTCGCGCAGCTCGCCCAGCGCCTTGAGCGCACGCGGCGAAAGCAGGCGGAAGTCGCCGGTGTCCTCGGGCACCGGGGTGCGCGAGAGCCGGCCGATCACCCGATAGAACATCGAGGCCGTCGCGCGTTTGGCGATGCCTTCGCCGGCGCGCGCACTGCGGCGACCATAGACGTTGTCGAAGCCACTGCGCCACTTGGCGACGAATTGGGGGATGAGTTCCGGCGGGTCCTGCGCATCGGCGTCCAGGATCATCGCCGCGCCTTCATCGACCATGTCCAGGCCCGCAGTCAGCGCCGCCTCCTTGCCGAAGTTGCGCGACAGGCGCAGCAGCCCGACGCACGGATCGTTGGCGGCCAGCCGCTGCATCACGGCCCAGGTCGCATCCCGGCTGCCGTCATCGACATACAGGATGCGTGCATCGACATCCGCCATCGAGGCCAGCACCGGCAACAGGCGCGTGTGGAGCAGCGGCAACGCCTCGGCCTCGTTGAAGGCGGCGACCACGACGGTCAGGCGCTCACGTTTGTCCGGCGTGCCCGTCACTGTTCACCCTCGACGTCGCGCAATGCCCCGGCGCCGCCGATGTAGCGCATCTGCCGCTGGATCGCCCGCGTGCGACGCTGCACGTACGGGCCCGGCTTTGCCACGCTGTAGCGCTTGGGATTGGGCAGCACCGCCGCCAGCCGCGCGGCCTCGGTGGCGGTCAGGCGCGAGGCATCCTTGTGGAACCAGGTCCGCGCCGCAGCTTGCGCACCGTACACGCCGTCGCCGAATTCGGCGAAATTGGCGTACATCTCCAGGATGCGGGTCTTGGGCCAGAAGAGTTCCATCCAGAAGGTGTACCACGTCTCCAGCGCCTTCCGCAGCCAGCGCGTCCAGCCGGCGCCACTCCACAGGAACAGGTTCTTCGCGGTTTGCTGGGTGATGGTGCTGCCGCCGCGGATACGCCGGCCGCGCTCGTTGCTGTCACGCGCCTTCTCGATCGCCTGCATGTCGAAGCCGGCGTGGTCGGCGAACCGCTGATCCTCGGCCGCGATCAGTGCCACCGGCACGTTCGGCGACATCTGGTCGAGGTCGCGCCAGTCATGGGCGATGCGAAAGCCGAAGTCGCCGCTGCCCCAGGCCTGGAACTGACGGATCGTCATGAAGCTGGAGAACGGCGGGTCGATGAAGCGCAGCGCCATCACCTGAACGATCGGGAAGACAAGGACGAAGACGGCCAGCCAGAACAGGCGCCGCAACCAGCGCCGGCGCGGTTTCGGCCCAACTTGCGCTTCGCTCACATCGCCCCCATTTATCGCACTCATCGCGGCATTATCCGGGAGATTCCCGCGCGCCGCAGGCCTTCGAGAGACCCATGGACACCAACACCTCCCCTTCGGCCCCCGGCGGCCGTCTTGAAATCTTCCTGTTGCCCGAGGCCGGCGTGCGCGGCGCGCACGTCCGCCTGGACGACGCATGGCGCGAGATCATCGCCCGCAACGAGGACCCCGACGCCGTGCGCGACCTGCTGGGGCAGGCCGTGGCCGCCACCGCGCTGCTGACCGCGCATACCAAGGTCGATGGCCGGCTGTCGGTGCAATTGCGCAGCAACGGTGCCCTGCGCAGCCTGTTCGCCGAATGCACCGGCGCCCGTACGGTGCGCGGACTGGTGCGCCTGGCCGAAGACACCTCGCCCGTGGCCGCCACCGCCGAGGCACTTGACCTCACCCACCTCGGCGGCGACGCGGTGATGGCGATCACCATCGAGAACCCGACGCCCAGCGGCGAGCCGGTTCGCTACCAGGGCCTGGTGCCGCTGGAATCGCCGACCCTCGCCGGCGCCTTCGAGGACTACTTCCGCCAGTCCGAGCAATTGCCGACCCGCCTGCTGCTGGCCGCCAATGGCGAGCACGCGACCGGCCTGCTGCTGCAGAAGCTGCCGGCATCGCACGCCGATGACGACGGCTGGAACCGCATCGAGCAACTGTTCTCGACCCTCGGCGCGGACGAACTGCAATCGGTCGATGCCACGACCCTGCTGCATCGCCTGTTCCACCAGGAGACCCTGCAGATGCTGGGCCAGCGCGACCTGCAATTTGGTTGTTCATGTTCGCACGAGCGCGTCGCCGAGGTCCTGCGCACGCTCGGCCGCGAGGAAGCCCTGGCCGCCGTCGAGGCCGGCACCGGTGGCGAGGCGGAGATCCGCTGCGAGTTCTGCGGCCAGCGTTACCACTTCGACGCTGCGCAGGTCGAAGCCCTGTTCCTGACCCCCTCGCCTAACATCGATGCGCCCAATCGCCTGCAATGACGGGGCTTCCGCCATCTTTTTCACTTCGATGAACGGGATTCCGGACATGATTGTTAAATTAATATAAATGAGGTACTTTGGACTGGCAGGAAAGTCCCGTTTTTCGGGAACTTCCCTCGCAGGGGACAGTCAATAGGTGACCCATGAAACATCGCCTCTTGCCAACGCTATTGTTTACGGCACTCGCGCTCGCCGTCTCCGGCGGGCAGGCGTTCGCGCAGGCGCGCAAGGGCGTGACCGTCATCCCCGTGGTCAACAACACCAACGGCAAGGTCGAGGGCATGTTCGTGCTCGAGCCGACCGGCAAGGCCAACAGCGCCGCTCGCTGGCGTTTCGGCAGCAACACCCTCGAATCCGCCTTCGGCCTGTCCTCGGGTGAATCGCTTGCGCTGCTTTGCGGCGGCAAGGATGGCATCCCGAACCGGATGGACCGCCTGTCCGACGATTGCTCGCTCGGCTCGATCAGCCCGCGTGGCGCGACCGCCACCCTCGGCAACCGCAACGCGCGCGTGGGCGTGGGCATCGGCAAGGCCCGCGCCAGCCTGCCTGCCTGGCTGACGCCGGGCAGCCGCAACCGCGTCGAGCAAACCGACCTCGCCCTATTCGCCGAATACAACATCGGCCGCAGCGGCGTGGTATCGATCGCCGGCACGACGGCCAATGCGCGCCTGATGTCGGCCACCGAAATGCCGCAATTCGCCGATCGCTGGAACAGCAAGGGCCTGACCATCGGCGGTGGCGTCGGCGCGTTCAGTGCCAGCGTGTTCGGCCGCGTGATCGAAGTCCCGGGCCAGCCCGGCAAGTGGGAAGGCTTTGGCGTCGGCCTGACCTGGCGCACGCCGTGGAGCGGTCAACTGAGCGTGGGCGCCGACAATGTAGTGACCCGCGGCAAGAATCCGTTCGCCCCCTCCAAGGGCGAGGAAGAGGGCACGGTGCCTTACGTACGGTACCAGCAGGATCTTTGATCCCTGCCTCTTGTGCTGCCCGGAGGCGGCCGCTTCTCAATCCAGGACACCGCCTTCGCGCAGGCGATTGATCATCGGCTGCAGATAAGCCTCGTACGGCTTCCACTTCGGCACGTCCCGCACCTGTATCCCTTCACGCACCTGCACCGCACTCGCGGTTGAGACACCGCGCTTGCGATTGCCGATGGCCAGCATCTCCGACGTGAATTCCAGCCCGCAGAAATCACTGACTTCACGGATCACGGTTTCCGGGTCACGCACCATCCGGTCATAACGGATGTCGAGGACGCGGCCCGGATAGGCTTCGCGCCAATGCGCCATGAGCCGGTGGTATTGCAGGTAGTAATCCGCGAGCTCGATCTGGTCGTATGAGTACGGATTGGCATTGGAAAACAACTCGCGAAGGTTGGAGAAACACACTTCGACGGGATCACGCACCATATGCAGCAGCTTGGCCTGCGGCAAAGCCTGGCAGATGAACCCGGCATTGAGGAAATTGGATGGCAGCTTGTCGGTGAAGTAAGGCTTGCCATCGAGGCGCCAGGCAACGCCTTGCAGGTAACGTTCACCCACTGCCTTGAAGTCGAAACCCTCGGCGGAAGCCCTCTCGACAATGGTGCGATCGATCACCCCCTGGCAATGATGGTCGGTTTGGTAACGCATCGCGCTGGTGAAGTCGTAAAGCTCGCCCGCGCCGTGGACTTGTGGATGTCCATCAAGCATCTGTTCCAGCAACGTGGTCCCTGAGCGGTGCATGCCGATGATGAAGATGGGGGTTGACGACGCCATTGCACCAGAAGCAGGAATCGCCTCAGCGCTGGGTCGGATACCGTGAAGCATGTCCAACACAGACTGCTGATTCATGATCACCGTGCTCAATGTACTGCGTTTGACCTTGCAAGCATCCTGCAGGTATTGGAAAGCTTCATCAAATCGGCCTTCCTCATCCAGCATGCGGTGCAACGCAAACCCCAGGTGGATTTGATCTTGTGCCTTCAAGCCCGGCCTCTGATATTGATGCAGAGCGTCTAGCACATCTTCCATGCCTGACCTGAGCTCTCCGCCAAGCTGAGACAGCAGCCAGTACGTGTCTGAAATTTCGGGCGCAAGCTTCCGGACCCGGCGCAACCGCTCAATAGCCAATTCGCGCTGCCCCAAATAGACCAAAACCTGCGCCATGGCCATCTGAGTCGGTGGGTAATCCGGGTCGGCGCGATCCGCCTCCCGCAATAGATCCAGCGCTTCCTCCTGCAAATTTAGATAGGACAGCTGGGCTGCACCCTGAAGCAGGTTGGGAATGGAAAGTTTTGATGCACCGCCAAGCTGGCGAATATAGCCAACCAGACGTGCGCCCTGATTGAAAGTGCGCAAGCGGGCGAATACATCGCCTATGGTTTCGACCCCCTCGGGGTTGCCATCTGCGGCAGCCAATGCGGCCTTACTCGCTGAGCGGTAGTTTCCGATATACGATTCGACATAAGAACGAAGTACTGATATCCGCGGGATGCCTGGCTTGAGCGCATCTGCTGAATCCAACTCCACCAGCGCGGCAGGCCACCGCTTGGCATTGAAATGCTCCAATGCATTCCGGTAGTGAATATGCACGCCTGCCGGCATCACCTGGCGCAATCCTTGGTTGACCAGGATTCAAGCATCACACTTCGCAGTCGATCTTTCAGCGGCACCAAATGTTCGGCATAAGGCTTCCACGCGCCTATGTTGCGCATGGATAGGGGTTCGCGAACCTGCGAAGCGCTAGCCGTGGTGACGGCAGAGTTGTTACGGGTGATGTCCGCATACTCACTGCGATACTGCAACCCCAAAAAGCCAAAAACTCGTCGTGCCTCTGCGTCCGGATCGCTCACCAGATCTTCGTAATCGACCAACATGAATTGACTCGGCCTTGTCGCGGCCCAGTGACATGAAAGGCGATAGAACCGATCGTAATGATCGGCCAATTCGATCAAGTCATAACTGTAGCCGTATGATTGGTTGGCAAAAAGTTCTTTCAGGTTCGAAAAGCACGCATCCATTGGATTTCGGCGCATGCACAAGATCCGAGCAGACGGGATCGCATCCATGATCAGAGCGCTGAGAAAGAAGTTTTCAGGGTGCTTGTCGACTACCACTTCATGAGGCGCATTAGCCCGCCATCTCGTCTTGGCCAAATAATGGTGCCCCGCCTCGCTGAGATCCGATTGTTGAAGCCTCCGAAGAGATGCCATGGAGGGCACCGCGCCGATAAAGCCATCAAGCACATGGTTGAGGGCAGAGCGGAAATCTGACAGTTCTCCCGCAGAAATCAATGCAGGATGATTTCCCAGCATGCGATCGAGCACGGTTGTCCCGGTACGCGGCATCCCGACAATGAAGACGGCTTCCAGATCTTTGTTACCCATATCATTCACTGGTTCTTTTCCATGCCGACCCAATAGCCATTCGGCAAGCTCGGCTTCTCGCAATGCGTCGTAATCAAGACTTCCCCGCTTTATGCGTGCACCCTCGGCAAGGTGCGCCCATGCTGCATCGTACTGACTCGCATCATGCAGCTCCTTAAAAGCTGCATAGTGCAAAAATGGCTTTTCTTGTGCTTTTTCCTCTCTCCGACTAGCAGCCTCGATACGTGATGCTCGATCAACTTCTGTGCCCGCTCGTTTCCTTGTGTAGGCCAGTGACCAATGCGCTGCTGCATACCCAGGATCTATGACAAGGCATTTCTCGAATGCCGCAGCCGCTTCATCCAGCCTGCCGGCATAGCCGAGGGCAATTCCATATGCATAGTTCAATTGCAAATGGGATGGCGCTACCTGCAATGCGGTTTCCGCCAGCCGAACTGCTTCATCGACCGAACCAGCGAGCCACAAATGCTGCACCAGCATGGGAGATGCCGTAATGACATCCCGATGTTTCCAGTCCGCACCTCGGATCACTTCAAGCAACAATTGCTGTTCATCAAACGTCAATAATTTGCTAGTCACATAAGGCAGGTCATTCCATCGCGAGTGCCTGACACTCTCCACTGCATCGACGGCATGCTGACGTGCACGACGATACTTATCCTGCATCTGCAAAAGCGTGGACACGCGCAATCTTGCATAAAGCCTATTTGGTTCGTCTTTCAGAATGGCTTCATAAGTCTCAATCGCAGCAGGAACATCTCCCGATGCTTCAAGTTGGCGCGCTTTGGTCCAACGGATCTCGAAAGATTCTTTCTGCATGATGCAGATCATAAACAGATCGGCCGCCCTGGGGCGGCCGATCCTTTCGGTTGAAACATCTGTGCTTGCTTAGAAGTCGTACTGCACCATGAACCGGACGCTACGCGGCGCCTGGAAGCTCGCCGGCATCAGGTAGGTATCGAGCGCTGCGCCCGGCTGGCCCAGCGGGACTCGCGTACCACCATCTTCAGCAACTTCATTCACCGAAGTCACCTTGCGGCTGTTCAATACATTGAACACGTCCACCTTGAACATCAGCCCTTTGGCCCACATCGGCTTGTAAGCGATGTTCAGGTCAAGCGTCTGGGTCCAGGGCAAACGACCTGCGGTACCACGCGGGGTGGCCTGGTTGTTGCAGCGGAAGAACGACGAGCCGTACGGATGCAGGTTGGTGTTGGGGTAAGCCGCCCACGGCAGGGTACCCAGACAGTTGTACGGGCGGCCGGACTGCAGGATGTAACTTGCGCCCACGGAAATTTCATCCGTAAAGTCAAAGCTACCAAATGCCTTCAGGCTGTGACGGCGGTCATTCGGCAGGTAGCCGTAGGAATCGACCATCAGTTCCTTGTAATCGAAGTCCTGGGTCACGCTGGTATCGGCCTGACCGATATCCGACTTCACGCCGCCTTCGGTGTTGCCCTTGCTCTTCGCCCAGGTATACGAAATCTGGTAGAAGCCGCGGTCGTAACCACCCTGCACGAACATCTCAAGCGCGCTGTAGGTGCGCTTGGCCTCCGGGCTCAGAAGTGCACCCGGAATCGTGTACGAGGTCAGGATGCCATTGTCCTCGATGTCGGTCAGGAATACCGCATCGGCGCCGGGGTTGAACATGCGGCAATACGGGAAGCCCGCGTTCGGGAGGACGGGACTCAAGCCATCAGCCACCGCTTGGTTGTATATCGGCGAGTAGTCACAGTTATCGTCAATGGCGGCCTTCAGGTCACGATAGATGCCACGCACGCCCAAGGTGGTGTGGTCAGTCAGGCTCTTCTGGAACCCGAGGATGTACTCATCCTGATACATGGGATCCAGGTTTTGGGCGGCGATGGTTGCAGCATTCTTCGGCTCGCCAAACTCGCCGTTCACGTATTGGAGGGTGCTGATCGGAGTCAGGCCAATGGGTGCATTGGTGACGGGATCAATGCTGGTGAAGGTGTAGTTCTGGCGCGTGAATATCGATGCGCTCGCGCCTCGCACCGCCACACTGGCGGTAAGCGGGAGGGCATAGCGGCCAGCGTTACCGAACACCTTGAAAGTGGAGTCGCCAAAGACGTCCCACGAGAAACCCAAACGTGGTGCGAACTGGTTCTTGATCTCGACGTACTTCTCGCCCTGACCGTTGAGGTTCTCGAAGGTATCCCAACGCACGCCAGCATAGACCATGAAGTTGTCGGTGATATTCCAGCTATCCTCAAGGTAAGCCGCCCACTGCTTGACTTCGACTTCTGCACCCTGACTCACGATCTGCTCGCGCACGATATCGCGACCGAGCGTTGCGCTATACGAGTAACGCCAGACGCGACCACCTTCATACGACTGGCCAGCCACCGATTTGTAATCATCGCGGTCGTAACCAAAGCGCAAACGGTGATCGCCCAAGATCCATTCACCATCGACACGGAACTGCTTACGGGTATCACCACTGTCGATGCGGTCGATGGAGCCACCGGTCAGGTTGCACAACGAGCGATAGGTCGGGTTACCGGTCAACGCCTTCTGTGCATCAGTGCGGATATCGGTGATGATCGGGCAGCCGCTAGCCGGATTGGCCAGATCACCCGTGTATTCCACGCGGCGGCCGTCTGCCGTGACCAGATGCTGCGCGCGGCTGTACTTGCCATAGCCACCGAGAGCCGACAGGGTGAAGTTGTCCGTCAGGTAGCCCGTGTACTTCAGGACGTAGTTGCGACCACCTGCCTCGGTGTAATTGGTGCCGAGGTAACCCTTGCGTTCCAGGCTGCCAAGATCATTGGCATAAATTCGCGTCTCGATATCCTGGTCATCCGAAAACGAAGTGAACTCAAGCAGGTTGGAGTCGTTGATGTTCCAGTCCAGCTTGACCAGCCAGTTCGGCGCCTTGGTCGTGGCTGAGTTGTTCTGGGCACTTAGCACGCTACCGAAGGTTTCGGACTTGTCGCGACCATAGGACAAGATCGCATAGCCGAACAGGCGATCCTTTACCAGCGCCCCGCTCGCCCAGACATTCGCACGGGCGGTTTCAAGCTCGTCCTTGCTGTTGTCGCTGCGCAAGGATCCGTTGGTCTTGTAGACGTTGCGCTGCTCGGATGACAACGAGGAGGGAGTGAAATAGATGTTGCCGCCTGCATGGAATTGATTGGTACCGCGCTTGGTGATCTGGTTGACCACGCCACCGGTTGAACGCCCAAACTCCGCACCATATCCGCCCGTGAGGGTCTGCTGTTCAGCGATCGCCTCGAACGGCACCTGCGAGTAGTTGAGGCTGCGGAACGAGTTGGTGATGTTGAAACCGTTGACGTAGTACTGGTTCTCCGCGACCGATGAACCACCGAAGGAGGCCAAGTTGCCGAATGCGGCATCACCGCGCACTGTACCGGGCGCCAGCAGCGCGACAGAGGTGGCATTGTTGCCAACCGGAATCGCCTTCATCTGCTCCGCAGTCAGGATCGTGGTCGATTCCACGCTCGAGACGTCAATCGGGTTGACCACATTCGAGCCAACAACCGTGACGGTGTCGAGGCTGCCAGCCGCACTGCTCACGAAGTCGACACTGCTCGCGGTGCCGATACTGACCGTGACGTCACGCGGGGAACCCCCATTGCGAGTCACTTGATAGTTGCCGGTAGGAAGCTGCGAAAAACGGTAGCTACCGGTGGAGTCAACCGTGATGGTTCGGCTGAATCCGGTAGCCGGATTGGAAACGGTAATCGTATCGCCCGCAGTCGCCTTGCCCGCGACGGCACCCGCCGTATTGGTCTGGGCCTGGACGCCGCCAACGAAGCAAAGCCCCATCGCCACGGCAAGTGCACTTCGCTTGAGCGAGGAGCGCATCGTATTAGAAGCCATTGTCAAACCCCCATAGATGGAAGAGGTGAATTAAGAACTCAATAAAGCCAAGGCAAGATCCAGTGCCCGACCGCCCGACTATAGACCCGGCAACGAAACGTTAACAAGAGGTTTCCTCTATTCATATTAATAAGGATCGCTTTTCGAGCCATGGATCACGTACGAATGCGTTCAACTCACGCCCTTCAAAGGCCATGCGACGGCTTCACGCCTGCCTCGAACGCCAACTATTTGGAGTGAATTGTTGATGAGGGGCCGATGTTGGCGAGAAGCCCTGCAAACCAAGGGATACCTAAATTAGTGCGACGCATCATTTCTGGATGATTGATGGCATCTATCACAACCACCAAGTACCCAGGAGGGCCGGCAAACTTTGCCGCTCATGGCTTAAGTTCCATCAAGACCCAAGCCCTGAGAAATATTCATGATTTG
The DNA here is from genome assembly GCA_014879375.1 of Lysobacteraceae bacterium. Lineage (GTDB taxonomy): Bacteria > Pseudomonadota > Gammaproteobacteria > Xanthomonadales > Xanthomonadaceae > Solilutibacter. The sequence goes on from JACSSF010000077.1 coordinate 44,188, forward strand.
TTCACTTTGGAAAACCCCCGGTAATTTGGGCTTTCCGCCTCCCTAGCAAGGCCTGTCCGAACGTGATCCACGCAAATTTTCTTAACAAGACTTTAATTTTCGGGCGGGGCTAGTTACTATCCGGACAGCCGCGCGTTAAAGCTTCGTGATGAGTGACCGCGTGGTGACATAGCTTGCCTATGGCAGACGACACTAGCCCTCTTGGAGACAAAGAGTCATGAGCTTCAAAACCCATAAGCTACGCGATGCAATCATCATCGCACTCGCCGTAGGCGTTGCCGCTCCCGGCGTCGCCCTCGCACAGAACGCCGCGGAATCGGACAGCAAGACACTCGACCGCATCGAAGTGACCGGTTCGCGCATCAAGCGCGCCGAAATCGAAGGCGCCTTGCCCGTGACCGTGATCAGTCGCGATCAGCTGGAGTCCAGCGGTGACATTTCGGTCGCCGACTTCCTGCGCAACACCTCGTTCAACACCTTCGGTTCGTACCAGTCCACCTCTGGCAGCTCGGGCCAGGGCTTCAGCGGCATCAGCCTGCGCGGCCTCGGCACCAGCCGCACCCTGATCCTGATCGACGGCCGCCGCGCCCCGACCGCGCCGATGATCGGCAACTCGCAGGACCTGAACTCCATCCCGATGGCCGCCGTCGAGCGCATCGAGCTGCTGTCCGATGGCGCTTCAGCCATCTACGGTTCCGACGCCATCGGTGGCGTGGTCAACGTGATCACCCGCAAGGACTTCGAAGGCATCGAAGCCGCCATTGGCATGGGCATGCCCAGCGAGCCGGGTGGCGACACCAAGGAAATGAGCGTCGTCATGGGCAGCGCCGGTGAGCGCAGCCGCGTCATTGCGGGTGCTTCGTGGGATTCGCGCGATGTCATCTACACCCGTGACCGCGATTATTGGTACTCCTCCCCGGGCGCTTCGATCTATTCGAACAACTTCTCGCGCACCACCTCGACGGCCGCCAGCGCGTTGTTGGCTCACCCCACCTACGGCTCCGCCGTGCCCGGCCTGTGCACCAACGGTGACGACTCCGACCTGTTCTACCAGTCTGCCAACCGCAGCTGCCAGTTCAACCATTCCGCGACCTCGGCCAACCTGACCTCGCTGGACAACCGTTCCGTGTTCGCACGCGGTGACGTGCAGATCAACGACAACTGGACCTCGTACTTCACTGCGTCGGTTAATCGCACCAAGAGCTTCGGCCGTTATGCACCTGTGCCGTCCAGCCCGTGGCCGGGCGGCGCCATCCGCCTGGTGGCCGGCAGCCCGAACCATCCGGCGACCCCGGCGGCCAATGGTGGCCTGAACCCGAATTGGGCCGACCCGTACTACCAGACGTTCCGCACTCAGGACGTGTTCCTGTTCCACCGTTTCGCCGCCCTCGGCCCGCGTGACGGCAACACCGAGAACACCACCAGCAACTTCATGCTGGGCTTCGAAGGCCTGCTGTGGGACAAGGTGGACGTGGACTTCGGCATGCGTTACGTGCAGTCACGCGCCATCAGCCTCGGTACCAATTACGTCGTCGGTGGCCTGGCACAGACCGCGATCACGGCCGGTCGCTACAACATCTATAACCCGTATGCCGGCAACCCCAATGGCTTGGGCATGACCGCGACGATCTCGCGTGACATGGAAACCTCGGTCAAGGAAGTCTACGGTACCGCCGGTTTCGACCTGTTCAGCCTGCCGGGTGGCAATGCCGCCGCCGTGGTCGGCGCGGAATACCGCGAAGAGGCCTATCAGGACATCTACGATCCACTGTCCTCCAGTGGCCAGATCGTCGGCTCGGCCGGCAACTCGGCTGCGGGCAGCCGCAACGTCAAGGCCGTCTACGCCGAAGTCCTGTTCCCGTTCTTCAACTCGTTCGAGATGAGCCTGGCCGGTCGCTATGACCAGTACAGCGACTACGGCAACGACTTCGCACCGAAGGTGTCCTTCCGTTACCACCCGCTGGATTCGCTGACCTTCCGTGCCTCGTACGGCCAGGGCTTCCGTGCGCCGTCGCTGGACATCCTGTCGCAGGCTGCAGCCTTCAGCGCAGTGACCACTTCGGATCCGGCGACCTGCCTGATGTTCACCGGTTCGCTGTCGTGCAGCAACGCCCAGGTCTCGACCTACAGCATCTCCAACCCGAACCTGGAGTCCGAGAACTCCAAGCAG
>JACSSF010000018.1 GCA_014879375.1 Lysobacteraceae bacterium
GGTCTGGCCATCGGCCATGTACGGCATGTCCTCGACCGGCACGATGTTGGACACCACGCCCTTGTTGCCGTGGCGGCCGGCCATCTTGTCGCCCGGCTGGATGCGGCGCTTCACCGCCAGGAACACCTTGACCATCTTCAGCACGCCCGGGGCAAGGTCGTCGCCCTGGTTGATCTTGGCGCGCTTGTCCTCGAAGCGACGCTCGAACTCCTTCTCGTGGAGCGCGATCTGCTTCTGGGCGCGGTCGATCGCCTCGGCAGCGTCCTCGTCCTTCATGTTGAAGTGGAACCAGTCACGCGGACGGCTCTGGTCCAGGACCAGCGAGGTCACGGTCTCGCCCTTCTTCAGGCCGCCACCGGCGTTCGCCGTCTTGCCCAGCAACTGGGCGCGCAGACGGGCGTAGATCGCGGCTTCCAGGATCATGCGCTGGTCGTCGAAGTCCTTCTTGACCCGACGCACTTCTTCTTCCTGGATCTTGATCGCGCGCTTGTCCTTCTCCACGCCATCGCGGGTGAAGACCTGCACGTCGATGACCACGCCATCCATGCCCGGCGGCACGCGCAGCGAGCTGTCCTTCACGTCGGACGCCTTCTCACCGAAGATCGCGCGCAAGAGCTTCTCTTCCGGGGTCAGCTGGGCCTCGCCCTTCGGCGTGACCTTGCCGACCAGGATGTCGCCCGCACGCACTTCGGCGCCGATATAGACCACACCGGATTCGTCGAGACGGTTGAGCGCATGCTCGGACACGTTGGGGATGTCGGCGGAGATTTCTTCCGCACCCAGCTTGGTGTCACGGGCTTGCACGGTCAGCTCTTCGATGTGGATCGTGGTGTAACGATCCTCTTCCACCACGCGCTCGGAGAGCAGGATGGAGTCTTCGAAGTTGTAGCCGTTCCACGGCATGAACGCGACCAGCATGTTCTGGCCCAGGGCCAGCTCACCGATGTCGGTCGAAGGACCGTCGGCCAGCACGTCGCCGCGCTCGACCACGTCGCCGACGTTCACCAGCGGACGGTTGTTGATGCAGGTGTTCTGGTTGGAGCGCGTGTACTTGACCAGGTTGTAGATGTCGACGCCGGCGTCGGTCTCGCCCTCGATCTCCGACTCGTTCGCCTTGACCACGATGCGGGCCGCGTCGATCTGCTCGATCACGCCGCCACGACGCGCGTTCACGGTCACGCCCGAGTCACGCGCCACCGCGCGCTCGATGCCGGTGCCGACCAGCGGCTTCTGGCTGCGCAACGTCGGCACGGCCTGGCGCTGCATGTTGGCGCCCATCAATGCGCGGTTGGCATCGTCGTGCTCGAGGAACGGCACCAGCGCCGCCGCGACCGACACGGTCTGCATCGGCGAGACGTCCATGAAGTCCACCTCGCTCGGCGGACGCAGCTGGGTGTCGCCCTGGTAGCGGCAGTTGACGAACTCGGAGGTCAGCTTGCCCTTCACGTCCTGGGCGGCGTTGGCCTGGGCGATGACGAACTCGTTCTCCTCGATCGCCGACAGGTACTCGATCTCGTCGGTGACCACGCCGTTCTTCACCTTGCGGTACGGCGTCTCCAGGAAGCCGTAGCTGTTGGTGCGGGCGAACACGGCCAGCGAGTTGATCAGGCCGATGTTCGGGCCTTCCGGCGTCTCGATGGTGCAGACGCGACCGTAATGGGTCGGGTGCACGTCGCGCACTTCAAAGCCCGCGCGCTCACGGGTCAGGCCGCCTGGACCCAGCGCCGAGACGCGACGCTTGTGCGTCACTTCCGACAGCGGGTTGTTCTGGTCCATGAACTGCGATAGCTGCGAGGAACCGAAGAACTCCTTCATCGCCGCCGAGACCGGCTTGGCGTTGATGAGGTCCTGCGGAGTCAGGCCGTCGGCTTCGGCCATGGTCAGGCGCTCGCGCACGGCGCGCTCGACGCGCACCAGGCCGACGCGGAAGGTGTTCTCGGCCATTTCGCCAACCGAGCGCACGCGACGGTTGCCGAGGTGATCGATATCGTCCACCACGCCGCGGCCGTTGCGGATCTCGGTCAGCACCTTGATCACGTCGAGGATGTCGGAACCGTTGCCGTTCGCCTCGACCAGGCGCTTGGACTCTTCGTCGCCGCGCTCGGCCAGGTACTTGTGGTCGTAGAGCACCGGCGCGCCGGTGACTTCCTTGCGGCCCAGGCGACGGTTGAACTTCATCCGGCCCACGCTCGACAGGTCGTAGCGTTCGAAGGTGAAGAACAGGTTGTGGAACAGGTTCTGCGCGGCGTCCTTGGTCGGCGGCTCGCCCGGACGC
>JACSSF010000017.1 GCA_014879375.1 Lysobacteraceae bacterium
TTCTGGGCAGGCAGGTTGACACCTGCAATACGCGCCATGACGCGATCTCCAAACGGTTGATGGGCCAAAAGTACGGACTTGGCCGGGGAAACTGGATATTTTAACAACAATCCCGGGGTCTTGGGAAGCCGGGCCCGAAAGCCCTGCTCCGGCATGGGGAGTGTGCCCATGCTCCGGCGAACGGTCCGACGACTGGTGGCAAAACCCCGGCCACCGCGCGCGCTACTCTGGCGCTCGCATCTCGTCGATCCACCCGTGCGCGGGATGCCGCCCGGGTCGCCCATCGAGGCCGACGCAAGAAGCATCGGCTATGAATATGTCATCCGGACGATGCCATCTGTCCGGCATTTCCCGGCAGCGGGCCAAGGCCCGCCATCGGATGTTGCTGGAAGGTCGCCCCGGCTCAGCGGCCGCGCGACCCTCCCTTGAGGTTCGCCTTCTTCAGCAGGCTCTCGTACTGGTGTGACATCAGGTGCGCCTGCAACTGCGCGATGAAGTCCATCACCACCACCACCACGATCAGCAGCGAGGTGCCGCCGAAGTAGAACTGGGTGCCGAGCTCGGTGCGCATCACTTCCGGCAACAGGCAGACCAGCACCAGGTAGAGGGAGCCGGCCAGCGTCAGTCGGGTCAGCACGCCGTCGATGTAGTCGGCGGTCGCCTTGCCAGGGCGGATGCCCGGGATCAGCGCGCCCGACTTCTTCAGGTTGTCGGCGGTCTCTTGCGAGTTGAACACCAGCGCCGTGTAGAAGAACGCGAAACCGATGATCAACGCCGCGAACAGGATCATGTGCAGCGGCTGGCCCGGGGCCAGGGCCGCGGCGATGCGCTGCATCCACTGGTTAGCGCCACTGCCGGAATTGCCGAACCACTGCGCGGCCGTCGCCGGGAACATGATGATCGACGAAGCGAAGATCGGCGGGATCACGCCAGCCATGTTGAGCTTGAGCGGCAGGAACGAGGTCTGGTTCTGGTAGGCACTGCGCCCGCCCTGACGACGCGCGTAGTTGACCGTGATCCGGCGCTGGCCACGCTCGACGAACACCACGAAGTAGGTGAAGCCGAACACCAGCAGCGCGATCAGGATCGCCTGGATGGCCGTCATGTCACCGTTACGCAGCTGCTCGACGGTGCTGACCACCGCAGACGGCAGGCCCGCGACGATGCCGGCGAAGATGATCAGCGACACGCCGTTACCGATGCCGCGCTCGGTGATCTGCTCACCCAGCCACATCAGGAACATGGTGCCGGCGGTCAATGCGACCACCGCGGTGAACACGAACGTCATGCCCGGGTTGGTCACCACCGGCGTGCCGTCGGGCGCGATCTGGTTCTGCAGCGCGGTCGCGATGCCGATCGCCTGGAACACCGCCAGCGGCACCGCGCCGAGGCGCGACCACTGGTTGATCTTGCGGCGGCCCGACTCGCCTTCCTTCTGGATCGCCTTCAGGCTCGGGAAGATCTGCGCGCACAGCTGCATGATGATCGACGACGAGATGTACGGCATCACATTCAGCGCCAGCAGCGACAGGCGCTCGAGCGCGCCACCCGAGAACATGTTGAGCATGTTCACGATGCCTTGCTGCTGCTGCATGAACGCCGTCATCGCGACCGGGTTCACGCCCGGCACCGGGATGTGGCAACCGATGCGGTAGACGATCAGCGCACCCAGCACGAACAGCAGGCGCTGGCGCAGTTCGGTGAACTTGCCCGCACCCGCCGCCATGCCGGCCAGGGCATTGCCGCTTCGCGACATCCGGCCTTACTCCTCGACCTTGCCGCCAGCGGCTTCAATCGCCGCCTTGGCACCAGCCGTGGCCAGAAGGCCCTTCAGCACGAACTTCTTGGTCACCTCGCCCTTCTTCACGATCTTCGCCTTCTTGGCGGTCGAGGGAACGAGCTTGGCGGCGCGCAGCGCGGCGAAATCGATCTCGCCGGCATCCAGCTTGTCCAGCTGGTACAGCAGCACCTGGGCGGTGTCGGCCTTCAGCTTGGAGCGGAAACCGATCTTCGGCAGGCGCATGTACATCGGCATCTGGCCGCCTTCGAAGCCGGCCTTGATCTTGCCCTTGCCCGCGCGCGCGAACGAACCCTTGTGGCCGCGGCCGGCAGTCTTACCCAGGCCCGAACCGATACCGCGACCGACGCGCGTGCGCTCGGTGCGGGCGCCGTCAGCCGGCTTCAACGTATTGAGCTTCATCTGATTACTCCTCGACCTTCACCAGGTAGTGGACCTTGTTGATCAGGCCACGGACCTGCGGGCTGTCCTTCAG
>JACSSF010000072.1 GCA_014879375.1 Lysobacteraceae bacterium
GTGCGGTGTCTGCGCGACTTCGACCGGGGGTGGCGGGGGCGGCATCGCGGCCTCGGCGGCGGCGGATTCGACGTAGTCGATCGGCTGGCGCTTGCCGTTCGGATCGATGTCGGCGGCCACGCGAGCGGGGGCCTCGTAGCTCACCGTTTCACGTGGATGCATCACCGGCTGCAGCTGCCAGACGAGCCCAGCGACCACGGTGAGCGATGCGGCCAGCCCCAGCCACACCGGCCAGCGCTGCGGCCGACGGCGATGCGGCGCGGAGACAGGCGACACGCCGGCCAGGCCGCGCTCGGCCATCGCCAGGATGCGCGCGTCGAGATCGGCGGAGGGTTCGCCATGCGGCGCGATGCGCGCCAGCTGGGCCGCCAGCTCGCGTTCTTCCGGGTCCAGCAGGGGATCACGTGGCATCGTCATTCGTTCAACCTCGCACGCAGCTTGTCCATCGCATAGCGCAATCGCGATTTCACCGTTTCCCGGCCCACGCCGGTCGCTTCGCCGATTTCCTCCAACGTCAGTTCCTGTTCCAGTCGCAGCAGCAGCACGGTGCGCTGGTCTTCGGGGAGTTCCGCCAACGCCAGTTGCAGGCGTCGCCGCTGCTCGAATTCCGACAGCGCGCGCTCTGGCGTGTCGTGGTCGGTAATCCGTGCCACGCGTTCCTCGGCGTCGCCGGGGGCGGCGGGGCGATGCTTCTGCGCCCGCCAGTGATCGTTCAACCGATTGTGGGCGATGCGATACAACCAGCCAGTGAATGGTGCATCCGGTTTCCATTCGGCGCGATGGGCGACCACGCGCTGCCAGATGTCCTGGAAGATCTCGTCGGCCAGCGCGCCATTGCGCAGTTGCCGCAGCAGGAATCGATACAGCGGGGTGCGATGTCGTGCATACAGCTGCGCGAAGGCCGCCATGTCGCCAGCCGCGTACGCCAGCATCAGCGAGGCATCGCCGGCTTCGTCCACGGGTTGGCCGAGGGGTTGCTCCATGCCGCACAGACTACGCGCTGGCGCATGAAGGGTGAAGCGACGACGCGGGACAAACCACGCCGTCGCCACCGGCAGCATGTGGTCAATCGCCGCCGACATGCAGCGCTTCGCCACCGCCTTGCAGCAGGCGGTCGGCGCGCTCGGTCAGGGCGAGGAACTCGGCGCGATCCCCCTCGACATCGGCGCCCAGGCCACTCGCGGCCAGATTGCGCAGGCGCATGGCGTCCCAGCCTTCGATGTTCTTGCCGCCGCGCAAGAGATCGGCGAAACCGGCCACGGCGACAGCGAAGCGCAAAGTGGGGCTGGCGCTGGCACGCAGTTCGTCGCGGCGGATCGGCCGCTCGATCAGGCGGCTGGATTCGGATCCGGGCAGTTTGTAGCGCAGCTTGAGAAGGGCGATCTCGCCACCGGCGCCGGCCGCGGCCTTGGGCGAAGCGTAGCGCAGCTTGGGCAGACGCTCGCCGCCAGAGCCGATCAACGCGACCTCGTACAACGCGGTGACTTCGTGGCCAGCGCCGATCTCGCCCGCATCGACCGCGTCGTTGTCGAAATCCTCGTCGCGCAGGGCGCGGTTTTCGTAGCCGATGAGGCGATATTCCGCGACCACCGTCGGGTTGAACTCGACCTGGATCTTCACGTCGCCGGCGATGGTGAGCAGGGTGGACTGCATGTCACGCACCAGCACTTTCTCCGCCTCGCGCACGCTGTCGATGTAGGCGTGGTTGCCATTGCCGACATCGGCCAGGCGCTCGGCCATCGCATCGTTGTAGTTGCCGGTGCCAAAGCCCAGCGTGCTGAGCGCGATGCCGGACTTGCGCTGGTCGGCGACCAGCGTTTCCAGCGCCTTGCGATCCACCACGCCGACATTGAAATCGCCATCGGTCAAGAGCAACACGCGATTGACGCCGCCCTCGCGGAGAGCCTCGCGCGCGACCTTGTAGGCTAGCTGGATGCCGTCGCCGCCATTGGTGCTGCCGCCGGCTTCGAGCCGATCCAGCGCGCCGAGGATCTCGTCGTGGCGATCACCCGGCGTCGGCGGCAGGACCAACCCTGCGGATCCCGCATAGGCGACGATGCCGACGCGATCCTGCGCGCGCATCTGCGGCACCAGCTTGCGCAGCGCGGCCTTGACCAGCGGCAGCTTGTCCTCGTCCATCATCGAGCCGGAGGTATCGATCAGGAACACCAGGTTCGAGGGCGGCAGCGTGGTCTTCGGCACCTCGTAGCCCTTGATGCCGATCATCAGCAGCTGCCGGTTCGCGTTGAACGGCGAAGGCGCGAGTTCGGTGCTGACCCGGAACGGCACGTCGCGCGTCGTCGGTGCGGCATGGCCGTAACGGAAATAGTTGATGAATTCCTCGGCGCGCACCGCGTCGGCGGGCGGGCGCACGCCCGTCGTCAACATCCGTCGCACGTTGCTGTAGCTGCCGGTGTCGACATCGATGGAGAACGTGGACAGCGGCGTCTTGGCTGCCTGCTTGACCGGGTTGTCATCCGGCCGTTCGTATGTCTCGGTATTGGTCGGCGGCGGCATCGGGTAGCCCGGTATCGCCACCATGCGCGCCATCTTGGCGTTGCCGGCGTAGGCGGCCTCCATGACCGGGGCTTGCATGGCGAGGGGCGCCGGTGCGACGGGCGGCGGCGCTATTGGCGACATGGGTTCTTGCGTGGCCGCGCGGTCCGCAGCGGACTGCGGCCCGCTTTGGCAGGCGGCCAGCATCAGTGCGCAGGCCATCACGGAAAGGAAGGCGGATTTGGGCAACATGGCGAAACTCCTGGTTGGGCAACCGGGAGAACGCATGGATGGCGGAAACGGGGTTGAACGCGGTGCGAATCAGCGCTGGCGGATCACCAAGAGGCGTTCCTCGGTCATGTCCTGGATGGCCCAGCGCACGCCTTCGCGGCCCAGACCGGAGTCCTTCACGCCGCCGTAGGGCATGTTGTCGACGCGGAAACTGGGCACGTCGCCAACGATCACCCCGCCGACTTCCAGTCGGTCCCAGGCGCGCATCGTGTGGTCCAGGCTGCCGGTGAAGACACCTGCCTGCAGGCCGAAGTCGCTGTCGTTGACGCGCGCCAGCGCATCGTCGAAGTCATCGAACGGCTCGATCATCGCGACCGGCCCGAAGGCCTCCTTGCGATAGAGATCGGCATCATGCGGGACTTTCTCCAGCAGCTGCGCGGGCAACATGCTGCCGTCGCGCTTGCCGTCGGCGAGCACCTTGGCGCCACCCTTGACCGCCGCAGCGATCCAGCTTTCGATCCGCTTGGCAGCCGCCTCGTCGATGACCGGGCCGATGAAGGTCTTTTCGATGCGCGGATCGCCCATCGGCAGCGACTTCACCGCTGCACGCAGTTTCTTGCGCAACCTGTCGTAGATGTCGCGGTGGGCGATGATGCGCTGCACGCTGATGCAACTCTGGCCGCTTTGGTAGTACGCGCCAAATACCAGCCGCTCGACCACATGGTCCAGCGGCGCACCCGGATCGGCATCGACGATGCACGCGGCGTTGCCGCCGAGCTCCAGCACGACGCGTTTCTTGCCCGCGCGTGCCTTCATGTCCCAGCCGATCAGCCCGCCGGTGAAGGAGAGCAGGGCGATGCGCGGGTCCTCGATCAAGGGCGCGGCATCGTCGTTGCTGCAGGTGATCACCGAGAACGCGCCCTTGGGCAGGTCGGTTTCCGCCAACACTTCCGCGATGATCAACGCGCCGACCGGCGTCTTGGCGGCAGGCTTGAGCACGAACGGGCAGCCGGCGGCGATGGCCGGCGCGACCTTGTGCGCGACCAGGTTCAACGGAAAGTTGAACGGCGTGATGAAGCTGCACAGCCCGACAGGCACCCGTCGCGTCATCCCGTGATAGCCGCGTGTGCGTTCGTTGATGCCAAGTTCGATGATTTCGCCGCCGATGCGCGTGGCTTCGCCGGCGGCGATGCGGAAGGTGTCGATCAGCCGCGCGACCTCGCCGCGCGAATCGCGAATCGGCTTGCCGGCCTCGATGCACAGGGCCTGGGCCAGTTCCTCGCTGCGTTCGCTGAAGCGTTGTACGCAATGCGCCAGCACGTCGCGGCGTGCATCGGGCGGAAAGGCGGCCATCGGCTCGCGCGCCTTGTGGCCGGCGACGATCGCCTTGCGGATCAGCGCGGCGTCGCCAAAGCCCACGCGCGTGGCGCGTTGGCCGGTGTATTTGTCCAACACGTCCAAGGTCTGGTGCGTCTGGACTGGGCGATTGGCGAGATAGAGCGGGTACGATTTCTTCAGCTTCATGGCCACGACATCGGTGGAGATACGACCAATCTAGCGCGGGCGATGTCGTCGTGGCGGCAAGACGCGCTCAGGGCTCGACGCGCAGCTGGAGCTCGCCATCGGCGAGTTGCGCGCGGATAGGATCGCCGGGCTTGGCATCAAGGACGCTGCGCACCAGATGGCCGTCCTCGTGGTGGAGGATGGCGTAACCGCGTGCAACCGTCGCCAACGGACTGATCGCCGCCAGCGCGCGGGCGAGGCCGGCCACGCGTTGCTGGTCCAGTTGCATGCGGGCTTGCAACGCGGCGCGGTTGCGACCGCGCAATGTCTGCAGGCGTTGCGCCAGCGCGGCCAGGTGGCGCTCGGGCGCCTGTGTGCGCAAGCGTGCGCCTGCGTGACGGGTGCGCGCGAGGGCTTCCTGCAGCCGGCGCGCGAGCACGGCATCCAGCCGACGTCGCGCCTCGCGTTCGCGGCTGCGCAGCAAGGCCAGTCGCGCTTGCGGGCGCTGGGCATTGAGCCGCAATGAGGCGCGATCCAGCCGTTGCATCGCGCTACGCAGGCGATGCTGCTCCTGGGCATCCAGGCGCTGGTGCAGGCGACGCAATCGTTGCAGCAGCGCCGCGCGATCGGGCGCGATCAGCTCCGCCGCCACCGAAGGCGTCGGGGCGCGCAAGTCGGCGGCGAAATCGCTGAGCGAGAAATCGGTTTCGTGACCCACCGCGCTGACCACCGGGACGGGCGATGCAGCGATGGCGCGGGCCAGTTGCTCGTCGTTGAAGGCCCACAGGTCTTCCAGCGACCCGCCGCCACGTGCGAGCAGCAACACGTCATAACGATGCGAGGCGATGGCACGCGAGAGCATCCCGCGGATCTGCGCAGCGGCAGTCGCGCCCTGCACCGGCACCGGCAACACATCGACCTCCAGCAGCGGGAAGCGCCGCGACAGCACCGAGATGACGTCGCGCACGGCGGCACCGGTTGGCGAGGTCAGCACGCCGACGCGGCGTGGGAACGGGGGCAGCGGTCGCTTGCGCGCGGCATCGAACAGGCCTTCCGCCTGCAGCCGGGCCTTCAGTTCCTCGAAGGCGCGGCGCAGGGCCCCTTCGCCGGCTTCCTCCATGTGATCGAGGACGAGTTGGTACTCACCGCGCGCCTCGTACAGGGTCAGGCGGCCACGCGCGAGCACGCGCAGGCCTTCGCGCGGTACGAACTTCAGCAGGTTTGCCTTGGGCTTGAACATCGCGGCCCGTACCTGGGCACGCTCGTCCTTGAGGGTCAGGTAGAGGTGGCCGGAGGAAGGGCGTGCCACGTTGCCCAACTCACCCTCGACCCAGACCAGCGGGAAGGTGTCTTCCAGCAGGTTGCGCGCCAGCGTGTTGAGCTGGCTGGGGCTGAGGATGTCGTCGCGGCCGGATTGGGTCATGCGGACAGGATACCGCCAGTGTTGCGGGCAGCCTTGTCGGGGCGTGGAAAGGCTTGCCGCTGAAACTGCGCCCCTGCTTCGATTCGCGGGCGCAGGCCTTCCCACGCAGCAGCAGGGCGGTGATTCAGCCGTGACATCACACCGTCTCGCTACAATTCCCCCATGGAAAACCCGATGCCGCTTCCCGAGCCGCCCGACTTCGGTGCCAGTCCGCGCCATGCCACCCGCCAGGTCCGCATTGGCGGCGTCAACGTGGGAGGTGACGCGCCGGTCGTCGTGCAGTCGATGACCAATACCGATACCGCCGATGTCGCCTCGACGGTCAAGCAGGTTGCCGAGCTTTGGCGCGCCGGCTCGGAGCTGGTGCGGGTGACGGTGAACAACGCCGAGTCCGCCGCCGCGGTGCCGCGCATCGTCGAGAAGTTGGCGATGATGGGCATCGACGTGCCGCTGATCGGCGACTTCCACTACAACGGCCACACCCTGCTCAGCAACGAGCCCGCCTGCGCCGAGGGGCTGGCCAAGTACCGCATCAACCCGGGCAATGTCGGCTTCGGCAAGAAACGCGACACCCAGTTCGCACAGTTGATCGAGTTCGCCATCCAGTACGGCAAGCCGGTGCGCATCGGTGCGAACTGGGGCTCGCTGGACCAGTCGCTGGCGGCGACGTTGATGGACGAGAACGCACAACGCGCCGAGCCGTGGGATGCCGGACGCGTGCTGCGCGAGGCGCTGATCCGGTCCGCGCTGGATTCGGCGCATCGCGCGGTCGAGATCGGCTTGCCAGCGGATCGCATCATCCTGAGTGCCAAGGTGAGCGGCGTGCAGGAGTTGATCGCGGTGTATCGCGACCTCGCCGCGCGTAGCGACTTCGCCCTGCACCTTGGCCTCACCGAAGCCGGCATCGGCAGCAAGGGCATCGTCGCTTCCAGCGCCGCGCTCGCGGTGCTGATGCAGGAAGGCATCGGCGACACCATCCGCATCTCGCTGACGCCCGAGCCCGGCCAGTCGCGCACGCAGGAAGTGATCGTCGCGCAGGAGTTGCTGCAGACGATGGGCCTGCGCGCGTTCACGCCGATGGTCACCGCGTGCCCCGGTTGCGGGCGCACGACCTCCGAATTCTTCCAGGAGCTTGCCGGCGTGGTGCAGAACCACGTGCGCGGCAAGATGCCGGAGTGGAAGATCAAGCACCCGGGCGCGGAGAACATGACCCTCGCGGTGATGGGCTGCATCGTCAACGGGCCGGGCGAATCGCGCCACGCCAATATCGGCATCTCGCTTCCGGGCACGGGCGAGGCGCCTGCCGCGCCGGTGTTCGTGGACGGCGAGAAGACGGTGACTTTGCGCGGCGAGAACATCGCGCAGGAGTTCATCGCCCTGATCGACGAGTACGTCGAGCGCCGCTATGTCGCCATCATCGACTGACGTCCGCAAGACGCTCTCGGGCGAACTCCGCTATGGCATCCGCACGCTGAAGCAGCACGGACTGCGTTTCCTCCTGTTGTTCATCGCACTCCTGCTGCCGCTCTGGGTTTTCGGTGCGTTGGCCGAGGAGGTGCACGAGGGCGACGTGTTCTTCTTCGACCAGCCCCTGCTGCAATGGGCGCAGGGCTGGCATTCGCCGGTGATGGACCGGGTGTCCCTGTTCTTCTCCGCGATCGGCTACCAATGGGGCGTGGTGCCTTTCGACATCCTGCTGGTGTTGGTGCTGGCCTTGAAGCGCAGGCCGCGCGAGGGTCTGTTCGCCGGCATCGCGCTGGCCGGTTCGGGTTTGCTCAATGTCGCGGCCAAGCATTATTTCGGTCGTGCACGTCCGTCACTGTGGGAATCGATTTCCCCTGAAACGACCTACAGCTTTCCCAGCGGGCACGCGATGGGCTCGATGACGCTGGCCGCGGTGCTGGTGCTGCTGGCCTGGCCGACGCGTTGGCGCTGGTGGGTGCTGGGCCTGATGGTCCCGTTCGTGTTGATGGTCGGCGCATCGCGCGTCTACCTCGGCGTGCATTACCCGAGTGACATCCTCGCTGGCTGGGCGGCGGCACTGGCCTGGGTGATAGGCGTGTACCTGGTGGTGTTCCGCGGATCGCGGCGGCCGTGGGAGCCTCCTCACTCCCTCGGCAGGTAGTCCTTCGGCAACGGCGTGTCGGGTGTCTCCGCCTGCCACATCAGCGAGACGATCCACCAGCGGCTGCCGTCGAACATCAACTGGATGGTGTTGATGCCGCGAAGGTGGATCGGTTCCAATTCGGTGCGGGCCTCGTAGGTGCTGAAGACATGGGCGATGTTGCCGAAGCGCTCGATGCGTCGCGCCAGTTCGCGCTCGGTGAAGCCGTTCTTCTCGATCAAGGGCGCAGATGTCGCGACGTAATCGTTCACGCCCAGCATCCGCATCCGCACCTCGCCGGTTGGGCGCTTGCCCACCGGCATCATCCGCGCCTCGGGCAGGAACAAGGAACGCAGCCGGTTCCAGTCACGCGGCTGGCCAGCCGGCCCCGAGAGCGTGTCGTACAGCGCCTTGACGATCGCATCGACCGAGGCGACATCGGCATCATCGGCCTTGGGTGCTGTGCTGGCGACAGGACTGGGCGTGGTGGCAGGTGGGGCGGATTGCGCGAAGGCCGGCGTGGCCATGCCCGCGAGCGGTACCAGCAGCAGGAAGGCGGTCAGTGCGATACGCATGCGGGTTCCGGGCGATGGGCGGTGCCGACAGCATGCGCCCCGGCCTTGCGTCGCGCCAGTCAGTTGCCCGGTTCGACCGCCTCGCTCGGCGCGTGGCTGGCCTTGCGCCTGGACAGTTGCGCCTCGCGATGGGCGATGTAGGCGGTGGCCGAGAGGATGATGGCCGCGCCGATCATCGTCCAGCGGTCCACCGTTTCACCGAACAACAACCAGCCCGCCAGCGTCACCACCGGCAGCTGCATGAAGCTGATCGGCGTCAGCGCCGAGACTTCACCCAATTTCAGCGCGCGCGTCCACAGCCACTGGCCGCCGGTGCCGAACACGCCGCACAGCACCAGCCACAACCACGCATCACCTTCCGGCCAATGCCAGCCGGGCAGGGCAGGGATCAGCGACATCGGCACCCAGAACAGATACGTCCAGAGCACGATGGTGTCCGGGCCGTCCACCTTGGACAGCTGCTTGATCTGGATGGCGACGATGGCCGAAAGCACCGCGGCGGCCACCGCGACCAGCAGGCCGGGCGTGAATGCCTGCGAGCCCGGGCGCACGATCACCAGCATGCCGATGAACCCGGCGATGACCGCCAGCCAGCGGCGCATCCGGACTTTCTCGCCGAGCAGGAACACCGCGGCGATGGTCACGAAGATCGGCGAGGAATACGCCAGCGATATCGCCTGCGACAAGGGCAGGTGGCCGATAGCCCAGAAGCCGCAGAACATGCTGACCAGGCCAATCAGGCAGCGGGTGAAATAGCGCGGCAACTGCTTGGTGTGGACGATGCCCGACAGCGTCTCGCGCGGCTTGGGTGAGCGCAGCACCGGGACCAGCAGGATCGGCAGCAACGCGATCAGGCCGAAGAAATTGCGGAAGAAGGCGATTTCCCACGTGGGCTCGGTCGCCGAGGCGAGGCGGATGCAGATCGCCATCATGCCGAAGCTGAGCGTGCTGGCCAGCATCAGACCGGCGGCCTGCGCCTGCACGCTGCGCGGCTTGCTCACCAGCGCGCCCCGATGAGTCGCGGTTCGGGTTCGATGTCGATGCCGAAGCGTTGGTGCACGCTGGCGGCAATGCGCCGCGCGAGCGCCAGCAGCTGCGCGCCGCTGGCATGGCCGTGGTTGACCAGCACCAGTGCATGGCCGGGTGAAACGCCGGCATCGCCATCGCGATGGCCCTTCCATCCGGCCTGATCGATCAACCACGCGGCCGACAGCTTGCGTTGCGATGCATCGCCTGCGCGGAACACAGGCATGCCGGGATGGACGGCGAGCAGGGCATCGGCGGTCGCCATATCGACGACCGGGTTCTTGAAGAAGCTGCCGGCGTTGCCGATCACTGCCGGGTCCGGCAACTTGCGGCGACGCAGGGCGATCACGGCGTCGGCGACATCGCGCGGCGTGGGCTCGGCGATGCGCATCGATTGCAATTCCTCGCCGATGCCGGCGTAGCCGAGATGGATGTGCGGCGTGCGTGACAGGCGGAAATCCACCCGCATCACGGCGTAGCGCTGCGGATCGGTCTTGAACACGCTGTCGCGATAGGAGAAGCCGCAGGCATCGTGCGGCCACCAGCGGGTTTCGCCCGTGGCGCGATCATGCACCTGGACTGCCTCGATCCTGTCCATCACTTCCACACCGTAGGCACCGATATTCTGGATCGGCGCCGCGCCCACGGTGCCGGGGATCAGGGCCAGGTTCTCCAGCCCGAACCAGCCTTGCGCGAGCGCATGCATCACGAAGTCGTGCCATGCCGCACCCGCCGCGGCGCGGACACGAACCGCATCGCCACTGGCTTCGATCATCTCGATGCGAGCGTCGGACACATGCACGGCAGCGTCCACGTCCGGCGCGACGATCAACAGGTTGCTGCCGCTGCCCAGCAACAACGCATCGCGTCCGGCATCGGCCAATGCGGCGGGCAGCGCGTCGACATCGCCCACGTCGATCAGCCGGCGTGCGCGTGCATCGATCCCGAAAGTGTTGGCCAAGGGCGCGTCGCGGGTTTCGCGCAACGCGGGCTCAGTCATGGTCGCCGCGCTTTCCGGAGCTGGGGCCTTCCTTGCGGCGACGGATCGCTTCCACGCACTCGCCGATCAGTTTCGGCCCGCGATAGACCAAGCCGGTGTAGAGCTGGACGAGTTGTGCGCCGGCCGATGTCTTGGCCACCGCGTCGGCGCCGGAGAGGATGCCGCCGACGCCGATCAGCGGCATCGCCTCGGGCAAACGCGTGCGCAGGCGGCGCAGGGTCGCGGTCGAACGGCCCAGCAGGGGCGCGCCGGACAGGCCGCCGGCTTCCTTCGCCAGGCGATGCTGGTTGATCGCGACGCGGCTGACCGTGGTGTTGGTGGCGATCACGCCGTCCACGCCAAGATCGCTCAGCACGCGACTCGCGGCATCGATGTCCTCGTCGGACAAGTCGGGCGAGACTTTGACCAGCAGCGGCACGCGCATGCGATGTTGCGCGGCCAGCTTTTCCTGCGCCTCACGCAGCGCTCCGACCAGTGCGCGCAGTTGCTGTTCCTCCTGCAACTCGCGCAGGCCCGCCGTGTTGGGCGAGGAGATGTTGACGGTGATGTAATCCGCCAGCGGATACACGCGCTCAAGGCAGTTCAGATAATCACGCACCGCCTGATCGTTGGGCGTGTCCTTGTTCTTGCCGATGTTGATGCCAAGGATGCCCGGGCGCTTCTTCAATGCCTCGACATTGCGCACCAGCGCCGAGACGCCCAGGTTGTTGAAACCCATCCGGTTGATGATGGCGCGATGTTCCGGGATGCGGAACAGGCGCGGCCCCGGGTTGCCGGGCTGCGCGCGCGGCGTCACCGTGCCGACCTCGATGAACCCGAAGCCCAGCGCGAACAGGGCCTCGATGTGTTCGCCGTTCTTGTCCAGGCCCGCGGCCAGCCCGACCGGATTGGGGAAGGTCATCCCCAGGAGATTGGTCGGGAAGGGTGCCGGCGGGCTTGCCAGCAGGCGCGACAGGCCCATCGAGTGGGCCCTATCCATCCCGCGCAGGGCCAGGCCGTGCGCGCGTTCGGCGTCAAGGGCGAACAGCAGTGGCCTGGCGAGTGGATACATGCGTCCGTGCTTTTATTTTAGAAGTCGAATTTGATGCCCTGTGCCAGCGGCAGCGCGTCGGAATAGTTGATGGTATTCGTCTGGCGGCGCATGTAGGCCTTCCATGCATCGCTGCCCGACTCACGACCGCCGCCGGTTTCCTTCTCGCCACCGAACGCACCACCGATCTCGGCGCCGGAGGTGCCGATGTTCACGTTGGCGATGCCGCAGTCCGAGCCGCTGGCGGCGAGGAAGGCTTCCGCGCGCTTGAGGTTGGTGGTGAAGATGGACGACGACAAGCCCTGCGGCACGGCGTTCTGCATGTCGATGGCCTGGTCGATGTCGCGGTACTTCATCACGTACAGGATCGGCGCGAAGGTCTCGTGCTGGACGACGGCCGCCTCGTTGGTGAGGCCGGTCACGACCGCCGGCTTGACGAAGAAGCCCTTGCCTTCGATGGCGGTGCCGCCAATTTCGATCTTGCCGCCGGCAGCTTTCGCCTGCGCGATGGCATCAAGGAAGGCATCGACCGCATCGGAGGAATTCAGCGGGCCGACCAGGTTCTTCGGGTCGGTCGGGTCGCCGATCTTGCCTTCGACCTGACCGTAGGCAGCGACCAGCTTCGACAACACATCGTCGTACACCGATTCCTGCACGATCAGGCGACGCGTGCTGGTGCAGCGCTGGCCGCAGGTACCGACCGCGCCGAACACGATCGCCGGGATCGCCAGCTTCAGGTCCGCGGTTTCATCGACGATGATTGCGTTGTTGCCGCCCAGCTCCAGCAGCGAGCGGCCCATGCGGCGCGCAACGCGCTCGCCCACGCTGCGACCGACCTTGGTCGAACCGGTGAAGCTGACGAGGCCGATGCGTTTGTCATCGACAAACTCTTGCGCGAGTTCCGTGCCGGCATCGTTGAACAGGAAGAAGATGTCGGGGAAGCCGCCTTCGCGCAGGGCTTCGTTGCAGATCTTCATGCTGGCGATGGCCGAGAGCGGCGTCTTCGGCGACGGCTTCCACACTGTGATGTCACCGCAGACGGCGGCGACGAAGCTGTTCCAAGCCCATACCGCGACCGGGAAGTTGAACGCCGAGATCACCCCGACGATGCCGATCGGGTGCCACTGCTCGTACATGCGGTGGCCGGGGCGCTCGCTGTGCATGGTCAGGCCGTAAAGCTGGCGCGACAAGCCGACGGCGAACTCGCCGATGTCGATCATTTCCTGCACTTCGCCGTCGCCTTCGGGCTTGGACTTGCCCATCTCCAGCGCGACCAGCGAGCCCAGCGCGTCCTTGTGCTTGCGCAGCGCGTCGGCGCACAGGCGGATCGCCTCGCCGCGCTTGGGTGCCGGCGTCTTGCGCCACACCTTGAAGTTGGCCTCGGCGCGCTCCATCAGGGCGTCGTAGTCGGCCTTGGAGGAAGCGTAGACCTTGCCGAGCACCTCGCCAGTGGTCGGGTTGACCGGTTCCAGCACGCCGGCATCGGTGGTCTTCGACCATTCGCCATTGCCGATGTAG
>JACSSF010000099.1 GCA_014879375.1 Lysobacteraceae bacterium
CCGCCGATGATCTCGCCGATGCCGGGCGCGAGCACGTCCATCGCGGCGACGGTCTTGCCGTCGTCGTTGAGGCGCATGTAGAACGACTTGATTTCTTCCGGGTAGTTCATCACCACGACCGGGCGGCCGACGTGTTCCTCGGTCAGCCAGCGCTCGTGTTCGGTCTGCAGGTCCAGGCCCCATTCGACCGGGAACTCGAACTTCTTGCCGCTGGCCTGCAGCAGCCTGATCGCATCGGTGTAGTCGATGCGCTCGAACGGCGCGTTGATGAAGCCTTCCAGCCGTGTCACCGCATCCTTCTGCACGCGCTCGGCGATGAAGGCCATGTCGTCGGCGCGCTCGTCCAGCACCGCGCGGAAGAGATATTTCAGGAAATCCTCGGCGAGGTTCGCATCGTCGTTGAGGTCGGCGAAGGCGATCTCCGGCTCGATCATCCAGAACTCGGCCAGGTGGCGGGTGGTGTTGCTGTTTTCGGCGCGGAAGGTCGGGCCGAAGGTGTAGACCTTGCTGAGCGCCAGGCAATACGCCTCGACGTTGAGCTGGCCCGACACGGTGAGGAAGGTTTCCCTGCCGAAGAAGTCGCGACTGAAATCGACCTCGCCATTTTTGCTGCGCGGCAGGTTGGCCATGTCCAGAGTGGAGACGCGGAACATCTGGCCGGCCCCTTCGGCATCCGATGTCGTGATGATCGGCGTCGATATCCAGTAGAAGCCGCGCTCGTGGAAGAAGCGGTGCACCGCCATCGCCAGGGTGTTGCGGATGCGGGCGACCGCGCCGAACAGGTTGGTGCGCGGGCGCAGGTGGGCGACTTCGCGCAGGAACTCCGGCGACATCGGCTTGGGCTGGATCGGATAGGTCAGCGGCTCGTCCACCCAGCCGACGATCTCGACCGCGTCCGCCTGGATTTCGAAGCCCTGGCCCTTGCCCTGCGACGGGGTCAGCTTGCCGCTGGCGATGACCGAGCAGCCGGGGGTGAGGCGCTTGACGTCGTCAAAGTTGGGCAGGGCGTCGGTCGCGACCACCTGGATCGGCGCGAAGCCCGAGCCATCGCTCACGTTGACGAAGGCCAGGTTGCTGGAGCCGCGCACGGTGCGCACCCAGCCCTTGACCGTCACCTGGCCGCCTTCGGGGAGATGGCCGGCCAATGCCTGGGCCACGGAGGTCGTCGTCATCGTCTTGAATCCTGCGCCGCGCGCATCCACATCGAGAGGGCAAGTTTAATCGAAGGTACAATCTTTATATGGCTATCACCCTTGCCCCCGCCGCGCTGGAGCGCGTCCACAGCTATCTTGCCGCAGAGCCGGCCAAGGCAGGCTTGCGTTTTGGCGTGAAGCGGACCGGCTGTTCCGGCTGGGGCTACGTGATCGGCCTGGCCGACGCGATCGAGGCCGGTGACAGCACCTTCCGCCAGGATGGCGTGACCATCGTGGTCGATGCCGACAGCCTGCCGCTGGTCGATGGCACCGAAATCGACTTTCTGAAGGCCGGCCTGAACGAGCAATTCGTCTTCCGCAACCCGAAAGCCCAGGGCGAGTGCGGGTGCGGCGAGAGCTTCACGACCGACACCGACAAGGCCGCCTGAGCGGCCAGTTGCCGCAAGCCATTGATTCGGTCATAATTTCCGGCTCCGCGCGGCCCAGCCGCGCGGGGTACTTGCTCCATGGGGCCCGTCCGGGCTGCCGGGGGCTGTCGGGCCGGCAATCCTGCAGGCCGACATCCACAAGGAAAACACAATGCGTCATTACGAAGTCGTGTTCCTGGTCCATCCGGACCAGAGCGAACAGGTGCCGGGCATGCTCGAGCGCTACAAGGGTTTGATCGAGAACGCGGGCGGCACCGTCCACCGCATCGAGGACTGGGGCCGTCGCATGCTGGCCTATCCGATCAACAACCTGGTCAAGGCCCATTACGCGATGTTCAACATCGAGTCGGACCAGGCCGCGATGAACGAGCTGGTCGACAGCTTCAAGTTCAACGATGCGATCCTGCGCCACCTGATCATCAAGCGTGACGATGCCGTCACCGAGCAGTCCCTGATCATGAAGAACAAGGACGAGAAGGGCGACAAGCCCGAGCGCGGCGAGCGTCGCCGTCGTGACGAGGAGTCGAGCGACAGCAACGACGACTCGGGCGACGACAACGACAACGACAACGCCGAAGCCGCCTGAGGAGCACACCCATGTCCAAGTTCTTCCGCCGCCGCAAGTTCTGCAAGTTCACCGCCGAAGGCGTGACCGAGATCGACTA
>JACSSF010000192.1 GCA_014879375.1 Lysobacteraceae bacterium
TAGCTCAGTCGGTAGAGCAACTGATTCGTAATCAGTAGGTCGGAGGTTCGATTCCTCTCTTCGGCACCATTCCACCGCCCTATCGACTCTTCATGGTCATGGCAGGATTCGTGGAATCGACGCACATGCAAGTGCAACATCGTCCAGGCCGCCCGCGCCGGGCGTGCGCCGCATTGATCGCGTTGCTGGCTTGGATGCCACTCGTGCCCGGCGTGCTCGCGAGCGGGCAAACGCCCGGGCAAGGGCGGAAAGCAATCACGCCACCCACTACCTGCGCCGGCTATCCGCGCGTGCAGATCAGCATGGCCCAGGGCTTCTGCGCGGGACTGGTGCTCGCGCCGGCCCCGGGCAAGGCACGGCAAGTGCGGTTGCCGCGTTCCCTGCTGCAGCTCGATGACGACACCTGGTTGGTCACCGACCTGGGCGGCTGGGGTACCCGGCGCGGCGCGGTCTGGAAGATGAAGGCCGAACCAGGCGGACGCATCGACATCACCCGTTTGATCGGCGGCCTGCAGCTGCCGCACGCCATGGCGATGGGAAAGGACGGCAAGGTCTACATCGGCGAGATGAGCCGTATCTTCCGCTTCGACCCGAAGGCGGACAAGCCAGCCGACACCATCGAGACCGTGATCGCGGGGCTGCCCGACAATCGTCTGCACGAGAATCGGCATCCGCTTTCCAAGTTCGTGTTCCTGCCCGATGACGCCTTGCTGGTGAACGTGGGCGCGCCTTCCGACCAGTGCCTGGATGCCGCCGGCAAGGCATCAGGCGCGCAGTGCAAGGAGAGCGAAAGCGGCGAGCACGCCGCCAGCCTTCGACGCTATGCGCCTGATGGCAAGGGCGGCTGGCGAGGCGACTACACGGTTCATGCAAGGGGATTGCGCAACTCGGTTGCCTTGGCCGTGCATCTATCCGGCACGGTCCTGCAGGGCGA
Organism: Lysobacteraceae bacterium; assembly: GCA_014879375.1. Taxonomy (GTDB): domain Bacteria; phylum Pseudomonadota; class Gammaproteobacteria; order Xanthomonadales; family Xanthomonadaceae; genus Solilutibacter. The sequence goes on from JACSSF010000192.1 coordinate 935, forward strand.
GAACAGCTACGACTTTGCCGATCGCTGGTTCCCCTTCGACGAGATCAATCTGATCCGTCAGGATCATCACTACGGCTGGCCATACTGCGCGGACATGGCGACGCCGACGCCGGGCTGGAAAGGCAAGGGCGCGATGGATTGTGCGTCCAAGGCACACACGCCGCCCACGCTCTTGCTGCCGCCGCATACCGCGCCACTGGACATGCTCTGGTACGAGGGCGCGATGTTTCCCCAGCTACGGGGCAAGCTGCTGATGAGCTGGCATGGTTATCGCGCCACCGGCGGGCGCGTGGTCGCGTATGCCGTCGATGAAGCGGGTATTCCGTTGGCGGCGCCCAGCGCGCGCTATCCCGTTTATGGCGGAGAGTCGCGACGTTTCGGGGCCGCGCCATCGGCCAATGCCTTCATCCTGACGCCCGGCTGGGGCAGGGCGGGCAAGCGTGCGCAGGGCTCGCCGGTAGGCCTGGCGGTGGCGCGTGATGGCGCGATCTGGGTCGCCGATGATCGCGCCGGGCGCATCATCCGCATCGCGGCCGATCGTCCATGAGGGGAGGTCTCATGCGTCGAGACGGCGTGCCGCTACAGTAGGCCTACATCCCCGCCGCATCGCGCATCACTTCATGGCCAAGACCCCCAGCAAAGCCCGTACTGCCTACGTCTGTAGTGAGTGCGGCGCCGACTACCCGAAGTGGCAAGGCCAGTGCGGGGCATGCGGCGCGTGGGACACGCTGTCGGAGATCGTGCTGGAGAGCGTGGCCGCAGCCAAGTCGCCGGCCGCGCGGCGTAGCGGGTGGGCGGGGAAGATCGACACGCCCAGGATCACGCCGTTGCAGGAGGTCACGCATAACGAGGCCGCGCGCGTCACCACCGGCATCGGCGAGTTCGATCGCGTGCTGGGCGGCGGTCTGGTCGAAGGCGCGGTGGTGCTGATCGGCGGTGACCCGGGCATCGGCAAATCGACCTTGCTGACCCAGGCGCTGGCCTCGATGGCGGGCAGCCTGAACGGCCTGTACGTGACCGGCGAGGAATCGCTGGGACAGGTGGCGGGTCGTGCCGCTCGCCTGGGCCTGCCGCTGCAGGGCATGCAGGCACTGGCCGAGACCTGCGTCGAGCGCATCCTGGAACAGGCCATCGTGGCCAAGCCGCGCTTCATCATCGCCGACTCCATCCAGACCCTGTGGACGGACACATTGACCGCAGCGCCGGGCTCGGTGAGCCAGGTGCGCGAGTCCGCCGCGCGGCTGGTGCGCTACGCCAAGGAAACCGGCACCGCCGTGTTCCTGGTCGGCCACGTGACCAAGGAAGGCGGCA
>JACSSF010000211.1 GCA_014879375.1 Lysobacteraceae bacterium
CGAGTCGTAGATCTTGCCGGTGGTGATGGAGTTCTTGCCGGACAGGCGCGTGTTGACGAAGCGCTCGTAATGGCCGAGGTCGAGGTCGGTCTCCGCGCCGTCGTCGGTCACGTAGACCTCGCCGTGCTGGAACGGCGACATCGTGCCCGGATCGACGTTGATGTAGGGGTCGAGCTTCATCATCGTCACCTTCAGCCCGCGGGCTTCGAGGATGGCGGCGAGGGAAGCGGCGGTGATGCCTTTGCCGAGCGAGGAGACCACGCCTCCGGTCACGAAGATGAGGGGCGTGCTGGCAGCGGGGGTCGTCATGATGCGGGCGTCGCGCTGGAAATCGACATTCTACCGGCCAAGGGTCACAAACGCGAACGCCCCGGCGGGCCGGGGCGTCCTGTTACAGGAACGATGGTGGGAGCCCGGCACCTCAGCGCGCGGGTTCTTCTTCCTCTTCCTCGCGGCCATCGCCGCTCTTGGATTCCTTGGCCTTGCGCTCGGCGCGGCGCTGCTTGGCGGCCTCGGCATCGGCCTGCTTGCGGGCATCGGCCTTGGCCTTGTCGGCACCGGCCTTGTCCTGGGATTGCTCTGTGCTCGCCTTGGCGTCGGCCTGCTTCTGCTGGGCCAAGGCATTGCCGGCCACCAGCATCAGGGCGGCGGCACCAGCCAGATAGATCATCGAACGGAATTTCATGGGGTCTCCTCGTCCCGTCTCGTTTGCCGGGACGCTGGCACTTTACGATGCAGCGCCTGAATACAGACTGGTGCGTAAACTATTCCGATGAATACCCGCTACAACGCCGCCGACATCGAAGTTCTCTCCGGCCTTGACCCGGTCAAGCGCCGCCCCGGCATGTACACCGACACCAGCCGGCCCAACCATCTGGCCCAGGAAGTCATCGACAACGCGGTGGACGAGGCCCTAGCCGGCCACGCCAGTCGCATCGACGTGACCCTGTTCAATGATGGCAGCTGCGAGGTGGCCGATGACGGCCGCGGCATGCCCGTCGACATCCACCCGGAGGAAGGCATCCCGGGCGTCGAGCTGATCCTGACCCGCCTGCACGCGGGCGGCAAGTTCAACAACCGCAACTACACGTTCTCCGGCGGCCTGCATGGCGTGGGCGTGAGTGTGGTCAACGCGCTGTCGACCCGCGTCGACCTCCACATCAAGCGCGAGGGCAACGAGTACCGCATGAGCTTTGCCGATGGCGATCCGGCATCGCCGCTGGAGATCGTCGGCAGCGTCGGCAAGAAGAACACCGGCACCCGCCTGCGCTTCTGGCCGGACGGCAAGTATTTCGACACGCCCAAGTTCAACCTGCGCGCACTCAAGCACCTGCTGCGCGCGAAGGCGGTGCTGTGCCCGGGCCTGACCGTCACCTTGCATGACGAAGCCAGCGGCGAGCGCGCCGAATGGTTCTATCAGGACGGCCTGCGCGATTATCTCAAAGGCGAGCTGGCGCAGACCGAAGCGCTGCCGCCGGATCTCTTCGTCGGCCAGCTGAAGAAGGACACCGAGATCGTCGATTGGGCGGTCGCGTGGATTCCGGATGGCGAGCTGGTGCAGGAGAGTTACGTCAACCTGATACCGACCGCGCAGCACGGCACACACGTCAACGGCCTGCGCTCGGGCCTCACCAACGCGCTGCGCGAGTTCTGCGATTTCCGCAACCTGCTGCCGCGCGGCGTGAAGCTGGCGCCGGAGGACGTGTGGGACCGGGTGTCGTTCGTGTTGTCGCTGAAGATGCAGGAGCCGCAGTTCTCCGGCCAGACCAAGGAACGTTTGTCCTCGCGCCAGGCCGCCGGGTTCATCGAAAGCGCCGCGCACGATGCGTTCTCGCTCTGGCTCAACACGCATACGGAGCTCGGCGAGAAGATCGCGCAGCTGGCGATCGAGCGCGCATCCGCCCGCCTCAAGACCGAGAAACAGATCGTCCGCAAGAAGGTCACCCAAGGCCCGGCCCTGCCCGGCAAGCTGGCCGATTGCATCTCGCAAGACCTCTCGCGCACTGAACTCTTTCTGGTGGAGGGCGACTCGGCCGGCGGCAGCGCCAAGCAGGCGCGCGACAAGGACTTCCAGGCCATCCTGCCCTTGCGCGGCAAGATATTGAACACATGGGAAGTGGGCAGCGGACAGGTCCTTGCCTCGACCGAAGTGCACGATCTTGCCGTCGCGATCGGCTGCGACCCGGGCAAGGACGACATCTCCGGCCTGCGCTACGGCAAGGTGGTGATCCTGGCCGAT
>JACSSF010000075.1 GCA_014879375.1 Lysobacteraceae bacterium
CGTGTTGACCAGTTCGGCAAGCTTGCGGATGGTGGTTTTCTGCGACATGCGTTTTCCGTTTTCGGGCCGACGCGGGAGCGTGCGGCCAATTCTTCCATTCTAGCCCGCGGCGGCTTTAAAGCCCGTCATTCGAACCAGTGCTTGCGTGCTTCCATGATCAAGGCCGATGCGCGTGCTTCGTCCATGTCCTCGATGTCGGTGATTTCGTCCACCGCCAGCTCGGCCAGGTCTTCGCGGGTGCGCACGCCACGGCTGGCCAGCACGTAGGCGGTTGCCTCGTCCATGCCTTCCAGCGTGAGCAGGTCCTCGGCCGGCTGATGCTCGTCCAGCTCTTCCTCGGCAGCCAATGCTTCGTTCAGCAGCGCGTCGCGGGCGCGGGCGCGCAGTTCCTCGACGATGTCCTCGTCGAAGCCCTCGACGGCCAGCAGTTCGCCGACCGGCACGTAGGCGATTTCCTCGACCGTGCTGAAGCCCTCTGCCACCAGGATGCCGGCGATTTCCTCATCGACTTCCAATTTATCCACGAACAGCTGACGGGCGACGGCCTGCTCGGCCTCCGACTTCGCCTGCACCTGGTCGGCGGTCATCACGTTGAGCTGCCAACCAGTCAGGCGGCTGGCGAGGCGCACGTTCTGGCCGCCCTTGCCGATCGCCTTGGCCAGCAGCTCTTCGGCGACCGCCAGGTCCATCGAATGCTTTTCTTCATCGACGATGATCGACTGCACTTCGGCCGGCGCCATCGCATTGATGACGAACTGGGCCGGGTTGTCGCTCCACAGCACGATGTCCACGCGCTCGCCGTTGAGCTCGTTGGTCACCGCCTGCACGCGCGAGCCGCGCATGCCGATGCAGGCGCCGATCGGATCGGTGCGGTTGTCGTAGGCGAGCACGGCGATCTTGGCGCGGTCGCCCGGATCACGGGCACAGGCCTTGATGTCCACCAGGCCCTGGCCGACTTCCGGCACTTCCAGGCGGAACAGCTCCATCATGAATTCCGGCGCGGCGCGGCTGATGAACAGCTGCGGGCCACGCGGCTCGCTGCGTACGTCGTACAGGTAACCACGCACGCGGTCGCCGGTACGCAGGATGTCGCGTGGGATGCCCTTGTCCTTGGGGATGAAGGCTTCGGCGTTGCCGCCGAGGTCCACATAAATGTTGCCGCGCTCCACGCGCTTGACCGTGCCATTGACCAGCTCGCCGACGCGATCCTTCCATGCATCGACCACCTGCTGACGCTCAGCCTCGCGCACGCGCTGCACGATCACCTGCTTGGCGGCCTGCGCGGCGATGCGGCCGAACTCCGCGTTCTCGACCTGCTCCTCGATGAAGTCGCCTACTTCAACACCTTCGCTCTCGTCCACCGCATCCATCAGGCGCAGCTGGCGATCGGGCGATTCCATCACCACGTCATCGGCCACGACTTCCCAGCGACGGAACGTCTCGTAGCTGCCGTCCTTGGGGTCGACGACCACGCGGATGGCGACGTCCTGCTCGGGATATCGCTTCTTGGCGGCGGACGCCAGCGCGGCCTCGATGGCCTCGATGATCACTTCGCGCGGGACGCCCTTTTCATTGGCAACCGCATCGACGACGAGCAACAACTCCTTACTCATTTTCAGACTCCGCATCGGCGGGGGTGTCCGCCTGCTTGGTGGATTCGGGTTTCTTGTTCGGCTTGACGCCGGATTTCTTGCCGGGCTTGCCAGGGGCATAGCCCATCGCGGCCCAGTCAGGGACCAGCCGCGCCTTGTCGATGTTGTCGAAGGCAGCGGTGAAAGGCTGGCCATCGATGTCGAAACGGATGGTGTCGCCCTCGATGCCGGTGATCCGGCCGGTCAGGCGACGACGCCCGTCCTGCGGCAACTTCAACCCGACCTTGGCGGCCTGGCCGATGAAGCGTTCGAACTGCGCCGGGGTGAACAGCGGGCGGTCGATGCCCGGCGAGGACACTTCCAGCGTGTAGTTGCCGCTGATCGGGTCCTCGACGTCCAGCTGGGCCGAGACCTCGCGGCTGACCTGCTCGCACTCGTCGATGCCGACCATCGGCGCAGCCGGCTGGCCGTCCTCGCCGATAACCAGCGCGGCGTCGGCCGGGTAATCGATGTACAGGCGCACCACGGCGCTGCCCGGCGCGGGGAGATACTCCACACCCAGCAGTTCCAGCCCGAGCGATGCCACGGTCGGGGCCAGCAAATCACTGATTTGTCGTGCCTTGTCCATCCAGTCAGTCCGTTGTGCCGTCACGCGGCGCATGAAACGAAAAAAGGGCCCAGTGGGCCCTTTCCGGTATTGCGATGTCCGGTTCCGGCGATGACGCTGACCGGAGGCCCTGGATCGACCGTGCTGCTGGTCGGATCCCGGAGACGACCGACGAGCGGCCGCTTTCAAGCGCGACATGATAGCCCGCGGGCCTGCCCTGAGCAAGCCACGGCAAGCGCTTCCGTTCAGTCAGGGATGCCCAGTTCCTTGAGCTGCAGGGCTTGTCCCGACGCGCGCGGCTTGGCATCGATCAGCGCATCCTCCGGCAACCCGCCCTTGCCGTCCAGATGGGCATCCAGACGGTCCAGCGCGGCATACACATAAGGCAGCAGCGGCACGTAGTGCGGGGTGAACTGCGGCAGGGCGAGGAACGCATCGAAATGCTGGGCACGTCGCACCTGCCAGTAACGTACGTCGCCGCGGCCGGCGGCGCGCGCGGCGGCCACGTAAGGCGCGCTGCTGAAGGCGGCCGGGATCAGGCCGTCGTCGGTGCCGTGCACCACGATCACCGGCAGCCCCTGGCGCGGTGGCGCGGCGCGGGTCTCGGCCACGCCCGCGTGCAGTTGTCGGGCGATGTCGCCCTCGCCCGTCCACAGGCCACGCAGGCAGCGCAGCCCCTGGATGCCCATGTCGGTGGCTGGCTGGGGATCGACGATGTGGACGCCCGCCCCCGGCGGGATGCCGCTGCCGTCGCTCCACCACGCGGCGCGCTCCTCGGCGGTCGCTGCGCGTGGCACGCCCGCTTCCATCGCCGAGAACCCATAGCCGCAGGGATGCGCGCCGGCGGCGGAACGCGTGTAGGCGGAGGCATAGGTCACCGCAACCGAGCGCCACAGGTCGAACGCGGTGCTGGTGGCGCCGGATACCAGCGCGGCATCGCTCCAGCCCGCGGCGCGCAGCTTGGCCAACGCCGATTGCTGCTGCGCGGCGAGGTCACGCCCTTCGATCACGCCCTCCTTCGCCATTGCCTCGCACATCTTCGCGGCCGTCGGCAACGCGGGCAGGCCAAGGGCTGGCAAGGCGCAGGGCATCAACAACGCGGCCTCGGTGGTGTAGTCGTACAGCGCGCGGCCACCATGGCCTTCGACCATCACGTTGGGCTCGCCGGCGACCACGCCATCCAGCCAGTCGCCTTCGATTTCGGCGGCCCGCAATACCGCGCCGCCGCCGTTGGAAATACCGACCGCGATGACCCGGGTATTGCCGAAGGTGAAAGGCGCCTGGTCCGGAAACGCCATCGCCAAGGCGCGCAGGCCGAACTCGGCGGCTTGCCGGGTATGCCGGCCCCAATCGGCCTCGGGATTGTCCTGCGAATGCGCGTGCTTGACCGCGACGCCGCTGCGGGCATCGGTCGCCGGCACGAACGCCAACGGGGTTCCAGGCGCCGTCGCGATGCGGCCATCGACCGCAACGCCGAGACCCGCATCCAGATCGAAATAATCACTGCCCGCCGCCTTGTCGGTATGCACCACCGCGCAGCCGCGTGGCAGGCCCCAGGCGGCGCCGACCGCCATCGCGCCATAGACGCCACGCGAACCCGAGGCCACGGTCACCACCAGGCAACGCTTTTCCGCATCGAAGGCATCCGGCACTTGGGCCAGCACGCGATGTGGCTGGCGGGCGCCCGGCACCAGCGACAAGCTGGAATATTCACGGCCCGGCACATTGGCAAGGCTGCCGTACACGCTGCCGTAGCCACCGGTAGGACCCAGATCGGCAATGCCACGCCAGCTGTTCCAGATCGCCCTTCGGCGCAGTTCCGCGGCGATCGGATTCACCGGATCTGCAAAGGTCGGCGCCTTCATCGCACGCAGGCCGTCACCGCCCAAACCGGCGGTGAGCAAGTCATCACCTTCGCGATGGGTGGTGGTGATCACGTCATTGGCGGGCGTCGGCATCCAACCTCCCGAACTGGCACAGGATGTCAGCGCCAGCGCGGCGCCGCACAAGGTGAGGCGCAACCAGCGCGCATGTCGATGGGGCATGTCCATGGTCCGAGGATACGGCCTCGCGCCTTGGCAAGCATCGTACTTTCGTACCAAGCCGCTCGCGCGGCAAACTGATAACGTGACGTGATGGGCGCGACTTCCCTCTTGATCGCCGACGATCACCCCTTGTTTCGTGCCGCCTTGCGACAGGCGGCGCAGGATGCGCTCGGCCGCGATTTGGTGCTGTTCGAAGCCGGCGCGCTGGATGACGTGCTGGCCGCACTCGATGCCGCGCCCGACATCGACCTGGTCCTGCTCGACCTGCACATGCCCGGCAGCCATGGCCTTGCCGGGCTGGCCGCGGTGCGTGCGCAGCATCCGGGCGTGGCCGTGGTGGTGGTCTCGGCCAACGAGGATCCGCGCGTGGTGCGACGTGCGCTGGACCACGGCGCCGCCGGCTACCTGCCGAAAAGCTCGGGGCTGGAAGAATTGCGCGAGGCGATCCAGACCGTGATGGCTTGCGAACAATGGCTCCCGGCCGGCCTGCGCACCGCGGTTGCCGGCGCCGCCTCCGAGCCGGAGGATGCCGCGCTCGCCGCGCGGCTCGCCAGCCTGTCACCGCAACAGTTCCGCGTGCTGACGCTGGTGGCCGAAGGCCTGCTCAACAAGCAGATCGCAGATCGCCTGCAGGTGCAGGAACGCACGGTGAAGGCGCATCTGTCCGCGATCTTCGAACGCCTGGGCGTGCGCAACCGGACCCAGGCCGGCGTGGTGCTGCGCGAGCTTGAACTCAAGGACCCGAGCCGGCATCACGCCTGAGCGATGCGCGCTCCCCGCGCGGCGAGAATGCGATCGAGCATCGATTTCAATGCGAGTGGCCGCAATGGCTTGAGCAACAAGGGCAGCCCGGCTTCCTGCGCGGCGATGCGCACCGCACCGGTCTGGTCCGCGCTCAGCAACAGGCAGGGATGCTCGCCATGTCCGGCCACGAGACGCGCATGCAGCGCGACGCCATCGTCGCCGTCGTCGAGGTGGTAATCGAACAGCCAGACATCGAATGCACCGGCCTGCAGCGCGCGTTGCGCCGCCACCCCATCGTGACAGGCGACGACATCGACGCCCCAGCCCTGCAATACCGCGACCAGCGCGGCGAGCGCAACGGGATCGTTGTCGACCACCAACGCGCGCACGCCGGACAGGCCGCCCGTGCCGACCGACGCATCCTGCCTTGCACGTGCACGCGGCAGATCGACATGGAACACGCTGCCCTTGCCGATGTGACTGCGCAAGCCGATGGGCACGTCCAGCACCTGCGCGATGCCGCGCGCGATGGCCAATCCCAGCCCCAGTCCCTGCCCGCGCGCCTGTTCGCCGCGACGGAATTCCTCGAAGATCAACGCGCGCTGTCTGTCGTCGATGCCGGGGCCGGTGTCATGCACTTCGATGCGCACGTTCCTGCCGATGCGACGCACGCCGACCAACACCCGGCCCGATGACGTATGGCGCAAGGCATTGGAAAGGAAGTTCTGCAAGATGCGTCGAAGCAGGCGCGGATCACTGCGCACCCAGGCGCGGGTGCACACATGACTCAACGCCAGTCCCTGCTCGACGGCCACCACGCGCCCTTCCGACATCAACGGGTCGAGCACTTCGCTCAGGGCGAAATCGCGCACCTCCGGCACCAGCCCGCCCGCTTCCAGCCGCGACATGTCGAGCAAGTCGGTGAGCAACGCCGTGGTCGAATCCAGTGCGCCGCTCACCTGTGTCGTCAGCCGATGGGATTCGGGCTCGCGCACGCGTTGCTGCAAGGCATCGACGAACAGGTGCGCTGCATGCAGCGGCTGCAGCAGGTCATGGCCGATCGCTGCCAGGAAGCGGCTTTTCGCATCGTTCGCGCGTTCCGCCTCGCGACGCGCACCATCCAGCAAGGCGGTGCGTTCGGCGACGCGATGTTCCAGCGTCTCGTTGACGCGCTTGAGGCCCACCTCGGCCTGGCGGAACGCGGTGACATCGGTGAAGGTGGCGACGAAGCCGCCGCCCGGCATCGGGTTGCCGCGGATCTCGATGATGCTGTCGTCAGGGAACACGCGCTCGGACAGATGACTGGTGCCTGCGCGCATGTGCGAGAGGCGACGTCGCAATGCCTTGCCATCGCTCGGTGACTCGTCGATGCCGGTGATCTCGCGTAGCGCCCATGCGGAAGCCTCGGCGATCGGCATCCCGACCCGCAGCATCCCGGCGGGATAACCGAACAGCTCCTGATAGCGGCGATTCCATGCAACCAATCGCAAGTCGGCATCGACCACGCTGATGCCCTGGGTCATGTTTTCCAGCGCCGCTTCCAGCACCCGCTGGTTGAAGCGCAGGTCCTCGCTGGCCTCGCCGACGATGGCCGCCACCGTGTCGAGGTCGGCGCCTTGCTGGTCGCGCCGCGCGGCGTCCAGCAACAAGCGCGCGGATGCACTTCCGAGGATCGCGGCCAGCTCGTGCTCCATTCGCGACTCGATGGCGGCGGGCACCGGGCCCTGTTCGGGCGCATGGCGCAGCAACTCGTTCACCCGTTGCGGCGGCAGGAAGCGGCGACCCGCGTTGCGAAGGGTCTGCAGGTCGGAGCCGCGAGCCTCGCGGCGATTCGGCGCACTGCGCACCGCCGCCACCAGCAAGGTGGTCGCGGTACCGACAAACAAGCTCACGCCCACCGCGCGGCCCAGCCGGCTCCAGCCGGTCAATCCGAACAAGGCATCCGGCGCCAGCCAGTGCAGGCCGAACGGCCCTTCGCGCAGCCACGCCGGATCGGCGCCCAGCGTCGCCGAAAGCGTCGGCACTAGCATCACCCACGACCATGCGACGAAACCGGCCAATACGCCTGCGGTCGCCGCGCTCGCCGGCGTCAGCGGGCGCCACACGGCGAACGCCAGGGCAGGTGCGAGCGTCGCCAGCGCGGAAAACGAGACTGCACCGACATCCGCCAGCGCCTCGTTGCCGCTGACCAAGCGGCTGTACGCCCAGCCGAGCAGCATGATGCCGATGATGCCGGCCCGCCGCAGCATCAGCAGCTCGCCGCTGCGATCCTCGCCCTGCCCGCGCGTCCATGCGCTGCGCAACAGGCCCGGGGCAAACCAGTGGTTGCCGATCATCAGGCTGAGCGCGAGGGTGCCGACGATCACCATGCCGGTCGCGGCGCTGAGGCCACCAAGGAACACCAGCAGCGCGATGCCCTGGTTGTCCTGTGCGAGCGGCAATGCCAGCGCATACATGTCGGAGGGCACGCTGTCACCGAACAGCGCCGTGCCCGCACGTGCGAGCGCGAGGGTCGGCAGTGCGATCAGGAGCAGATAGAGCGGGAATTGCCAGCGCGCGGTGCGGACGTCGCGCTCGTCGCGACACTCGACCACGCCGATGTGGAACTGATGCGGCATCAGGAACATCGCCAGCGCCCCCAGGATCACCAACGGCACGAAACCGCCCGTCGACTGCACCGGCGTGGTCGGCACGACTTCCGGCACGTCGTGCAGCCCGAACCAGACGAACGCACCCAGCACCAGCATCGCGAACAGCTTGAACACGGACTCGAATGCCACCGCCAGCACCAGCCCGCGATTGTGCTCGGCCGCGCTGGCACGCCGGGTGCCGAACAGGATCGCGAATACGGCCATCGCCAGGGCGACGTACAAACCGCTGTCGCCCCATAACGGCGGCGCCCCTTCGGTGGCGGCTTGCGGGCCACCTGTCAGCGTGGCGAAACTCAAGGTGATCGCCTGCAATTGCAGCGCGATGTAGGGGATCAGTCCGAGCACCGCGACCAGCGTCACCGTCGCCGCGAGCCACGCATCCTTGCCCAGCCGCGTCGCGATCAGATCCGCCAGCGAAGTCGCATTGCTTTCGCGCGCCAGCCGCACCAGCCGGATCATGAAGAACACGGCCAGCGCGTAGAACAGGATGGCGCCGATGAAGGTAGGCGGCAGCGGCCAACCATAACGCGCGGCCTGCGTCACCGTGCCGTAGAACGTCCATGAAGTGCAGTGCACCGCGAGCGACAACGCGTAGACGTATCGCCAATTGCCTGCCAGCAGGTGCGGCCGGCGTTCGGCCACCACCGCGACCATGAACATCAGCAGCAGCCACGCGATACTGCTGGCGATGACGACGGCGGCGCTCAGCATCGGATGGGCGACCTGCGCGGCGTGGATGTTTCGATCATCGCGGAAGCATAGCGCCGCAACGACGACGCCGCCGATGAACGGCGGCGTCGGGACACTCCGTCACGATCAGAAATCGTAGCGGGCGGTCAGCGTGTACTGGCGCGGCGGCCCGTAGAAGCCGGTCAACACGCCATAGGCGGCGATGTTGTAGCCGGTCGTGCGGTATTCCTCGTCGGTCAGGTTGCTGCCTTGGAGGGACAGCGTCCAGTCCCGGCTGGGCTTCCAGATCACGCCCGCCCCGACCAACCCGTACGAGGGCTGGTAGATCGCGCGGCTGAGATCGGTCGTCGGCCACACGCCGGTCTGGTAGGTGTACCCGGCACGCGCGGCGATGCTGCCGCCATTGGCGAGCTCGGTGCGCCATTCCACGTTCAAGGCACCGGAGAACTCGGGCGCGTTGGTGAACTCCTGGGTGTTGGCGATGTTGACGCCGCCACTCATGAATTCATCGTACTTGGCGTCCAGCCACGCCAGGTTGCCGCTGATCGTCCAGTGCTCGTTCGGCAGCCATTGGTACTCGACTTCGGCACCGTTGACCGTGCCGCGACCGGCGTTGGTGAAGTCGCCGAAGAAGCTCTGCGAGCCATTGGGCAGGGTGTAGCTGGTGAAGACCGAAAGCTGGATGTCCTTGTAGCGGTTGTGGAACGCCGCGACGTTCAGGAACAAGGTGCTGTCGAGGAACGACATCTTGCTGCCGATTTCGTAGCTGTCGACCGACTCGTCCTGGAACGGTTCACCCGAACGCGGAATCGCCGTGGTGTTGGCGCGGATGTTGTAGCCACCCGACTTGAAGCCGCGCGAAGCGAGGCCGTAGAGCATGATGTCCGGGGTGATCTGGTAGTTCAGCGAGACCTTCGGCGAGACATTCTTGAAGTTGACCGTCTTGTTGAAGTTCGCCGCCGTTCCCCACGAGGTGGTGTAGCTGAGATCCGTATAGAAACGGTTCAATGCAATCGCGTGCTTGTCTTCGTCGGTGTAGCGCGCGCCCACGTCCAGCGCCAGCTTCTCGGTCAGGTCGAACGTCCAGTCCGCGTAGACCGCGAAGGACTTGGTATTGACCACGCCCTGGGTATCACCAAAGAGCGGATTGGTCAGACTGGGCGGTCCCAGCGGGTTGGAGAAGTGGTTCAGCACCTGGCCGCCCGCATCGCCGTTGAACGCATACACCCCGACCACGCCGCGGGCGCGGCCGCCGCCGTCGTAGTTGACCTGGACCTCGTTGCTGACCTGGCTGTCGTAATAATGCGCATAGACGTCGACCAGGGTCAGCGGGGTGAGATCGAAGTCGATCGCCGTGTCGGTATCGGATTCACGCTTGGCGATCACGTACTTGAACGCCCAGTTTTCATTGGGTCGCCAGTTCACCGTGGCCGACATGCCCTTCATCACCGTGTCGTTGATGTTGCGCATGGCACTGCGGATGTCATAGCGGTTGTCCATCGGCGGGTAGGCCGGCGCCAACGGGTTCGGTGCCAGCATCTTCGCGCCGCGCATGCCGGACTGGTCGTCCATCCAGTCGAGGGCGAACTGCACGTCGAAATCGTCCTGCGAGAACGCACCGATGTGCAGGCGCGCCGCGCTGATGTCCTTGTCGCTGACGTCTTCGCCACGACCGATGATCTCGCCGTAGCCGTCGTGCTGCAGATTGGCCACGGCCAAGCGTGCCCGCAGGCCGCTGTTTTCGCCGCCGATCGAGCCGCCCAGCGCCGCCTTCACGTCGCGCTGGCCGTGGTTGCCCACGCCGACCGAGGCAAAGCCCGTCGTTTTCGCCGATAGCGGCTTGGAGATGTACTTGATGGCGCCACCGATGGTGTTCTTGCCGTACAGCGTGCCTTGCGGACCACGCAGGACCTCGATGCGGTCGACATCGAACACATCCAGCAGCGCGCCCTGCGGACGCGCGATGTACACGTCATCCATGTAGATGCCCACGCCAGGGTCGACGCCCCACAGCGGATCGGCCTGGCCAACGCCGCGGATGTAGGCGGTCACGGTGCTGGTCGAGCCACGCGCGGCGTAGATGGTGAGGTTGGGCACCTGCGCATCCAGGTCACCGAGGTCTTTCACGTTGAGCTTGTCGAGCGTCTCGGGGGTGAAGGCGGTCACTGCGACCGGCACTTCCTGCAAGGTTTCCTCGCGCTTGCGTGCGGTCACCACCACGGTGCCCAGGTTGCGCGAGGACTGCGCATCGGCAGACTCCGCCGGTTGTTGATCTTGTGCCCACGCGGTTGGCGCGGCCAAGGCGGAACCCGCCAGCACCATGGCGATTGCCATGCTCAAACCATTGCTTTTCATGCGCCCTCCTCAGGAACGATGCGATGCGGCGAAGCCAAGCCCGTCCGCGTTGGAGCGAATCATCCAGCCTGCCGGGCGGGCGTGGCATCGTACCTTCGGACAATGGGCCGCCCCCCGCCCTGCCCGGACACTTCTTCGGCCGCCCGTCGTTGCGGATGCCATGGAGTTGTCGATGTCCTTCCTGATCGTTCTGGCCGCGCTGTGCTTCCTGATGTGGGTCGCCTATCGCGGATACAGCGTCATCCTGTTCGCCCCCATCGCCGCGCTGGGCGCCGTGTTCCTGACCGATCCGGGCCTGGTCGCGCCGATGTTCACCGGCCTTTTCATGGACAAGATGGTCGGCTTCCTCAAGCTGTATTTCCCCGTGTTCTTGCTGGGCGCGGTGTTCGGCAAGCTGATCGAGGTCTCGGGCTTCTCCAAGTCCATCGTCGCCGCGACCATTCGCGTTGTCGGCCCGCAGCGGGCGATGCTGGCCATCGTGCTGGTCTGCGCGCTGCTGACCTATGGCGGGGTGTCGCTCTTCGTGGTCGTGTTCGCGGTGTATCCCTTCGCCGCCGAGCTCTTCCGCCAGGGCGACATCCCCAAGCGCCTCATCCCGGGCACGATTGCCCTGGGCGCCTTCACCTTCACCATGGACGCGCTGCCTGGCACGCCGCAGATCCAGAACATCATCCCGACCACGTTCTTCAAGACCAATACCTGGGCCGCACCGTGGCTGGGCACCATCGGCGGCCTCTTCATCCTCGCCTTCGGCCTGGCCTATCTGGAGTGGCGCCGTCGCGTCGCCCTGCGCGCGGGCGAGGGCTATGGCGATCCGGCCACGCTGCTCAACGAGCCCACCATCTTCAGCGGCGGCAAGCTGGCCAACCCGCTCGTCGCGCTGCTGCCGCTGCTGCTGGTCGGCATCAGCAACAAAGTGTTCACCCTGCTGATCCCACGTTTCTACGGCAGCGAGTATTCGTTCGAACCGGCGGTGATCGGCAACGCCGCACCGGTGGTCCAGGAGGTATCGAAGGTCGCGGCGATCTGGGCCGTGCAAGGCGCGTTGCTGGTCGGCATCGTCTGCGTGCTGGCCTTTGCATGGAAGCCGGTCATCGCCAGTTTCGCCGAGGGCACCAAGTCGGCGATCGGCGGCGCCTTGCTGGCCGCGATGAACACTGCGTCGGAATACGGTTTCGGCGCGGTGATCGCCGCCCTGCCCGGCTTTCTCGTGGTGGCGAACGCACTGTCGGCCATTCCCAATCCGCTGGTGAACGAAGCGATCACCGTGAGCGCACTGGCCGGCATCACCGGTTCGGCTTCGGGCGGCATGTCGATCGCGCTCGCGGCGATGTCGGAAACCTTCATCGCCAACGCGCAAGCCGCCGGCATCCCGATGGAAGTGCTGCACCGCGTGGCATCGATGGCCTCCGGCGGCATGGACACGCTACCGCACAATGGCGCGGTGATCACGCTGCTCGCGGTCACCGGCCTCACCCATCGGCAGGCCTACAAGGACATCTTCGCGATCACCTTGATCAAGACCGCAGCGGTGTTCTTCATCATCGCAGTGTTCTACGCCACGGGCTGGGTGTGATCGCCTTGGCCTGAACCCGCAACACGCCCATCATGCAAAACGGCGCGTCCTTGCGGGCGCGCCGTTTCTGTTTGTGGATGACGGATGCAGAACCTGGATCAGGTCGACACCCTCCCGGCCGCGTGACAAGTGCCGGACCCGGGGCGGGATTCGAACCCGCACCAGCGACTGCGAACTGCGGCCCCCATCTGCCTGAGCAGGGATCTACCAGATCCGGCGATGAACCATAGATGCTTGTCGAAACCCTGCCTAATCCTTCGATGACGAGCCGAAGGTCTTTATCGAAGTCCGCCGCGATGTCGTGCCAGCAAGCGGCAACGATTCGGCGGATTGCCGTGCATCGAATCAACTGCAAGCAGCACCAAAAGAAAAAACGGCGCGTCCTTGCGGGCGCGCCGTTCCTGCTGAAGTGGTAGCGGGGGCAGGATTTGAACCTGCGACCTTCGGGTTATGAGCCCGACGAGCTGCCAGACTGCTC
>JACSSF010000150.1 GCA_014879375.1 Lysobacteraceae bacterium
CCCGCCAGCGGATACAGCAGACCGAAACCGACCAGCGAAATGATCGCCAGGCCGATGGAGCCGCGGAGCAGGCCCTTGTCGGAGATGGCCGGGGACACATTGTCCGACTTGCGGAGAGTCGTAATTGCGTTATGAGACATGATCGAATCCTCAGAGAGAGAACATGGCGGAGATCGCGACGTCGATCACCTTGATCGCGATGAAGGGCAGCAGGACGCCACCCACGCCATAGACCAGCATGTTGTTGCGCAGCAGTTGCGTCGCGCTCGCGGGCTTGAAGCGCACGCCGCGCAAGGCCAGTGGAATCAGCAGCGGAATGATGATGGCGTTGAAGATCAGCGCCGACAGCACGGCGCTGTTCGGGCTCGACAGGTTCATGACATTGAGCGCCGCCATCTGCGGGATCGTTGCGGCGAACAGCGCCGGCAGGATGGCGAAATACTTGGACACGTCGTTGGCAAGCGAGAAGGTAGTCAGCGCGCCGCGCGTGATGAGCTGCTGCTTACCGATCTCCACCACGGCGAGCAACTTGGCCGGATCGGAGTCGAGATCGACCATGTTGCCGGCCTCTTTAGCCGCCTGCGTGCCCGAGTTCATCGCCAGGCCCACGTCGGCTTGGGCCAGCGCCGGCGCATCGTTGGTGCCGTCGCCCACCATCGCCACCAGGCGACCGCCAGTCTGTTCGGCACGGATACGCGCGAGCTTGTCTTCCGGGCGCGCCTCGGCGATGTAGTCATCGACACCGGCCTCGGCCGCGATGTTCGCCGCCGTGAGCGGGTTGTCGCCCGTAATCATCACGGTCTTGACGCCCATCTCGCGCAGGCGGGCGAACCTCTCCTTGATGCCGTGCTTGATCACGTCGGACAGTTCGATGACGCCCAACACGTGCCGGCCATCGCTGACCACGAGCGGCGTGGCACCCTTGCGAGCCACATCCGCGACACGCGCTTCGAGTTCTGCGGGGATGACGCCGCCCAGCATCTGCACATGCCGCGCGATCGCGTCCATCGCACCCTTGCGGACGACGCGCTCGCCAGGCAGGTCCACGCCCGACATGCGCGATTGCGCGGAGAACGGCACGAAATGCGCGCCTTCGGGTTCATCGAGCTTCTCGTTCTTGCCGCGTGCGAGCTTGACGATGGACTTGCCTTCCGGCGTCGGATCCGCCAGCGAGGCCAGCAGCGCCGCCTGACGCAGTTGCGCAGCGTCCACCCCGGCCAGCGCGTGGAACGCAGTGGCCTGCCGATCACCGTGGGTAATAGTGCCGGTCTTGTCCAGCAGCAGCACGTCTACGTCGCCTGCGACCTCCACGGCCTTGCCCGACTTGGCCAGCACGTTGGCCTGTAGCGCGCGGTTCATGCCGGCAATGCCGATGGCCGGCAGCAACCCGCCGATGGTGGTTGGGATCAGGCACACCAGCAGGGCGACCAGCAGCACGACGTTGACGTTCACGCCGACGAAGCCACCGATGAAGGGCAGCGTCACGACGACGATCAGGAAGGTCAGCGTCATCACGCCGAGCAGGATGCCCAGGGCGATTTCGTTGGGCGTCTTCTGCCGGTTGGAGCCTTCCACCAGCGCGATCATGCGGTCGAGGAAGCTGTTGCCCGGCTCGGCGGTGACGCGCACCACGATGCGGTCGGACAGCACCTTGGTGCCGCCGATCACGCCGGAACGGTCGGTGCCGGCCTCGCGCAGCACAGGCGCTGACTCGCCGGTCACGGCGGCCTCGTTGATCGTCGCCAGACCTTCGACGATCTCGCCGTCGGCAGGCACCAACTGGCCTTCTTCGATCACGACATGATCGCCGGGGCGAAGCTCGGCGGCCGGCACCGTCTTCTCGCCGCCGGCGGCGTCCAGCCGCCGGGCCATCAAATCCTTGCGGGCTCGGCGCAGCGAGGCCGCCTGTCCGCGTCCGCGGGACTCGGCCACCGCTTCGGCGAAGTTGCCGAACAGCACGGTAATCAGCAGGATCGCGGTCACGGCCCAGCCGAAGCCGGGTTGCGCCCAACCCGCGAGGGTGGCGGCCGCCGTGACCAGCGTGCCGAGCCAGACCACGGCCATCACGGGGTTCTTGATGATGTGCTGCGGCGCCAGCTTGATGAAGGCGTTGACCAGGGCAGGCGCGAAGCCGCGCTCATCCAGGCGCGAGCGGCGGCCCGCGTGTTCTTTCGAGGTTGTATGGTTCATG
>JACSSF010000016.1 GCA_014879375.1 Lysobacteraceae bacterium
GTCACCGAACACCGACAGCTGGTCGGTCAGGATGTCGGCGGCGGTGCGCACGGCTTCCTCGGCATCGATCGTGCCATTGGTTTCGATGTCCAGCACCAGCTTGTCGAGGTCGGTACGCTGCTCGACGCGCGCTGCTTCGACGGCGTACGCCACGCGGCGAACCGGCGAGAACGAGGCGTCCAGCATCAGGCGACCGATGGTGCGGGTCTCTTCGTCCGGACGACGACGCGCAGCCGCCGGCTGGTAGCCGAAGCCGCGCTCGATCTTCAACTGCATGTCGATCGAGGCATCTTTGGTCAGGTTGCAGATCACGTGGTCGGGATTGAGGATCTCGACGTTGTGGTCCACCTTGATGTCGGCGGCAGTCACGACGCCCGGGCCCTGCTTGGACAGGGACAGGGTGGCGCTTTCGCCGCTGGCCATGCGGATGGCCACGTCCTTCAGGTTCAACAGGACTTCAAGCACGTCCTCCTGCAGGCCGTCGATGGTGCTGTACTCGTGCAACACGCCGTCGATGCTGACTTCGGTGATCGCGAAGCCGGGGATCGACGACAGCAGCACGCGACGCAGCGCGTTGCCGAGGGTGTGGCCGTAGCCGCGCTCCAGCGGCTCGATCACGACCTTGGCACGGTTGGCGGCGATCTGTTCGATCTGCGGACCGCGCGGACGCAGTACTTGGTTGGCGGTAACCGTCATTTAGGGCGTCTCCTGGGACATCCGGTTCATGACGCCGGATGTCTTTCGATGGGGGGATTACTTCGAGTACAACTCGACGATCAACGCTTCGTTGATGTCGGCAGGCAGCTCGGCACGATCCGGCACGGCCTTGAACACGCCAGCGAACTTGCCGGCATCGACATCAACCCACGACGGCGACAGGTCCATCTGCTGAGCAACGGTCAGGGCTTCCTGGACGCGCAGCTGCTTCTGGGCCTTCTCCGACAGGGCGATGGCGTCGCCCGCCTTGACCGCGTAGGACGGCAGGTTCACCGGCTTGCCGTTGACCAGCACGCCACGGTGCGAGACCAGCTGGCGAGCCGAGGCGCGGGTGACCGCGAAGCCCATGCGATACACGACGTTGTCCAGGCGCGTCTCGAGGAGCTGCAGCAGGTTTTCACCCGTGTTGCCCTTCTTGTTCGAGGCCTTCTTGTAGTAGTTGCGGAACTGGCGTTCCAGCAGGCCGTAGATGCGCTTGACCTTCTGCTTTTCACGCAGCTGGGTGGCGTAATCCGACAGCTTGCCCTTGCGGGCGGTCGGGCCGTGCTGGCCGGGCTTCTGCTCCAGCTTGCACTTGGAATCCAGCGCGCGGGCCGGGGACTTCAACGAAAGGTCGGCGCCTTCACGACGCGCGAGCTTGCAGGTAGGACCAATATAGCGTGCCATGTCTGTGAGCTCCTTAGACGCGACGCTTCTTCGGCGGACGGCACCCGTTGTGCGGGATAGGCGTCACGTCGATGATGTTGAGGATTTTGTAGCCGACGTTGTTCAACGAACGAACGGCCGATTCACGACCCGGACCCGGGCCCTTGATGCGGACTTCCAGCGCCTTCACGCCGTAGTCGAGGGCAGCCTTGCCCGCCTTCTCGGCGGCAACCTGCGCCGCGAACGGGGTCGACTTGCGCGAACCACGGAAGCCGGCGCCGCCGGACGTGGCCCACGACAGCGCGTTGCCCTGGCGGTCGGTGATGGTGATGATGGTGTTGTTGAACGAAGCGTGGACGTGCGCGATGCCGTCGGTGACGACGCGCTTGATCTTCTTCTTCGTTTTGGTAGCGGCAGGCTTGGCCATGTCGGTTCCTTACTTCTTGATCGCTTTGCGCGGACCCTTGCGGGTACGGGCATTGGTCTTGGTGCGCTGGCCACGCAGCGGCAGGCCGCGACGATGGCGCAGGCCGCGATAGCTGCCCAGGTCCATCAGGCGCTTGATGGCCATGCCGACTTCACGGCGCAGGTCACCTTCGACGACGAACTTGCCGACTTCGCCGCGCAGACGCTCGACTTCCGGCTCCGACAGGTCACGAATCTTGGTCGTCGATTCCACGCCAGCGGAATCACAGACCTTCTTCGAACGGGTACGGCCAATGCCGTAGATGCTTTGCAGCCCCACCCAGACATGTTTCTGGGCAGGCAGGTTGACACCTGCAATACGCGCCATGACGCGATCTCCAAACGGTTGATGGGCCAAA
>JACSSF010000102.1 GCA_014879375.1 Lysobacteraceae bacterium
AACCGGCACCGCCGTGTTCCTGGTCGGCCACGTGACCAAGGAAGGCGGCATCGCCGGCCCGCGCGTGCTCGAACACATGGTGGATGCGGTGCTGTATTTCGAAGGCGATTCCGGCAGCCGCTTCCGCGTGCTGCGCGCGTTCAAGAACCGCTTCGGTGCGGTGAATGAGCTGGGCGTGTTCGCGATGGGCGACCGCGGCCTGCGCGAAGTGCCGAACCCGTCCGCGATCTTCCTCTCCGGCGGCAGCGCCGACCAGCCCGGCAGCTGCGTGATGGTGACCCGCGAAGGCACGCGCCCGCTGCTGGTGGAAGTGCAGGCGCTGGTCGATGCCTCGCCGCTGTCCAATCCGCGCCGCGTGGCGGTAGGGCTGGAAGGCAATCGCCTGGCGATGTTGCTGGCCGTGCTGCATCGGCATGGCGGCGTGATGGTGGGCGACCAGGATGTCTTCGTGAACGTGGTCGGCGGCATTCGCGTGCAGGAAACTGCGGCGGACCTGCCGGTGCTGCTGGCGGTGCTGTCGTCGCTGCGCGACCAGCCGCTGGCCGACAAGACCATCGCGTTCGGCGAAGTAGGTTTGTCGGGAGAGATCCGGCCGGTGCCCAATGGCGAGGAGCGCCTGAAAGAGGCTGCGACGCACGGTTTCAAGCGCGCCATCGTGCCGAAGGCGAACGCGCCCAAGTCGGGCACCATCAAGGGCATGGACGTGATCGCGGTGTCCCGCTTGTCCGACGCGCTGGAACAGGCCTGAGGACGGCGCAGGCGGCGAAACCTGCGGACATGAAAATGGCCGGCGGATACCATCCGCCAGCCATCGTCATTGCGCGTGTCGCCGTGTTCAGATCAGCTTGATCGTGCCCTTCATGAAGGTGGAATGGCCGGGGAAGCTGCAGAAGAACGAGTACGGCCCGCCGCTGGCCAGGCGCGCCACCGGGATCTGGATGGTCGCGCTTTCGCCGCCACCGGTCAGCTTGCTGGCCACGATGATGCGCGGATCCTTGGGCTTGAGATAGTTGTTGGCAATGCCCGCCTTCAGGCCATCGGCGTCGATGCCGGCCATGTCGCTGGTCTTGGCGATGACGATGTTGTGGCCCATCGCGGCCTTCGGCAGCTTGCCGGTGTTGCGCAAGGTGACGGTGAAGGTCGTGCAGGTTTTCGGGATGTTGAGGTTGGTGGTGCTGTAGCGCATGGCGTCGGTGGCATTGATGGTGGCCGCGCAGTTGGCCTGGGCCAATACCTGCGGGGCCACGAACATCGAGCCGAGTATCAGCAGTGCTGCCATCATGAAGCGATTGGTCATGGGGTTTCCTTCGTTTAAGAGGGGAGGGTTGAGGGATCCGATCCTGTTGTTATTTGTCGAGACCGGACAGGTAGGCCGAGATCGCGGCAATGCTGTCGCTATCCAGGCGATGGCCGACCGAGTTCATCACCTTGTCGGTGCTCGAGTCGACGATGGTGCCCGCCTGGTACTGGGCCAGCCGGGTTTGCAGGTAGTCGTGCTGCTGCCCGCGCAGGATCGGGAACACGGCGTAGGGGACGTGGCCATCGCGATCAGGCTTGAGCGCATCGGGGAAGCCCATGGCATCGCCGCCGTGGCAGCCCTGGCAGGGTGGCATGCCCTTGGCGGGATTGCCGTCGAGATAGAGCGATTCGCCCTGTGCCACCAGGGCCGGGTCGATGGGCGTGGCCGGTGTTTCATCCGTCGCGCCTTCTTCGGTGCTGGACGGTTCGGCGGGCGCCGCCGGTGGCGTCGGCGGGTTGTGCGGCAGGCTGGCGTAGTACATGGCGATGTCGCGCATGTCGGTGTCGCTGAGGTCGGTGACCAGCGGGGTCATCGTGCTCGGCGGCACGTTGCCGCGCTTGTATTCCTGCAACTGCCAGTAGAGGTATTCCGCATGCTGGCCGGCCAGGTTGGGGAAGAGCGGCGCGATGGCGATGCCTTCGGCGCCGTGGCAGGCGCCGCAGACCTCGGCCTTCGCCTTGCCGGCGACGGCATCGCCTTGCAGCGGCTTGATGCGGCGCAGGTCCAGCGGAGGCGTCGGCACGTGGGGCATCGCCTCGGCGGTGGCCTCGGTGGCATCGGGTGAAGACGCCGGGTCTTGTTCGGCGGTGGCTTCCTGCGGCGCAGGCGGATCCTGCGCGGCTTGGCCCTGCGCGATCACCAGCGTGCCCAGCAGCGTGCCGGTGGCGAGGATGGAGAGGGTGCGTGCGTTCACAGCTTCATCTCCATCATCAGGCCGACCATGTTGACCGAGTAATTTTCCGGCCCGCCGTCGGTATAGACCATGGTGCCGATGACCTGGCCGTTGTCGAAGCCACTGTAGTGCCAATCGAACAGGCTGCCTTTCTGCCAGGTATCGAACAGGCGCAGGTTGAGGCGGTCGTTGATCGGGAAGTTGACCCCGACGGTGAGCGTGTTGATCCGCCAGCGCATCTCGGGGAAGGTGCCGGCAAGGCCGGGCACGGCATCGGCGGGCACGCTCAGGGCACCGGCTGAGTTGTAGCGATAGGAAGTATCGCCGCGCGAGCTGATGTAGTTCCAGTCGGCGGTCAGCGTGGCGCGCTTGATGCGTTGGCTGAGGCTGGCGCCGGCATAGTGGTTGCGCTGCTTGTCGGTCATCCACCAGCGGTTGGCATTGGGATAGCTGGGGCCGCCGAGGTTGGGATCGGGCAACATCGCGAGGTCATTGACGTTGGCGATGTCCAGATCCGAGCGGTCGAAGCCGTACCAGGCGCTGGCGACGGTCGCCGAGGTGGGCTGCCAATCCCACTGCAGGCTGGTGCCGTAGGTGTCCCAGGCAGTGCGGCCCAGTTCGGCATCGTAGTCGTTGCGCTCGCCACGCACTTGCGCGCTGAGGGTCATGTCGTGCGGCAGGGTGAACATCGCCTGCAGGTACAGCTTGTTGCGGGTCAGGTCGCCGACATCGTATTTGCGCAGCTGCGCCACGGTGTGCGCCGGCGTGCCGGTGGCGGGCGGGACGTAGCCCGGCAGCGAGCTGGAGAAGGTGAATTCGTACGGATCCTCGTTGTACGCGTTGCCGCTACGGCGCATCCAGGTGTAGTTGGCGCGGAAGGTGAGCCACTCCAGCGCGCGGTTGTTCCAGGTCAGCTTGACGCTGTTGTCGCGGCTGGTCGTGACTTCACGATTGGTGTGTTCCATGCGGTCATAGGTGTAGCTGGCGCCCAGGGTGTTCTTGGCGTTGAGCTGCCAGTCGCCGCCGAGCACCACTTGCTGGGTCTGCTTGTCCAGCGGCAGGTTGCGCACGCGGGTGAGGACGCCACTGTTGAACACGCCCGGATCCCAGATGCCCATCTCGCCCGGTATCGCGCTGCCCTGTGCGCCGTTTTCCGCGATGTAGCCCCATTGTCCGGTCAGCGGGTTGTAGCTGTTGTAGGTGCCCGAGTAATCGTCGCGCTGGTGGCGCGCGGTGATCCGCCAGGTGAACTTGTCGGTGGGCTGCATCACCAGGCGCATGTCGACCATTTGCGAATTGATCGCGAGATCGGCGCTCTGGCGGGACAGGGCGGCCGTGGTGTTCCAGTCGGCGCAATTGATCATGCGTCCCGGGATGGGAATGCCGAGCTGGCCCTGGCACGCGGTGTGGGGAATCAGCCCGTCGTTCTGGCGCGAGCGGCTGCCGGAGAGCGCCAGGCTGAACTCGCCGTTCTTGGCCACCTTGCGGGTGAAACTGGCGCGCAGGTTGTGATAGTCGTTTTCGGGCTCGTAGGCGAACACGCCGCTGCCGATGGGCGGGGACGTCGTGCCCGGCACCACGTTGTGGACCGGGAAAGGCACCTCGTAATCGAAGCTCGAATACGCATTGCGGAAGAACGAGCCGGTGTAGCTGAAGTTCATCCGCCACTTCTTGCCGGTGAAGCGTGCCCCGCCGCTGAAATTGACGGTGCTGTCGTCGATCGGTCGCGGCGTCTCGTAGATGCCGCCGAAGGACGAGAAGAAGAACGGGCCGCCGAACGGGCGCGCACCTTCGCGGCTTTCATGGCTGGCGTTGCCGTAGAAAGTCCAGCGCGGGTTGAGGTAGTAGCTGATGCCCACGCCCTGCTTGTCGCGCACCACGCTGAGGATGCGTTCGGGCGACGCTGCCGAGACCGCCGCCACTTGCGCATGGGTGCTGGTGGCCGGGGTCAGGCCGGATTTGAGGGTGAGGTGGTTGGTGCCCACGCCGTCCCAGATCGAGCGTGCATTGCCGCTGGTGACGTTGCTCATCGCGCGCGCGAAGGCCTGCACGCGGTACTTGCCGGCCTGCCCGAACACCGCACGCAGGTAGTAGCTGTCCTGGTTGATGAAGCTGCTGCGCACATCGACGTACTTGCCATCGACCGGCTTCTCGAAGCGCAGGTTGGCGCTGAAGATGCCGCCGTCCTTGAAGTTGGAGAACCGGCGCCACGCCATGTTGTCTTCGTCGCCGCTGACCGCCAGGTAGCCGACGCCGATGGTGCCGCGATATCGCCAGGCTTGGCCGGTCTTGAAGTCCGGGTAATCCGGCCGGCAGGCGTACATCGCCCCGGTCGGGGTGTGCTTGCGCTCGTCATTCAGCCAGCTGTTGCCGCCGGGCGTGCAGCCATCGTGGAGGTTCTGGCCGGTCGGGTCGAGCGGGTTGCCGAACTGCAGGTCGATGCCCGCGCCGCTGTCTTGCGCGAGAGCCGCCCCGGGCGCGCCCAGGACCGCCGCCAGCGCCAGCGCCAGGTAGTGACGGTTGGGCGTCTTGGTGTGCGGTTGTCTGGGCATGGCTGTACTCCCTGGGCGGTGCAGGCTTAGCGGTGCAGACGCGGTCCTGAAGGGCTGTTGGACCCGTGGATCTGGGCATGGCAGCTGACGCAGCCACGACCCATCAGGCGCTCGTTGGGCCCGGTGCCGGTGGCCAGCTGCTGCGGCGTGAACAGGTCATTGGGATGCCGCATATGCGAGTGGCACTGCTGGCACAGCATCGGGATCGGGGCGACCAGCAGCGCGTGCTGGTTGGATCCATGCGGCGTGTGGCAGTTCAGGCAGCTCTCGCGTACCGGCGCGTGTTCGAACAGGAACGGCCCGCGCTTCTCGGCATGGCACTGGTAACAAGTCTCGTTGACCGTATCGGTCTTCATCAGCGCCGCGCTCAACGTGCCGTGCGGGTTGTGGCAATCCACACAGGCCATCTGGCCTTCGGGCAGCGGCATGTGCGAGCGGCGGTTGAACTGCTGACGGATGTCGTTGTGGCAGGTCGCGCAGGTCTGGTTGATCGACTCCTTGGCCGTCAGCCCTTCGGCGGAGACCTGGGTCATCGGGTTGTGGCAGTCGCTGCACGATAGGCCGTTGCGCTGGTGCACGGAGCCCAGCCAATGGTCACGCGCACCGCCCTCGTGGCAGTTCAGGCAGGTGTTGGCCTGGGTCTCGACCGAGGTGCCGCGATCCTTGGTGAAGGCGATGATCAGGCCATGCTCGGCCGGACGCTTGGCGTGCTCCGAACCCGGGCCGTGGCAGGCCTCGCAGGTGGCGGTGGCGGGATCGCGCGCGATGGCCGCTTCCATGCCCAGCGAATGGGTGGAGTGGGCGAAGTTGTCGGCTTCCTTGGCGTGGCAGGCGGTACAGACCTGCTGGCCGACCGGCTTGGCATCGGGGGCCTGCGGGTTGGTGGCGGGGCGCGCATTGGTGAAGCCAGTGATCGGGCTGTTCAGCCGCGTCATCGACTGGGGATCATCGGGGGCACCGAAATGCGTCGATGGCAGCGACTGCTGCGCAGCCTCCTGACCCGTCGCCAGCGTGCGGTCACTCCCCATGACCAACACCAGCACGAGCAGCAACAGCCAAAGCAAGGCGAATCGCATGTCGCTCCCTCCCTCGCGCCACTTATTAATGTAATGCTTGTTACTGATACTCCCCGTGACGTGACGGTGCTGTCAAGCCGCGATGCATCATCCGCGCGGGCGCAGGCCTTCAATGAAGATGCTGAGGATCGCGGGGATGCGTTCGCGCACGCCGGCTTCATCCGGGGCCGGGTCGATCCCGCTGATCCAGCGGAACAGCATGTCGCCGAACAGGCTCATGAAAAACACGTTCGATGCCGCGACGGGGTCGGGGACATGCAGGCGGCCGGCATCGTGCTGGCGCTGCAGGTAGGCGCGCAGCAACTGGTGGGCCGGCGTCACGTTCTGCTGGAAGAACAGGTCGCGGATTTCCGGCACGTCGCGCCCTTCGCCGACGGCGATCAGGTTGATGACCAGCGTCTCCGGCTTGAGCAGAATGTCGATGATGCCGGTGGCCGCCGATGCCAGGGCCTCTTCCGGCGGCAGGTCGTCATTCTCGAGTGCCCGCAGGCCATGGCAGAGCTGCTCGGCCTCGCGCGCGATCAGGGCATGGACCAGGCCTTTCTTGTTGCCGAAGGCGCGATAGAGCGTCGCCATCGACCCGCCCGAGCGCGCCACGATGTCGTCCAGCCGGGTGTTGCGCCAGCCCTTGGCGGTGAATTCGGCCACCGCCGCGTCCAGCATGCGCTCCGCCCGGCGTTCACCGCGCGGATCGAGAGGGCCGGCGGAAACAAGCGATTTGTTGCGCTGGGCAGACATCACGTCGCACGGGTCGGAAACCTCCCCCATGCTAGCGCTGCGCCACCGGGAATGAAATGAATGGTGGCTATAAGCAATATCAGTGCCCGCCGGCCGCGGCGCCCGGGCCCTTGGCCGCGAACGGCGGTTTGGCGATCCACACGCAGGCGATCACCGCGAGGAAGATCAGCCCGAGCAGGTGGAAGATCTCGTTGAAACCGATCTGCATCGCCTGCTGGGTGATCATGTTGTTGAGCACGCTCGCGCCGCGTTGCAGGTCCCCGCCGCCGTATTGCGCCACGGTCTGCAGCATCGCAGGGTCGGTCGCCGGGATGTGCTCGGTCAGCTGCGCGTGGTGCACGGCGCTGCGCTGCGTCCACGCATAGGTGGTGAGCGATGCAGCGAAACTGCCGCCCAGCGTGCGCAGGAAGGTGGACAGGCCAGAGCCCGCCGCGATCTCGTGCGGCTCCAGGTCCGACAACAGGATCTGCAGCACCGGCATGAAGAACAATGCGACGCCCAGCCCCTGCATCAGCTGGATCGTCGCCACGTGGTTGAAGTCCACGTCCAGGTTGAAGTGCGAGCGCAGGAAGCTGGTGAAGGCCATCACGATGAACGCACCGCTGGCGAGGATGCGCAGGTCCACCCGGTTGCCGTATTTGCCGATGATCGGCGCGATCAGCACCGGCAGGATGCCGATGGGCGCGGTGGCCAGGCCCGCCCAGATCGCGGTGTAGCCGAGGTTGCGTTGCAGCCACAGCGGCACCAGGATGCCGACCGCGAAGAACGCCGAGTACGCCAGCACCATCGCGATGGTGCCCGCGGTGAAGTTGCGGTGGCGGAACAGGCGCAGGTTGACGATCGGGTCCTCGTCGGTGAGCTCCCAGATCACGAACACCACCAGCGAGATCGCCGCGATGATCGCCAGCGCGACCATGTGGCTGGAGTTGAACCAGTCCTCGTCGTTGCCGAGGTCCAGCAGCAGCTGCAGCGCGCCGACGCCGAGCACCAGCGTGGCAAGGCCGACGTAATCCATCTTCGGCTTCTCGAGCTTCTCCGGCCGGCCTTTCAACTGGCTGCCGACGACCAGGCTGGCGAAGATGCCGAGCGGGATGTTGATGAAGAAGATCCATTCCCAGCTGTAGTTGTCGGTGATCCAGCCGCCGAGGATCGGCCCGGCGATCGGCGCGACCACCGTCACCATCGCGAGCAGCGCGATGGCCTGCCCGCGTTTGGCAGGGGGATAGATCGACAACAGCAAGGCCTGGGTGATCGGGTACATCGGCCCGGCGACGAGGCCCTGCAGCGCACGCGCGGTCACCAGCAAGCCCATCGAATTGGCGATGCCGCACAGGAACGAGGCGATGACGAACGCCATCGTCGACCACATGAACAGCTTGCGCTCGCCGAAGCGCCGCGCCAGCCAGCCGGTCAGCGGCAGGGCGATCGCGGTGGACACCGCGAAGGAGGTGATGACCCATGTCGCCTGGCTCGCGCTGCCGCCAAGGTTGCCGGAGATGGTCGGCAACGAGACGTTGGCGATCGTCGTGTCCAGCACCTGCATGAAGCTGGCGAGGGCGAGGCCAATCGTCGTCAGCGCGCGATTGGGCGGCGCGAAGCCGGGCATGTTGGCCGCGGTTTCGGCCGGCGCCTGGCCGCCCGGCAGCTCGCCTGGGGTTGCCGTCGTCGATGACATGGCTTAGTCGCGCGTGCCGCCGAGGTTGGCGTCGATGATCGCTTCCACCTGCGCATCGGCATCCTTCTGCTGCTTGTCATAAGCAGTCGTGCCTTGCGCAGGTGCAGCCATCGGCGCGGTCGGCAGCAGGCCTTCGCCCTTGTCGTGCAGGTTCACCTTGACCGCCATCGACAGGCCCAGGCGCAACGGATGCTCGTCCAGTTCCTTCTGCTCCAGGGCGACGCGCACCGGGACGCGCTGGACGATCTTGATCCAGTTGCCGCTGGCATTCTGCGCCGGCAGGATCGAGAACGCGCTGCCGGTACCAAGGCCCAGACTCTGCAACTTGCCGTGGTAGACCACGTCATCGCCATACAGCTCGGAGGTCAGCTCCACGCGCTGGCCGAGGCGCAGCTTGTTCAGCTGGGTCTCCTTGAAGTTGGCATCGACCCAGACCTCGTGCAGCGGGATCACCGCCATCAACGGCGTGCCCGGGGCGATGCGCTGGCCGAGCTGCACGGTGCGCTTGGCGACGAAACCGTCGATGGGCGAAATCACCTGCGTGCGCTGCTTGTTGATCCACGCCTGGCGCAGCTGCGCGGCGGCCGCGGCCACCTGCGGGTTGTTGCGCAGGCCGGCGTTGTCCACCAGCGCGCGATTGCGTGCGACGTTCTCGCGAGCCCCGGACACGGCGGCCTGCGCGGAAGCGAGCGTCGCCTCGGCGGTGGCGAGCTGGGTGCGTGCGTGGGCGAGTTCTTCGGCGGACACGGCGCCACTGGCGACCAACCCGCTGCGTCGCGCGACATCGGCGCGGGCGGAGTCCAGCGCGGACTGCGCCTGGCGCACGGCGGCGGCGCGTGCCTGCACGTCGGCCTGGCCCGCATCGATCGAGCGATACACGCCGCGCACCTGGCGCACCGCGTTGGCGAGGCCGGCCTCGGCCTGCGCGTAGGCGGCATCGGCATCGGCACCATCGAACTGCACCAAGACCTGTCCGGCGAGCACGCGCTGGCCGTCCTCGGCGCCGATCGCGACCACCGTGCCGCCGGTCTGCGGCGTCACCGTGACCACGTTGCCCTGCACGTAGGCGTCTTCGGTTTCCTCCGACCAGCGGCCGACGAGGAAATGCCACGCCAGCCAGCCCAAGCCGGCCAGCACGATGATCGCGGCCAGCACCAACAGCGCCTTCTTGCGCTTGCGCTGCTGCGGGGTGGGGATGGACTGGCTCGGCGGCAGCGGGGTGGAGACCTGCGGCTGCGCCGGCGTATCGGATTGGGCGTTGGGTTCGGTCGTCATGGCGATGCGGTCTTGTCGAGTGTGTCGTTGGAGGCAGGAAGTTGGGCAACCGGCAGGCCGCCGCCCAGGGCGATGTCGAGGTTCACCGCGGCATCGATGCGGCGTGCGTGCAGCGTTGCCAGTTGCTGCTCAAGTTGCAGCAGCGGGCGCTGAGCGTCGAGCACGTCCAGCTGATTGGCAAGGCCCGCCTGGCGGCGCTGCGCCATCAACTGGGCGGAGCGCTCGGCCGAATCACGTGCGCGCCGGGTCTGCTCGACCTGCGCCTCGAGCGAACGCGAGGATTGGGTGGCATCCACCACTTCGCGCAGCGCGTTCAACACCGTCTGGTCGTAGTTGGCGATGGCAAGGTCAAAGTCCGCGTTGCTGCCGGCCAGCTGGTTGCGCAGGCGGCCGCCGTCGAGAATCGGCAGGCTGATCGCGGGCGAGGCATAGGCGAACGTCGACTCGCTCTTGAACAGGTTGGAGAGCGAACTGCCGACCACGCCGGCCATCGCGGCCAGATTGATGGTCGGATAGAAATCGGCCTTGGATGCCTTGATCGATTGCGATGCGGCCTCGATCCGCCAGCGCGCGGCGGTGACATCGGCGCGGCGGGCGATGAGGTCGCTGGGTAGCACCGACGGCACCTGGATCGATGGGGTGTCCAGCTGCGGTCGCGGCAGGGTGAGGCCGAAATCGGGCCCTTGCCCGGCCAGCACGGCCAGCGCGTTTTGCAGGGCCTCGACCTGCTGGGCGGCAGCGCCGGCCTGCGCGCGCGCGGCGGCTTCAGCGCTGTCGATGCGCTCGAGCGCGATGCGATTGTCGATGCCTGCACGCACGCGCTGCTCGGAGAGCTTGCGCATGCCGATGTTGCGCTCGGCCTCGGCCAGGGCGACATCCTGCAACTCGTGGGCTTGCGAGAGCGCGACCCAGGCATGGGCGATGTTGCCGGCCAACATGACCCGGGCGGCCTGCGCCTCGGCCTCGCTGGCCCGCACCGAGCCGAGCGCCGCGTGGTAGCGCGCGCGCTTGCCGCCCCACAGGTCCGGTGCCCAGGCGAAGCTGAGCGAGACCATCGTCGAGCCGAGCGTCATCCCGCCGACTGGCTCCGGCAGGGCATCCGGCAGTTCGGCATGGGTGTGCGATGCACTGGCGCCCAGGGTCGGCATCAGCCCGGCTTCGGCGAGGCCGGCTTGCGCCAAGGCCTTGCGCAGGCGCGCATCGGCGGCGTCGAGCGAAGGCGTGCCGCTGAGCGCGGTCGCGATCAGCGCGTCGAGGTTGGGGTCGCCCAGGCTGCGCCACCACTCGGCTTCGGGCCAGGCGGCGGGGGAAACCTCGGCCCGGGCCAGCGAATCGGCGCTCGACAGGCGGTCGACATCGCCCAGGCTGGACGTGGGGGAGAGGCCGTGGGTGCTGGCGCAGCCGGCGATCAGGGTCGCCAACAACGCCGGGGCGATGCGGCGGGAGAGGGATGCGGATGTCATGGGGTCAGCCTCGTGGGGCGTCGAGGAGGTTGTCGCGGATGTGTTCAAGCAGGCGGCGGAACTCGGCCTGCTCGGCGGGGCTCAGGCCGTGCTGGGCGCGCGCAAGGACGCGCTGGCCGCAGCTGCGGATGTCATGGATCAAGGGGTTGGCGCTGGCGTCGAGCTCGATGCGCAGGGCGCGGCGGTCGTCAGGGTCGGCCGTGCGGCGCAGCAGGCCCTTGCCTTCGAGCTGGTCCAGCACGCGGGTCATCGCGCCGGGGTTGAGATCGGCCGCGCGGGCCAGTTCGCCAGGGCTGGCGCAGCCCGCCCCCAGCTTCTTCAGGGTGATGTACTGGCTGAAATTGAGCTCATGCCCGGAAGCGGCCAACTCGCCTTCCAGCGCCGCCTGCGACAGGTCGCGGACCTGGCGCAGCAGCAGGCCGAAGGAGGCGGCCTCGTCCGAGGCGATGTTGCACGCATTCACGTTCATGGGGGCGCATTCTATAGCCCCTGCAATATTTGTCAAGGCAAATATATCATCGGCAAAAGCCGTGCATTCAGCCCGTCTTAAGGGGCTCAGCCGCGTTTGAGGACGAAATCGTAGACGAACTGGCTGCCGAAGAAGGCCAGGAACAGGAACAGCATCGCGCCGAGCACCATGGCCGCCGCCGTGCGGCCACGCCAGCCATAGCGCCAGCGGCCGAACAGCAGGATGCCGAACACCAGCCACGACAGGATCGACAGCACCGTCTTGTGGGCGAGGTGCTGGGCGAAGAGATCATGCACGAACAGGGCGCCGGTGAGCAGGGTCGCGGTGAGCAGCACGAAACCAACGGCAATCGTGCGGAACAGCACGGTTTCAAGCTCGGTCAAGGGCGGGAGGATGCGCAGCCAGCGGTGGAACTCGCGGCGGCGCAGCGCACGCTCCTGCAGCCACAGCAGCACCGCCAGGAGCGCGGCGATCGCCAGGGTGGCGTAGGCCAGCAGTGCGCACCAGGCATGCAGTTGCAGCTGCCAGTCCATCGCCACCGGGCGGGAATGCCCGTGCAGCGAATAGAGCAGGGCGAACAGCGCGGCCAGCGGATACACGATCACGCCGAGCGCCATCATCCGCCCGCGCATCGCGAACACGGTGGTGAGCGCCGCCATCCCCAGCGAGGACAACGACAGCGCGGCGAAGAAATGCATGTCCGGCGCACCGGCCTGGCGCCAGGCGGCGGCGTGGATCTCGCCGTGGAACAGCATCGCCAATACCGCCAGCGGCAACCAGCCGCGATTGGGGACGTCTTCCGCGCGCCGCAGCGACACGCCCAGCAGCACGGCGGCGGCCAAGTACAGGGCGACGGCGAGGAAGGTGACGATCATCCCGCCAGTGTCGCATGCACGGCGGAGCGAAGTCAGCGGCCGCTATACTTGTGCGCTGCATTCAAGGCCGTATCGCCCATGTTCGAATCGTTGACCGAACGCCTCTCCGGCACCATCAACCGTCTGCGCGGCCGCGGCCG
>JACSSF010000015.1 GCA_014879375.1 Lysobacteraceae bacterium
ATTGTTCGGATGAAAGCTGGTGGTAAGTGTACGGGAAACCATGGATGCCACGCGACGCCGGCGAATGGTCGCATTCAGCGCCATCGGCCGCCGATTTGCAAGCCCTCAGGGCATGTACATGCCGCCATTGACATGCAGGGTTTCACCGGTGATGTAACTGGCATCCGGCCCGGCGAGGAAAGCCACGGCGCGAGCGATGTCGGCCGGCTCGCCGAGGCGCCCCAACGCGATCTGCTCGGCCATCGCGGCCTTGGCATCGTCCGGCAGGTCCTTGGTCATGTCGGTGGCAATGAAGCCCGGCGCGACGACATTCACGGTGATGCCGCGACTGCCGATCTCCTTCGCCAGCGATTTGGAGAACGCGATGATGCCCGCCTTGGCGGCGGCGTAGTTGGCCTGCCCCGCGTTGCCGGTCACGCCGATGACGGAGGCGATGTTGATGATGCGGCCCTTGCGTGCCTTCATCATCCCGCGCATCACCGCCTTGCTGGCGCGATACACGCTGGTCAGGTTGGTGTCGAGGATGGCCTGCCAGTCCTCGTCCTTCATCCGCATCAACAGGTTGTCACGGGTGATGCCGGCGTTGTTGACCAGGATCGTCAGGCCGCCGAATTCCTTCTGGATGTCGTCGATCAGGCCCTCGATGCTGCCCGCTTCATTGACGTTGAGCACGCGTCCGTGGCCGCCCAGCGGTTTCAGGCGTTCGGCGATCGTGGCCGCGCCGGATTCGCTGGTCGCAGTGCCAATCACGGTGGCGCCACGGGCCGCCAGTTCGTCGGCGATGGCCGCGCCGATCCCGCGCGATGCGCCGGTGACCAGGACGATTTCGTTTTCCAGGGGCTTGCTCATCAGGCTTTCCATTCTTCCAAGGCAGTTTCGAGATCGGGCAGGCTGCCCAGTGCGCGGGCGTCGAGCGATTTGTCGATGCGCTTGGCAAGGCCCGTCAGCACCTTGCCCGGACCGCATTCGCCAATCCGCGTCGCGCCGTTGCCCGCCAGCGTTTCGACGCAGCGCGTCCACTGCACCGGCAGGTAGAGCTGGCGCACCAACGCATCGCGGATCGCATCGAGGTTGGGCTGCACCGCGGCATCGACGTTCTGCACCACCGGGATCGACGGCGCGCGCCAGGCAAGCCCGGCCATCGTCTCGGCCAGGCGATTCGCGGCTTCACGCATCATCGGCGTATGCGAAGGCACGCTGACCGCCAGTTTCACCACCTTGCGCACGCCCTTCTCGCCCAGCAAGGCGATCGCGCGATCCACCGCCGCCGCATCGCCGCCGATCACGATCTGGCCCGGCGAGTTGTAGTTGGCGGGCACCACCACCTGGGTGTCCGAAGCTTCTTTGCAGACTTCTGCCACCAGCGCGTCGTCGGCGCCGATCACGGCCGCCATCGCGCCTGTACCGGCGGGCGCGGCATCCTGCATCAACTGGCCGCGGATGCGCACCAAGTGCGCGCCATCACGCAAGGTCAGTGCACCAGCCGCGACCAGCGCGGTGTATTCGCCAAGGCTGTGGCCGGCCAGCTGCGCCGGCATCGGCCCGCCCTGCTGCTGCCACACGCGCCACACCGCGATGCCTGCCGCGAGCAGCGCCGGCTGGGTGTATTCGGTGCGATTGAGCATTTGCTCCGGGCCGCTTTGCGACATCGCCCACAGCTCGGTGCCGGCACCATCGGAGGCTTCCTCGAAGGTCGCGCGCACGACGGGATGGGCCTCGGAGAGTTCGGCCAGCATGCCGAGGCTCTGCGAGCCTTGGCCGGGGAAGACGAAAGCCAGTTGTTTGCTCACGCGTGCATCCGTTTGCCTGAAACCGCTCAGTTTACCGGTGGCCTGTGATGGCCGTCTGTACCCGCACGTATGCGTCGATGCGCCGGCTCAGTAGCGCAGCAGCACCGAGCCCCAGGTGAAGCCGCCACCGAAAGCCTCCAGCAGCAGCAGCTGGCCGCGTTGCACCTTGCCCGAGCGCACCGCGGCGTCCAGCGCCAGCGGCACCGAGCCGGACGAGGTGTTGCCGTGCTGGTCCACGGTCACGACCACGCGCTCCATCGGCATGTCCAGGCGCTTGGCGGTCGCCTCGATGATGCGCAGGTTGGCCTGGTGCGGGATCAGCCAGTCGATGTCGTGGCGGTCC
>JACSSF010000231.1 GCA_014879375.1 Lysobacteraceae bacterium
GTTGCCTTCGATCACCTTGCGCGCCGAGGCATCCGCACGCACGTTGAAGCCGATCACGGTGGCCTTGGAGGTCGCGGCCAGCTGCGCATCGGATTCGGTGATGCCGCCGACGCCCGAGCCGATCACGTTGATGCGGATCTGGTCGTTGGACAACGAGGTCAGCGCATCACGCAGCGCCTGCATGGAGCCATGCACGTCGGCCTTGACCACCAGGTTCAGCACCTGCTGCTCGGAGCCGGCGCCCATCTGCGCCATGATGTCTTCCATGCGGTTGCCCGCAGCAGCGACCAGGCGCGATTCACGGCGCTTGGCATCACGCTGCTGGGCGACGTCCTTGGCGAGGCGCTCGTCGGCGACGACGACGAAGTCATCGCCTGCATCCGGCACGCCGGACAAGCCGAGCACCTGCACCGGGATCGACGGACCCGCCGACTGCACCTGGCTGCCGGTTTCATCGAACAAGGCGCGCACGCGGCCGTACTGCACGCCGCAAACCAGGTAGTCGCCCTTCTCGAGCGTGCCCTGCTGCACCAGCACGGTCGCGACCGGGCCACGGCCCTTGTCGAGCGCGGATTCGATCACCACGCCGGCGGCGCGGCCATCGACCGGGGCCTTGAGCTCAAGCACTTCGGCCTGCAGACTGATGGCATCGAGCAATTCATCGACGCCCGCACCGGTCTTGGCCGAGAGCTCCACCATCTGCGTGTCGCCACCGAAGTCTTCGGCGACCACTTCGCTTTCCAGCAGCTCGTTCTTGACCCGCATCGGATCGGCATCGGACTTGTCGATCTTGTTGATCGCGACGATCAGCGGCACGCCGGCGGACTTGGCATGTTGGATCGCTTCCTTGGTCTGCGGCATCACGCCGTCATCCGCGGCCACGACCAGCACCACGATGTCGGTGAGCTTGGCGCCGCGCGCACGCATCTGGGTGAACGCTGCGTGGCCCGGGGTGTCGAGGAAGCTGATGACGCCCTTGTCGGTTTCGACGTGGTAGGCACCGATGTGCTGAGTGATGCCGCCCGCTTCGCCCGAGGCGATCTTGGTACGGCGGATGTAGTCCAGCAGCGAGGTCTTGCCGTGATCGACGTGACCCATGATGGTGACGACCGGCGGGCGCTGTTCCTGCTCGCCGCTGATCTCCTCGGCATGCGCCAGCAGTTCGGTCTCGGCATCGTCCGCGTCGGCGCGGATGGCCTTATGGCCCAGTTCCTCGGTAACCAGCACCGCGGTGTCATGGTCGATGGACTGGGTGATGGTGGCCATCACGCCCATCTTGAACAGCGCCTTGACCACGTCGCCGCCCTTGAGCGCAAGCTTCTGGGCGAGGTCGGCCACGGTGATCGCTTCAGCAATCGAGATTTCACGCACGATCGGCGCGGTCGGGCGCTGGAAGCCGTGCTCGCCGCCGCCACTGCGTGATTGTTCAGCCGCGCGGCGCGGCTTGGCGCGACCCCGCGAGGAGGCACCGCGACGGGCGCGATCGGCCGCCGACAGATGCAACTGCCCGGCGAACTTGGAGGTGGAGTCGTCGTCCTCGACGCCCGCGACCATCGCGTGCGAACCACGCGGCTTGGGCGACTTGGCGCCGCGATCATCACGCTGCGGTTCACGCGCACGCGGCGCATGCGGGGTGCCGTGGGTGCCCGGCTTGCGCACTGCAGGCGCCTCGCCATCGGTGCTCGCCGCGGCAGCTGCCTCGACGGCCTCAGCCGCCAGGCGCTTGGCTTCTTCCTCGGCGCGAATGCGCTCGGCTTCCGCCTCTTCGGCGCGGCGACGATCGTCGTCGGCCAGGCGCTGTTGTTCCTCGAGGTTGCGCTGGCGCGATTCCTCCAGCTTGCGCAGGGCCTCGGCGCGCTCGTCATCGACCGGTCCCTTGTCCTCGACCACGCCCCCCTTCTTATTGACCAGGGTGACCTTCTTGCGCACCACCACGTCGACGGTCGTCTTGTTGCGACCGCCGCCCACGGTGATTTCCTGCACCTTGCGGCGCGCCAGGGTGATCTTCTTCGGCGCTTCGCTGGTCTCGCCGGCGGCATCACCGCGCCCATGGGTGCGACGCAGGAAGCCGAGCAGCTTGACCTTCTGCGCGCTCGTGACTTCCTCGTCGGCATCCTTGAACGGCATACCG